>JAJDVB010000056.1 GCA_022826345.1 Alphaproteobacteria bacterium
ACCATCGCCCGGCGGCAACGGCGCGACACCGCCTGCGCCCGCCCGCGAGCCCGGCGCACGCATCTTCGCGAGCCCGCTGGCGCGGCGCATGGCGAAGCAGGCCGGCCTTGCGCTGGAGGCCATCGCCGGCACCGGCCCCAACGGGCGCATCGTCAAGGCTGATGTCGAGGCGGCGATCGCAGCCGCAGCGGCCGCGCCTGCGGTCGCCGCGCCTGCTCCCGCGGCAGTGGCACCTGTCGCAGCGCCGGCAGCGGTGCCTGCTGCGCCTGCCGCCTACCAGGACGCACCGGCCAGCACCATGCGCAAGGTCATCGCGCAGCGGCTGCAAGAGGCGAAGCGCGAGGTCCCGCACTTCTATCTGACCGTCGACTGCGAGGTCGACTCACTGCTGGAGACTCGCACCCAACTCAACGAGCGCTCGGACGCCTACACCCTCTCGGTCAACGACTTCGTCATCCGCGCCGCGGCGCTCGCGCTGCGCAAGGTGCCGGCTGCCAACGCGTCGTGGGTGGACGGCGCGCTCCGCCAATACGCGAGCGCGGATGTCTCGGTGGCCGTCGCCATCGAGGACGGGCTGGTGACACCCATCGTGCGCAATGCCGACGGCAAGGGGCTGGCCGAGATCTCGGCCGAGGTTAAGGAGCTCGCCGGGCGCGCCCGCGCCAAGCCCATGGGCCTCGCGCCGGAGGAGTACCAGGGCGGCACCTTCAGCGTCTCCAACCTCGGCATGTACGGCATCAAGGAGTTCTCGGCGATCATCAACCCGCCGCAGTCGATGATCCTCGCCGTCGGCACCGCCGAGCAGCGGCCCGTGGTCAAGGACGGCGCGCTCGCCGTCGCCACCATGATGTCGTGCACGCTCTCGGTCGATCACCGCGTGGTCGACGGCGCGCTCGGCGCCCGGTTCCTGCAGGCGCTCAAGGGCCTGATCGAAGACCCGCTCACCATGCTTCTCTAGCCGGGGCCGGTCGCACCGGCCCCTCACGCTTACCAGACCGGAGGACATCATGGCCGATCCGTCCTTTGACGTGGTCATCGTCGGCACCGGACCCGGCGGCTACGTCGCGGCGATCCGCGCGAGCCAGCTCGGCCTGAAGACCGCCGTGGTCGAGCGCGAGCGCCTCGGCGGAATCTGCCTCAACTGGGGCTGCATCCCGACCAAGGCGCTGCTCCGGGTCTCGGAGCTGCGCCACACCCTCGGCCGGCTCGGCGACTTCGGCATTAGCGTCGGCGACGTGAGCGTGGATATCGAAAAGGTCGTCGCCTATTCGCGCAAGGTCGCGGACCAGCTTTCCCGCGGCGTCGCCTACCTGATGAAGAAGAACGGGATCACGGTGATCGAAGGCCACGCCCGGCTCGCGGGCGCCGGCGCCCTTGAGGTCATCAAAGAGGACGGAGCGGCCGAGACGATCCGTGCCGCCCACATCATCCTCGCCACCGGCGCGCGCGCACGGGTGCTGCCGGGGCTGGAGCCCGACGGCGAGATGATCTGGACCTACAAGGAGGCGATGGTGCCGCGCGCACACCCGGCCTCGCTGCTGGTGATCGGCGCCGGCGCCATCGGCATGGAGTTCGCGAGCTTCTACGCCGACCTCGGCAGCGCCGTCACCGTGGTCGAGATCCTGCCGCGCGTGCTGCCCGTGGAGGACGAGGAAATCTCGGCTGCCGCCCTCAAGGCCTTTGAAACGCAAGGCATGACCATCCATACCGGCGCGCGCGTGACCAGCCTCGCGGCGAGCGGCGGCGCGGTGCAGGCCGCCATCGAGACCGCGGACGGCAAGGCGCAGGACGCCACCTTCGACCGCGCGATCCTCGCCGCCGGCATCGTCGGCAACGTCGAGGACATCGGGCTGGAGGGCACCGGCGTGGTGGTCGAGAAGGGCCACATTCAGACCGACCCCTGGATGGCGACCGGCGAGCCCGGCGTCTACGCCATCGGCGATGTCACAGGGCCGCCCTGGCTCGCCCACAAGGCCAGCCACGAGGGCGTGCTCTGCGTGGAGAAGATCGCGGGCGTGGAGGGGGTTCACCCGCTGGACACCAGCCGCGTGCCGGCCTGCACCTATTGCCGGCCCCAGGTCGCCTCGGTCGGTCTCACCGAGGCCGCCGCGAAGGAGGCGGGTCACACGGTCAGGGTCGGGCGCTTCCCCTTCATCGGCAACGGCAAGGCCATCGCGCTCGGCGAGCCCGAGGGCATGGTCAAGACGGTGTTCGACGAGGCGACCGGCGAGCTGCTCGGCGCCCACATGATCGGCACCGAGGTGACCGAGCTGATCCAGGGCTACACGGTCGCCCGCTCGCTGGAGTGCACCGAGGCCGACCTCGTCGAGACCATCTTCCCGCACCCCACATTATCCGAGGCGATGCACGAATCGGTGCTTGACGCATATGGGCGCGTCATCCACATCTAGGCGGGAAGCCGAGGAGCCGTCGATGGCTGAGTCGCAGGTCACACCGCTGACGTCGCGTAGCGACCGCGAGCCCAAACCGCGCTGGCTCCGGGTCAAGGCGCCGACCTCGCCCGAGTACAATGCGACGCGGAAGCTGATGCGCACGCACCGGCTCAACACCGTGTGCGAGGAGGCGGCCTGCCCCAATATCGGCGAGTGCTGGGCCAAGGGCCATGCGACGGTGATGATCCTGGGCTCGGTCTGCACCAGGGCGTGCGCCTTCTGCAACATCGCGACCGGCCGGCCCGACCAGCTCGACCCGCACGAGCCGGACGAGTTGGCACTGGCGGTGGGTGCGCTCGACCTCGACCACGTGGTCATCACCTCGGTCGACCGGGACGACCTCGACGACGGCGGAGCCTTCCAGTTTGTGCGCTGCATCGAGCGGCTGCGCGGGACCGCGCCCGAGACCACCATCGAGGTGCTGACGCCCGACTTCCGCAACAAGCCGGGCGCCATCGAGGCGGTGACCGACGCGAAGCCCGACGTCTACAACCACAATCTGGAGACGGTGCCGCGCCTCTATACCGAGGTGCGCCCCGGCGCGCGCTACTACCACTCGCTCCGCCTGCTCGACACCGTTAAGCGCCGCGATCCTTCGATCTTCACCAAGTCGGGCGTTATGGTGGGCCTCGGCGAGGAGCGCCGCGAGATCCTCCAGGTGATGGACGATCTGCGCTCGGCCGACGTGGACTTTCTCACCATCGGCCAGTACCTGCGCCCGACCGAGCGCCACCACGAGGTGATGCGCTACGTCACGCCGGACGAGTTCGGCGAGTACGAGCGGCTGGCCTACGCTAAGGGCTTCCTGATGGTCTCGTCCTCGCCGCTCACGCGCTCCTCCTACCATGCCGGCGACGATTTCCAGACCCTGCGGGCCAACCGCGAGGCCAAGCTCGCCGCCGATCCGGCCGCTGCCCCCGCCGACGCCT
The DNA here is from genome assembly GCA_022826345.1 of Alphaproteobacteria bacterium. The sequence continues at coordinate 3,383 of JAJDVB010000056.1, forward strand.
GAAGGCGCGCCCATGCCGCAGCACGCCGAGCGTCGCTTCCTGCCCTACAGCTCGGCCCAGATGTTCGATCTGGTGGCCGAGGTCGAGCGCTACCCCGAGTTCCTGCCCTGGTGCCTGGGCACCCGCGTGACCCGGCGCGAGCCCGGCGAGCCCGGCATCGTGGAGGCCGACATGCTGATCGGCTTCATGATGCTCCGCGAGCGCTTCGGCTCACGGATGCAGCTTCACCGCGACGAGCACCGGATCGAGGTGAACCACACCCACGGGCCGTTCCACTACATGGTCAACCGCTGGCGCTTCAGGGAGCGCACGGACGGCTGCGAGGTCGATTTCTTCGTCGATTTCGAGTTCCGCTCCAGGCTGCTCAAGCGCGTCATGAGCGCGCTCTTCGCCGAGGCCGTGGACCGCATGGTGCGCGCCTTCGAGGTCCGCGCCCGGCAGCTCTACGGCACGCCGGCGGTGGAAGCCACGGCCTAGGGCGGAGGCCGGCCGCGGTGAAGAACTCAAAATTACAAAACGAACCCAATTTCTCATAACCAGCTTATTTGATTGAATAATTGACGCCGAAGCCGACTCTTGATCGGGCGGCGAGGGGAGGGCAGCGATGGCGATCAAGGCACCCACCACCGACCAGATCGTCGAGGTCGGCACGCAGCTCGGCATGAGCCTCTCGGAGGATGAGGCCGCCCAATATCTCGCGGCGATGCAGCCCATGCTCGCGGGTTATGGCGTCGTGGATTCAATGGCGGACGAGCTGCCCGAGGTCAGATACCCGCGCGTCCCCGGCCACCGGCCCACGGGCGAGGAGAATCCGCACAACGGTTGGTACTGGAAGACCGCGATCAAGGGTGCGGCAGGCGGCAAGCTCGCCGGCAAGCGGGTCGCGATCAAGGACAACGTCTGCGTCGCCGGCGTGCCGATGATGAACGGCGCCTCGGTCCTCGAAGGCTACGTGCCGGAGGTGGATGCCACCGTCGTGAGCCGCATCCTGGACGCGGGCGGCGAGATCGCGGGCAAGACCGCGTGCGAGTACCTCTGCTTCTCCGGCGCGAGCCACACCAACGCCACCGGCAACCCAGTCCACAACCCCTGGAAGCACGGCTACACCTCAGGCGGCTCCTCGTCGGGCTCCGGCGCGGTGGTCGCGGCCGGCGACGTGGAGATGGCGATCGGCGGCGACCAGGGCGGCTCGATTCGCATCCCCGCATCGATGTGCGGCATCGTCGGGCTCAAGCCCACCCATGGCCTCGTGCCCTACACGGGCGTCATGCCAATCGAGCTCACCATCGACCACGTCGGGCCGATGACCGACACCGTCGCCAACAACGCGCTTCTGCTTGAGGCGATCGCAGGCGTGGACGGGCTCGACCCGCGCCAGATCGGCGTGCCGGAGGTCCCGTCCTACACGGCCGCGCTCGGACAGGGCGCGGCGGGGATGACCGTCGGCGTGGTGACGGAAGGCTTCGGCCACCCCAACTCGGATCCCGCCGTGGACGAGACGGTCCGCGCCGCCATCGCCCAGTACGAGGCCATCGGCGCCACCGTCCGCGAGATCAATATCCCCGAGCACCTGGTCAGCGGCGCCGTCTGGACCCCGATCGGGCTCGAGGGCACGGTCGATTTCATGATCAACGGCAACGGCTTCGGCACCAACTGGAAGGGGCTATTCGTCACCAGCCTGATCGACCGCTACGCCCGCTGGCGCGAGCGCGCGGACGAGTTCCCGCACACGCTCAAGTACGCGATCCTGCTCGGCCAGTACATGCTGAACCAGTACGGCGGGCGCTACTACGGCAAGGCGCAGAACATCGCGCGGCGCATTCGTGCGGCCTACGACCGGGCGCTCGGCGAATGCGACGTGCTGGTCATGCCGACGCTGCCCATCGTGGCGACGCCCCTTGCGCCGGCAGATGCGCCGATCGACCTCTACATCCAGCGCGCCCACGAGATGCTGACCAACACCGCCTGCCACAACATCACCGGCCACCCAGCGCTCACCATTCCGTGCGGGCTGAACGACGGCCTGCCCGTCGGCCTCATGCTGATCGGCAGGCACTTCGACGAAGCGACGATCTACCGCGCCGCACACGCCTACGAGCAGTCGGTCGACTGGAAGACGCTCTGAGCAGCGGCGGCAAACCAGGGAGAACCACTAGATGAAGCTCTACGAGTTTTCGCTCGCGCCCGGCCCGCGCCGGGTGCGCATGTTCATCGCCGAGAAGGGGATCGAGATCCCCTCCGTCCAGATCAACACCCGCGAGCGGCAGCAGTTCACCGACGAGTACCGCGCCGTGAACCCCAACTGCGTGGTGCCGACGCTGGTGCTCGACGACGGCACCAGCCTCGGCGAGTCGGTGGCGATCTGCCGCTACCTGGAGGAGACCCATCCCGAGCCCAACCTGATGGGCCGCGACGCCAAGGAGAAGGCGGTCATCGAGATGTGGAACCGGCGGGCGGAGCTCGAGGGCTATCTCGCGGCCGTCGACGCGCTGCGCAACAGTGCGCCCATGTTCGAGGACCGCGGGGTGGCCGGCGTGACGGGCGGTGTGCCCCAGATTCCGGCGCTGGCCGAGCGCGGAAGGCAGTTGATGGGTCGTTTCTTCGCCAAGCTCGACGGCCGGCTGGCGGAGAGCAGCCATCTCGCCGGCGATAGGTTCTCGATTGCCGACATCACGGCGTTCATCACGATCGATTTCTCCAAGCGCGCCGAGATCGAGATTCCGGAGGACTGCGCCAACGTCGCCCGCTGGTTCGCCGAGGTCGGCGCGCGTCCCAGCGCTTCGGCATAGGCTTGCCGCCATCGCCCCACCGCGCTATGAGGCCGGGCGATGGAGGTGCGTATCTACAGGCCGGCGAAGACGGCGACTCAGTCGGGCCGGGCGAAGACCAGCCGCTGGGTGCTTGAGCACGCGCCGCGCGGGCAGCGCGCGGTGGACAGCCTCATGGGCTGGACGGGCTCGGACGACACCACCCAGCAGATCGCGCTGAGCTTCGCGACCAAGCAGCAGGCGATCGCCTACGCCAAGCGCAAGGGCCTCGCCTACGTGGTGGACGAGCCGCAGTCGCGCCCCATCCGGCCCAAGTCCTACGCCGACAATTTTATTCGCAAGACTTGAACCCGGCGCCGCTCACCCGGCGAAGTGCATTCCGACCCTTCTAACCCAAGAGCACGGACAGCTTCTCCCGCACGTCGCTGACCACTTCCGGCGGCGCATCGGTCGCGAAACGGGCGTGACGGGCCCGCCAGTCCAGGCTCCTGATCTGGTCGGAAAGGACGACGCCAGTCACTCGACCGGCGGCGGGAAGTGCGACTTCGAAGGGATATCCCTTCACCCTGGAGGTGATGGGGCAGAACAGTCCCATCCCGGTCTTTCCGTTGTAGCTCTGCGGGCTCAGCACGAGGGCGGGGCGGTGCCCAGCCTGTTCATGTCCGGCTTGGGGCGAGAACGCGAGCCATACGATATGCCCCGTGTCCGGGACATACCCTGTGTCTACCATTGCTCATTGCCCTGTGGCTCGCCTGTGTCTTGCTCGGGATGCAAGTTGTCGTCGGTAATGCGGCTCAATAAGTCGGCGAGATCGTAGGGTCTCTTTCGCAGCACAACGCGGTCGCCCTGCGAAGCCATTTCTATGGCAGAGCCCTCAGAGACTCCCCACTGCTCGGCGATGGCCTTGGGGATGCGCACGGCTAGGCTGCTCCCCCACTTCCGAACATGCAGATGCGCGCCCATGAACGATCCTCCTTGAGTATCTATATTATAGATACAATGGGTCGTGATTACAATCGGCAGTGCCGGCGTTGGCGCGCAATAGCGCCCGATAATTCAGGCGCCGCTTACCCCGCGAAACGGGGCTCTGGGATGCCCCGGATGCCGAGGCCGGTGACTGCGAACAGGCCGCCGGCCAGGAACTGCGGCTTGGCCTCCACCGCGAACATGTCGTGCACCGCCGGGTGCTGCACGCGGGCCATGGAGGTGACGTAGAGCACGTCGAGGTCGTCGCCGCCGAACATCACGCTGGTGACGTTCTTCACCGGCATCCCGATGCGGCGCTCCACCGAGCCGTCCGGCGCGTAGCGCAACAACTCGCCGCCGATCACCTGCGCGTTCCAGAGGCAGCCCTCCTCGTCCACCGTCGAGCCGTCGGCGACGCCCGCGTCGTCCTTGGTCGAGGCGAACACCCGCTTGTTGGAGAGGCTGCCAGTCTCGATGTCGTAGTCGTAGGCCCAGAACTCGTCCTGGAAGCTGTCGGCCAAGTAGAAGGTCCTGTCGTCCGGGCTCCAGCACGGGCCGTTGGTGCAGATGATGCCGCCGTCCACCTTGGTGACGCTGAGGTCAGGGTCGAGCCGCCAGAGGCCGCAGATGGTGAGCTCCTCCTTGTCGTCCATGCCGCCCGCGAAGAAGCGCCCGCGCCGGTCGCACTTGCCGTCATTGAGTCGGGTGCGCGGCTGGTCCTCGTCGACCTTGGTGATCAGCTCCATCTCCGCCTTGTCGTAGTCGAAGAAGTAGAAGCCGTCGTCGAGCGCCATCACCGCACCGCCGCCGGCACGCAGCGCCATCGCGCCGACATCGTGCTCGCCGAGGGTCCAGTTCTCGACCTTGCCCGTGCGCGGGTCCATGCGCCAAAGCTCGGGCTTGCCGACCCGGCGGCCAGTGCCGTCCACCCAGTAGAGCCGGCCTTCGTCGACGTCCCACACCGGGCCTTCGCCCAGGTGGTTCCCGCAGTCGAGGATGCACTCGATCTTGATGCTCATGCGCGTCACCCCTTGGTTTGCCCGATGGTGGCGGCGGGTGACGCCGCGCGCAAGGCCGCGCACGTTGTCACCGCGCGGTGCGGCGGCTAAGAGGGGGCGGGGAGGACCGCATGACCGACATCGATCTCGCGGCGCTCGGCCGCTACGACACGCCCACCATCTGCAATGCGCTGCTCGCGATCGCGCCGGAGGCGGCGGGGCGCTCGACCAAGGCGACGCTCCACTGCGCGCGCCCCGATCTGCCGCCGATGGTGGGCTTCGCGCGCACCACGCTCTATCGCACGCTGGAACCCGGCGGCCTCGATGCCGAGACCGAGAAGGCGCAGGATCTTGCCTGGTTCGACTATGTCGCCGCCGGGCCCGAGCCCCGCATCGTCGTGGTGCAGGACGGCGACACGCCCCACGCCGCCACCAACGCGCTCTTCGGCGAGGTGATGAGCTTCATGCACAGTGCGCTCGGCTGCATCGGCCTCGTTACCAATGGCGCCGTTCGCGACGTGGCCGGCATGGCCGAGGGCTTTCAAGTTCTGCACGGCGGCATCCGCCCCAACCGGGCCGACTATCACCGGGTGGATTTCGACTGCGAGGTCAACGTCGCCGGGCTCTATGCCCGCACCGACACGCTCATCCATGCCGACGTGAACGGCGCCGTCGTCGTCCCGCCCGAGCTGGTGCCGCAGATCCTGGAGGCAGCAGTGGAGGTCACCAGGAAGGAGCAGGCGATCATCGACTTCTGCCGCGACCCCGATGTCACGGCAGAGAGCTTCAAGCGCTTCTGGCGCGAAGGTTGAACGCCGGTGCGTATCCTCCTCCTGCAGAACCACGACAACTCCGGGCCGGGCTATCTGGAGGAACCGGCGGCACGGCGCGGCGTCCGCTTCGAGGCCTGCATGCCGCACCTCGATGCCGACCACCGGCTGCCCGAGGACGACTCGGGCTACGACGGCTTCCTCCTCATGGGGGGCGCCATGCACGCGGGCCACGTGGAGGAGCATCCCTGGCTCGAGGATGCGGCGGCGCTGGTGCGGCGCTTCACCGAGGCGGAGAAGCCGGTGCTCGGCGTCTGCCTCGGCTCGCAGATCGTCGCGCGCGCCTTCGGCGGGCGCTGCTACGACGTGGATGTGCCCGAGGTGGGCTTCGTGCCGATCCGGCTGACGCAGGCGGCGGAGACCGACCCGCTGCTCGGCCAGGGTTTCGACAATCCCGTCCACCTCGCCGAGTTCCACAGCCAGACCTTCGACATTCCCGAGGGTGCCACCCGGCTCATGGTGGGCGAGGAGGTGCCCAACCAGGCTTTCCGGATCGGGGCCGCGACCTATTCCTTCCAGCCCCACTTCGAGGTGACGCCGGAGATGATGACGCACTGGGTCTCGATCTCCGACGAAATCGTGCCCACTCATTATCCCACGCTGCCGGACGCGCTGCCGCACCAGCTGCAGCTCCACCACTTCGCCTCGCACGATTTCTGCTACCGCGTGGGCGACGCCTGGCTCGGCCTCATCGCCGCACGGGCGCAGCGGGACGGAGAGGGCGGTTGACTGTGGTGACCCCCACGGTCTGAGACGACGCGCCCACTCTACGCCCCAATCTCTCCCACACATCGTCATGCCCGGACTTTGATCCGGGCATCTCTCTCATCAAGGCCCACCCGTCGCCGGGCAAACACGTGGATGGCCGGAATAAATCCGGCCATGACGTGGTGGGGCGCCCCGCTCATGGATAGATACTTCTCGAGCGGAACACTACGCGGCTTCGACTCGCTCAACCTGTATCGTCTGCTCCAGGTGGCGGGACTGCGCGAGGTCGAAGGCCAACTGCATGCCGAGCCACGTCTCCGGTGTCGAGCCGAAGGCCTTCGACAGCCGGTAGGCCATCTCGATGGAGACGGACGCCTTTTCGTTCACCAGGTTGGAAAGCGTCTGGCGCCCGACGCCGAGCCGCTTCGCGCCTTCGGTGACGGAGAGGCCCGACGGCTTCAGGCAATCCTCGCGAACGATGGCGCCGGGATGGACGGGGGTCTTCATAGCCATCGCTTGCTCTCCTAATGATAGTCCAGATACTCGACATCCAAGGCGTGTCCGTCTTCGAACCGGAACGTCACCCGCCAGTTGGCGGAGACGGATACAGCATAATGCCGCTGTAGGCGGCCCTTGAGCGGATGAAGCCGAAAGCCGGGAATGTCCATTCCTTCGGGACCGCAGCTCTGGTCCAGGGCAGTCAGAATTCGCAGGAGTTTCCCGACATGCTGCTGAGCCACCCTCGCTGAACGACCCCGCTCGTATAGCTCCCTCAAACCGCGATGCCGAAAGGACCTGATCACGCGTCATATGTATGGTGTCTGTCGACACTAGTCAACCAGATATCGGGCCTATTGCCGCCGGTCATGCGTCCTCCCCGAAATTCGCATGGGCGAGAGTCGCAGCCCCGAGGTCCGCGAGCGCGGATCCGGAGGACTTGAAGAGCGTGATTTCCTGTTCGCCGCCGCGGCCGGCCACGGTTCCCCGGCAGAGGCCCGCCAGGTCGCCGGCGATCCGATCCTCCGTCAGCGCGCCGGACCGGATCGGCCCGATGATGTCGCCGCTCTCCTTCAAGGCTCCGTCCGTATCGATGTAGACGCGCGCGCGGCGCACCGCAGCGTCGTCGGCTTCGCGCATGTGGGGCCTGAAGCTGCCGATCAGGTCGAGATGCTGTCCAGGCCTGAGCCACGCGCCTGCGATCAGCGGTTCGATCGCCAGCGTCGCACAGCTGATGATGTCGGCGTCCGCGACCGCGGCCTCGAGATCCGTCGCGGCCGCCGCGCGAAACCCCGCGCCGTTCAGCCTTCGCGCCAGCCTTTCGGCGTTCTCCGCATTGACGTTCCAGACCGTGACGTCCTCGATCGGACGCACCGCCCGAAACGCATCGGCCAGGTTGGCGGCGACTCGCCCGGCGCCGACCACCAGCAGCCGGCGCGCGTCCACGGGCGCTAGATAGCTCGCCGCCAGTGCGGCGGTGGCGGCGGTGCGCCGGTCGGTGAGTTCGCCACCGTCCAGCGCCGCCAAGTGCCGCCCGGTCTTCGCATCGAAGAGAAGATAGGACGAGGACACCGAGGGGATTCCGGCGGCTGCGTTGCCCGGATTGACGTTCACGATCTTGACCCCGCCCAGGCCCGCCGGGTTCCACGCGGGCATCAGGAGCAGCGCCGCGTCCGGCTGCCCGTCGAGCGCGATGGCGTGGTGATGCCGCAACGGAGCGTTGGCGCCGGTCCGGAACATCTCCCGCAGCGCTTCGATCAGCGCGCCGAACGGCAGCAGGTCTCGGGTCTCTTCGGCACTGAAGACGCGCATGGTTCCGTTCCTCGATTGCGTTGCGGGGGAGGCGAAGCCCTTCGGGCCGGAGTTTTCTGCCCCATGGCCGGCGTCACCACCCGGATTCTATGCAGCGTCCTCGTCGATGCGCGAAGAGTCGCCGGTGCTGAGGGGCGGGTCTACCATGGCCGCGACCGGACCGCCTAATCCACTATCGAGCCGCCCCTAGCCTTCGCCAACAGCGGTTGAATCGCGCTCCGCTCGAAGTCGGCCAGGTCATGGCACTCGATTAACAGGTCCCCACAATCGGAAGAATTTAGTTACGGATGTGCTCCACCATCTATTGTTTTGTGCGTACAACACCTAAACTATTGAGTTCATCTCAGTGTCGGCTGACTAGCCCTCGGTCAGCTCATAATATCTGTCTCCGCTCCCTGGATCTCCGAACAGTACGCAAGATAATTCATCCTTATCGACCGAACCTAGCTCTCCATCTAATAGGGCCAGTGCAGATCCTGAACCATCGTAGTTGAAGGTCAGTATCTCGATTTTGTCGTAACCGAGACTGTTGCCTTCGTCTTCGATTTTCTTGAAGACCATAATCGGGACTAAGGCTGCCGTAACTGAAGCATGACCATCTCCCTTGCCCTCATGCGTAGATGGTTCAGATTCGACCTTCTTGCTCATATTATTTTTCCCCTTGTTCGATTTCGAGTTTAGGTTCGCTCGAGCTTGAGGGTTCGACCCGGGTAGAAGGGGTCGTTACCAAGCCCCTTCTCGATGACTCCAGATGCACACGTGAGACATCGACCTTCAATGCATTAATCATCAACGGTTCAAAAAAATATGTCCGTCATTCATTTTAGATGGTTTTGGCAGGCCATGCATGAGAAAACGTGTGGCTAACGAAATAAAGATTTGAATTCAGACTCTTACCAGGGTGATGGTGACCCCTACGGGAGTAGGGTTTGCCAATAAAATCAACGCTGTAGATTGTCCAACCGCTCCAAGAGGGAGCATTGATTCCATTGAGGAAATCCGCGCGTTGTCCAACCCCAATTCCGGGGTCGGCCGATGAGCGTTCGCGCGATGGCCTGGGCCTTCGGGCTGCGTGTTGGCTCGCCCATGACGAAGCTCGTGCTTCTGTCGCTCGCCGACCATCACAACGACGAGACCGGTACCGATCCGTTCCCCGCGATCGAGACCATCGCGGCTGAAACCGAGATGAACGAGCGATCGGTGCGCCGGCACCTGGAAACGCTCGAGACGGCCGGGCTGATCGCCCGCCGGGCTCGAGGCCGGGGCAAGGCCTACCGCTTGAGCCTCCCGCCGAAGCCGGACACGAAGTCCAGCGAAGCGCGCGCGACACCGGACTCTGTGTCACCGACGCCGGACTCTGTGTCCATCACTCCGGACTCTCAGTCCAAGACACCGGACACACAGTCCGCCGAACCGGAAGGAACCGATTCTAACCGGAAGCAAACCGGAGAGAGGGCGCGCAACCGCGACGACCGCGCCACCCGTCTCCCTGCTGATTGGCGACCAAGCCAAGCCGATATCGAATTCGCCCGAGAGGAGGGCCTGAACGATGGACACATTCAGCGAACGGCAGACCGCTTCAGAGACTACTGGCACGCTCAGCCGGGACAGCGGGGCGTCAAGTGCGACTGGCCCGCGACTTGGCGAAACTGGGTCCGCAAGGACGCCGAACAAATGCACGGACCAGGAACCACTCGAGCCGGGGACCGCGCGATGGGACAGCTTCATGGAGGAAATGCGGGCGAGGGAGGCCAAGCGCGAGTCCGAAGTTCGCAAGCTGAAAGACAGCGCGCCGTGGCACGGGGTGCCGATCGAGCACTTCATCAAGGGAAGTTGGACGAGGCCGAGCGATCTGAATGCGCCTCACTCAATCGAGGATACAAGATCGTTCTACTTGCAGAGGGGGCACCACGAGAGCGTTCCGCCGTCGCTGAGTGAGGCACAAGCTGCCGAGGTTCGCCGTCGCTTGGCCATCGCTCGCGAGCGGGCAGCTTCCGCACCACGTGAAGAGATTGCCGCGATGATCTTGAAGCTCGCCGCTGTAGTGAGGATCCCCGAATTGGCGGCCATCGAAACCATGACCGAGATCATGATCGAAGAACTCTCCGACGTATCTTCCGAGGTGCTGGAGAACACCTTTCGCCACTGGATCAGGACACAGAAGTTCTTTCCGACGATCGCTGAGTTGCTCGAGATTGCCGAGCCGCAGATGGCAACGCTCCGCCGAGAGCAACGCGAACTGGAGCCTTCAGCGGCAATTTGCGAAAGCCATCCGAGACGAGGTCGAGGATCCAAATATGAACGAGGAAATGGTGGGTGCCGCGAATCGATGCGAGTGACGTTCGGTCGTGCGGAACAGCATCGCCGGGCTGTTGTTAGGCACATCTTGTTAAGTCCTCGCAATCCAGCAAGTTCAATGGATTACCGCACCGCTCGGCACCAAACCCGCGCGCCGATCAACATGATCCTCCTCTATCGATTTGGTCCACCCTTAGGTTATGGAAAGAGGAGGACCGACGATGGCAAGGAAGCGTTACAAGCCTGAGGAGATCGTGAACCTGCTGAGGCAGGCAGACGTCCTGCACGGGCAGGGCCTGTCGATGGCGGACACGATCCGGCAGCTCGGGATCAGCGAGGTTACCTTCTACAGGTGGCGCAAGGAGTACGCCGGGATGAGCGGCGATCAGCTCCGCCGTCTGAAGGAGCTTGAGAAGGAGAACGAGCGGCTGCGCCGTGCGGTCTCGGACCTGACGCTGGACAAGCAGATCCTGAAAGAGGCTGCGGGGGGAAACTTCTAAGCCCCTCGCGTCGCCGTCAGTGCATCGATCATGTCTGCGACCGGCTCGGGGTCTCGGAGCGCCGCGCTTGCCGGGTGCTGGGGCAGCATCGCTCGACCCAGCGCCGCATTCCGCGCGGCCGTGACGACGAGGACCGCCTGGTCGCGGACATGATCGCGCTGGCCCGCCAGTATGGCCGTTACGGCTACCGGCGCATCGCGGCCCTGCTGCGCGACGCCGGCTGGCAGGTC
>JAJDVB010000173.1 GCA_022826345.1 Alphaproteobacteria bacterium
GCCGGTGGGAGAGCCGGATGCGCGGCGCCGGGCGCCCGGTGAGCCGCGCGAGGCACTCCAGGATTTCACGGAGCGTCATGTCCTCGCCGCCCAGGATGTAGCGCTCCCCCACGGCACCACGCTCCAGCGCCTGCAGATGGCCGGCGGCGCAGTCGTCGACGTGGACCACGTTGAGGCCGGTGTCGACATAGGCCGGCATCCGTCCGGTCGCGAAGTCGACGATGATCCGCCCGGTGGGAGTCGGCTTGATGTCGCGCGGGCCGATGGGCGCAGAGGGGTTGACGATCACCGCCGGCACCCCCTCGTCGCGGACCAGCGCGCGCACCGCTTCCTCCGCCAGATACTTGGAGCGCTTGTAGTGGCCGATCATGGCGGCCTCGGTCACGGGCGTCTCCTCGTCGGCCGGCGAATGATCGGCGTTGAGGCCGAGTGTAGCGACGCTTGACGTGTAAACGATGCGCGTGGCGCCGCCGGCGGCAGCAGCGCGCAGCAGATCGCGTGTGCCGTCCACGTTGGTGCGGTAAATCGCCGGCGGATCGGGGATCCAGAGCCGATAGTCGGCCGCCACGTGAAAGAGCGTGTCGCAGCCCCGCGCGGCCTGCTCCAGCGAAGCCCGGTCGTTGAGGTCGCCGATCGCCCGCTCCACGTCGAGGTCGTCGATGTTGCGCGTATCGGCGCCCTGCCGCGTCAGCACGCGCACCGCGTGGCCGGCATCGAGCAGCGCGCGGGCGACGGCAGAGCCGAGAAAGCCGGTCGCGCCAGTGACGAGCGTGGTCATGACGGGGCCTCCGGCGGCTTGCCGAACAGCAATCCGCGCTCCTTCCAGGCAAGCCAGACGACGTAGATGGGCGGCAGCGCGACGCCGGCGAGCAGCAGCACGATCAGGCCGCCGCCCCAGGTAATGGGACCGATGAAATACATCACGTCCTCCAGGTGAATCCCCTTGAACATCGGCTGCCGTGCCTGGCGCGTGCCGGCGCGCTGCTCGATCCTCCAGAACATGAGAAAAAGCGCCGAGACCGAGACCCCGGCGATCAGACCCAGGTAGGGCGCCCAGCTGCCGATCCAGCTGTCCTGCAGGCCGATACCGATGCAGACGAAGAGCGTCACGTGGATGAAGGCGTCGGAGTAGTTGTCGTAGTGATACCCGAAGCGGCTGGATTTGCCGGAAAGCCTGGCCAGTTCGCCGTCCATGTGATCGACGAAGTTGGACAGCATGAAGAGCCCGGCGGCGTAAAGGATCTCCGGCCGCGTGCCCATGGCGAAGAGGCCGCAGGCTGCGAGCCCGAGAAGAAGCCTGACCGTGGTGATGTGATTGGGCGTGACCGGCGTGTGCACCAGCGGTCGCACCATCCAGCGGGCAAGCCGCTGATCCCAGGCCAGGCGCGGCTTTGCCTTGGTGGGCGCGGCGCTCTCGCCGCTGCCTTCGTCGCTTTCGCCCATCTTGCGTTCGACCATGGGCCGTCATATAGCCCGAAACGGGGCCGTGACAACGCCGGACATTCCGCCATGCGCGCCATCATGCTCGCCGCCGGAGTCGGCCGGCGTCTGGGGCACGATAAGCCCAAGATTTTGTTGCAATTCGGCGGCCGCACCCTGCTGGAACGCCATCTCGCCATCCTCGCCGCGCTTGGCGTGCGCGAGGTGGTCATCGGCATCGGCCATGAGGCCCTCGCCATCGAGCGAGCGCTGGGGGCGCTGGGCCAGACCGATGTCTCGACCATCTACAACCCGGACTACGAGCAGGGCAGCATCCTCACGCTCTGGTGCGTGCGCGAGGCGCTCACGGCGGGCGGCCCGGTCCTCCTGATGGATGGCGACGTGCTCTACGACCGCCGGGTGCTCGCGCCCCTGGTTGAGACCCGCCACGCCGACTGCCTGCTGGTGGACCGCGCCTTCGAGCCGGGCGACGAGCCGGTCAAGGTCGGCGTCGTTGACGGTGCACCCGCCGATTTCGGCAAGACCATCGAGCCCGCGCTCGAGCCCTACGGCGAATCGGTCGGCTTCTTTCGCCTTAGCGAGGGAATGGCGAAGACGCTCGTCGAAACTGCCGAGCGGATGATTGAGCAGGGTGGCAGCGAGCGCCCCATGGAGGATGCCGTCGCTGCCGTCATCCGTGCCGCGAATCCGCCCTTCGGCTTCGAAGACGTAACCGGCCTGCCCTGGATCGAGATCGATTTTCCCGAAGACGTGGAACGCGCCGAGGCCGAGATCCTGCCCAAGCTCGTCGACGACCACTGACACCCATACTCCAGAGGAAGAGCCAAATGCCCCCGCTCCTTGTGAATGTAAGTCAGGCCAAGTCCCAGCTATCCCGACTGATCGCGCGGGTTGAGGCCGGCGAGGAAGTGGTGATCGCCCGCCGCGGAGAGCCGGTCGCCCGACTCGTGGCCTGTAAGCCGCAAGGGAAGCGACGCCCAGGCGTTCTCAAGGGGAAAGCCGTCATCACCGACGAATTCTTCGACCCACTGCCGGAGGAAGAGCTCAAGCTCTGGGAAGGCGGGTAATGGGTGAGGCCCACCGCCCGCCCATTGCACGCGGGCGCGCGGCCTCACCATAATGAGAGCCACGCGCTAGGAACGCCGCCAGGGAGGCGCACCATGAAGCTCGGCATGTTCATGCACCCGATCCAGGATTTTCGACGGGGCTATCACACGCTGCTGAAGGAGGATTTCGAGATCATCAAGTGCGCTGATGCGGTCGGCTTCGACGAGGTCTGGCTCGGCGAGCATTTCGCGCTTCCCTCCGAGCCGATCCAGTCGCCGCTCATGCTGTTTGCCACCCTGGTGCCCCAGACCGAGCGGATCAAGTTCGGCTCCGGCGTTCTCTGCCTGCCCTACCAGCACCCGGCGATCGTGGCCGGCCAAGCCGCCCAGTTCGACCACATCTCCGAGGGCCGCTTCCTGATGGGCATCGGGCCCGGCGCCACGCCACCCGACTTCGAGATGTTCAAGATCACCGACCTCGACCGCATGGAGATGTTGGTCGAGTCCATCGACATGATCCACGGTATCTGGGCTTCGGATCCGCCCTACGAGTTCCACGGCAAGTACTGGGACTTCGAGATCAAGGATAACGTGCTGGCCGACATCGGCGTCGGCGCCATGGGCAAGCCCTACCAGCAGCCCCATCCGCCGGTGATGATTCCAGCGATGAGCCGGGGCTCAGGCAGCATCCGCCTGGCTGCTCAGCGGGACTGGCTGTTCATCTCCGCCAACTTCGTCCCAGACGACGTGCTCAAGGGCCATTGGCGCGACTATCTCGACGAGCGCAAGAAGCTCGGGCTCGCTCCCAACCCCTCGAAGTGGAAAGCGGGCCGCACCCTGCTGATCACCGAGACCGACGAGGAGGCACGCCAGTACCTCCGGCGCGAAGACAACGCATTTTACTGGTACTTCAAGTACATCATTGGCGTGACCAGCCACGGCGGCTTCGTCCACATGCTGAAGTCGGACCCCGACATGCCGGACGACGAGGTGACGCCGGAATACTGCATCGACACCATCGTCACCGCCGGCAGCCCCAAGACGGTGGCCAAGAAGATCGCGGAGTTCCGCGACGAAACCGGCCCCTTCGAGACCCTGATCATCTCGCATCACGACTGGGTGCATAAGGACCTGTGGCGGCGCCACATGGAGCTCACCGCGACCGAGCTCATGCCACGGCTCCGCGCCGAGATCGGCTGGCAGGCGGCGGCGGAGTAACCGAAAACTCGGGCCCGGCCCGCGCTATTCGGTGACGATCTTGACCAGTTGACCCGGCTGCAGGCGCTCGCCTGGGCGCAACCCGTTCAGCACGCGGAACCGCTCGGTGCGGAAGTCGTTGAACGGCATACGGGCCGCAAGCGATTCCACGGTATCGCCCGGCGCGACCGCGACGACGCGCAGCCTGAGCGGGCGGAGGTTGGCGGCCTGCGCCACGCCAAGCCGCCTGAAACTCGCGATCATCTGCCGGAAGGGAGTCGAGAACTCTCTGGTCTGCCGCGGCAGCGTCACGAAGAAGAAGCGATAGACCCGAGTCGGCGCGGCGCGGATGGCGACCAGTCGGACGTCGCGCACGCCCGACCTAGTGTGGACGCGCGTGCTCGCGGCCACTGCGTCCAAACCGTCGACTTGCGTTCTTTCGATTCTGGTCAGCGCCACCTTCGACGCCCAGACACCTCGCAGATAGCGCCAGGTGCTGATCGAGGGATTTGCAAGCCTGGCCTCGTCGAAGCGCACCGTGGCGCCCGAAGGATGCGTGCCTACCACCGCTTCCGGTGCGTTGCGCAGGCGGAATCCGGGCGGGGCGGTGAACGCGATCCGCAAGATCGGGTGTGCGAATGCGCGGCCGCGAACGAATCCGTCTTCAGGGGAATCGCCGTAGATCATTCCGTCGATGCGCCGGAGGTGGATGTCGCGGGCACGCTCGCCGCCGAATTTGGCTTGCGCGGCATCGGCAGCCTTCCTCACCCGGTCGGCGGTGCGCGGATGGCTCGCAAAGAGGCCCCCCTGCGCTCCCGCGCCGCGCTTCCCGGCCATCTTGTTTGCCAGCGTCGCCTCTGCCCCCATCGTCTCAAGGAAGCTCGACATTGCGGTGGCGTCGAAGCCGGCGCGGCTCAAATAGCGCACGCCCAACGTGTCTGCCTCAAGCTCTTGGGAGCGCGAATAGCCTTGCACGTAGGCGCCAGCCGCGAGGTTCGCGAAATCCGAGACGCTCCGGTTGTCGATGACCGCGCCGAGGATTGCCGCACCGAGGCCAGCAACGAGGCCGTGGCTGTAACGCTCGGCGCTGTGGCGGGCGGTCACGTGGCCGATCTCGTGGGCGATCACGCCTGCGAGCTCCGCCTCGTCGTTGGCGAGCGCCATCAGGCCGCGCGTGACGTGGATGTAGCCGCCGGGCAGGGCGAAGGCGTTGACCACCGGGCTGTCGAGAACGACGACGGTGAAGGGCGGCTCGGGCTGCTCCGAAGTCTGCTGGAGCAGCCTGCCGAGGCTCGCGACGTAGCGCTGAAGTGCCGGGTCGTCGTAGAGGCCGCCGAACGCCGCCACCAGCTTGGGATGCTCCTGCGCGCCGACTCTTCGCTCTTCCTCGGGCGAGAGGAAGGCGGTGAACTGCTCGTCGCCGGTCGCCGGGTTGACGCTGCATCCGCCGAGCAGAAGAGGCGCGGCCATGGCCAACACGAGGCCCAGCGCCAGGGCCGCAGGCGCGGCCGCCGCGCGGCGGAAGCGGCTCATTCGAGAACCTCGATCTGCTCGGGATGAGTGGCCTCGATCATGGGGCCGTTGAATGAGTCGACCCAGCCGCGCACGCGCACCAGACTCCCCTCGTAGTCCCCGATGGCGATGCCCGCGGTCTCGAACCGTCGGCGGTCGCGTGGCCCGATGGAGACGGTGAAGTCCTCGCGCCAGTCGTCGCCGAAGTTGAGGTAGCCGCGCCCCCGCACCACCGCCGCCGCCTTCACCCGCCCCTCGACCAGTTGAAAGCTGCCGAGGCTGGCGTCGGCCTCACTCGCGGCCCGCACGCGATAGCGAGCCTGCGACCAGATGCCACGGCGCTCGGTGCGGGCGCGGCGCTCGATGGCAAGCATCTCCGCAACCGCAGCACGGTCGTCGACCAGGCTGTGGACCCGCGCGAGGCCCGCGTCGAGCAGCGCGCCTTGTATCCAGGTTCCATCGTCGCTCCGCACCAGGTGGCCGCGCAGGCGGCCGTAGCGATCGCGCGGAACGCCGCCCCACGCCAGGCCGACGTGACGGCCTTGCACCAGACGGGCGAGCGTCTGTCGCGCCTTCTCCGCGAGCGGCTCCGTGCCGGAGGAGGCGTCGCCACGCGCGGGCCTCGCCACTTCGATGCCGGCGAGGCGTATTGTCTCCCCGTCATCGAGCAGGACCGTGCTGCCGTCGATGACCTCGACCACCCGCGCTTCCGCGTCGGGCGTGAGGCCCGTCGGCAGCGGGACTGTCGTCCCGTTGGCGATGCCCGAACCTGACACGGTGAGAATGAGGAGAAAGACCACGGCGAATCGGGTCATGGCGGGAGTATAGCGCCCGCATTCGCGGGAACGCGCGGCTTCTCAAGCCAGCGGTGAGGCCGTAATGTCGCCACGGACGCGCTTTGTGGCGCACGCGGCCCAGCGCGAGGAGGGCGCAGCATGGATATGGTGACGATGAACATCATCGATTCCTCGATGGTGTCGATCTGCCGGGAAATGGGAATCACCCTGATGAAGACGTCCTACTCGACGATCTTCAACGAGGGCCTCGATTTCACCTGCGCCATCGCCGACACCGACGGCGAGATGGTCTCGGTCGCCGAGTTCTGTCCCGCCCAGATCGGCGGGATGCCGCTGCTGATCAAGACCTGCGCCGAGGAAATCCCAATCGACCAGATCGAGGAAGGCGACGTCATCGTCCATAACGATCCCTATCGGGGCGGCCTGCACGTGCCCGAGCACACGCTGTTCAAGCCGGTCTTCGCCGACGGCAAGCTGCTGGCGTTCGTGGTCGCCATCGGCCACATCGCCGAAGTCGGCGGCATGGTGCCGGGCGGCTTCGCCGGCGAGGCAACGGAGATCTTCCACGAAGGCGTGCGGGTGCCGCCGGTGAAGATCATGAAGCGAGGCAAGGACGTTGATGCGGTGTGGAAGCTGATGCTCGCGAACGTCCGCACGCCCCGCTACAACTACGGCGACCTGCGCGCCATGATCGGTGCGCTGGACCTCGGCGAAGCGCGCCTCAAGGAGATGGTGGCGAAGTACGGCCGAGATCTCTGGAACGAGACCTGCCGCGACTTGATGGACTATTCGGAGCGCCGCATGCGCGCCGAGATCGCGCAGTTCCCCGACGGCCGCTACCACTTCGAGGACACCGTCGAGAACGACGGGATCGAGGACAAGCCCTACCAGCTCAAGGTCGATGTCTTCGTGCAGGGCGACGAGCTGGTCGCCGACTTCTCGGGCACCGATGCCCAGGCCAAGGGGCCGATCAACGCCACCCTCGGCGTCACCTGGTCAGCGACCTACAACGCGCTCTTCCACATGACCGACCCGTCGATCCCCAAGAACTCGGGGTGCTTCCGGCCGATCAAGATCGTGGCCCGGCCCGGCACCGTCGCCAATGTCGACTACCCGGCGCCCGAGGTGGCAGGCAACACGGAGACACACCCGAGGCTCGCCCTCATCGTGATCGGCGCCTTGGCGCAGGGCGTGCCCGAGCGGGCGATGGCGGCGGAGAGCGGCACCGGCGGCAATTTCGTGTTCGGCGGCCATCATCCGGACTACGACGAATATTTCGCTTGCTACGACCTGATCTCCGGCGGCTGGGGCGGGCGCGACTATGCCGACGGCAACGACTGCGTGATCGCGATCAACGGCAACTGCCGCTTCAACCCGGTCGAGGTGTTCGAGACCCGCTTTCCCTTCCATGTCGAGGACTTCGCGATGACGCCGGATTCCGGTGGACCCGGCCGGCATCGCGGGGGCCTGGGCTATCGCAAGACGCTCCGCACCCTCTCGGCCGAGATCACCGCGAGCCAGTGTACCGACCGTCACCGGATCAAGACCTGGGGCCTCTTCGGCGGGAAGGAGGGCGCGGTGGGTGCGACCCTGGTCCGGCCCGAGGGTGCGGACGACTGGCGCCCGGTAACCGAGACCCACGGCAAGGCGTCGTCTTCCAAGTACGCCAACATCCGCCTGCGTCCGGGCGATCGCGTGCGCCTCATCGTCCCCGGCGGCGGCGGTTACGGCGAGCCCAAGGAGCGCGCGCCCGAGGCGGTGGAAGAGGACCTGGCCGAGGGTTACGTCACGCCGGAGGCCGCGCGCCGCGACTACGGCTACGTCGCCGACGCCTAGGGCGGCTGCGGGAAGGCCGCGCCCTTACTGCGCCGTCAGGACTTCGCTCAAGAATCCCAGAATTTGCTCGTCGATTTCGCCGAGGAAGCCGCGCCGGTCGAAACCCGCCGGGTCGCGCCCTGCAGCGCCCACCTCATCGGCCAGCGCGGGCGGGAATGGTGAGATGAAGGCGAAGTGGTGGGCTTCCGGGTGGACCACCAGATGCGCGTTGTCTCCCATCAAGCGCACAATGTTTTCCGCGTGCCAAGGCTCACGCAGGACCCGATCGGCTTCCAGTCGATGGATCTGCGTCGGCACCGTAACGCCGGAAAACGCCCCGTCGCCGAAGAGAGCGCCAACCGGCGCGACGGCCACCACCGCACCGATTCGCGGGTCCGAGAGGTCCGGCATCGGTAGGTTGTCATGCCCTCCGGGCCGGCCATAGCCGCAGAACTCCGGGTCCTCGTCGTGGCGAAGGGTGCAGTGGCGCGCGAGCACGCCCATGTCCGCCCGGCCGCCGATCAGGGCGAGCACGCTATAGCCGCCGGCCGAGTGCCCTACGGCGCCGATGCGCGCGAGGTCGATGCGGGGTCCGAACGCGGCGTCGCCGAGGAGCCGATCCAGCACCGCGCTCAACTGGCGCGGTCGCCGGCGCCAGTTCTCCGACGTACCGCTGTATCTCTCGTCTCGCCAACTGTCGCCGGCGTGTTCCGGTGCCGCCACGATGTAGCCGGACTCGGCCAGTCGGATCGCCGTGTCGCGGTGATTGAGGCGGCCGCCGCCGGTCCCGTGCGATAGCAGGATGAGGCCGTATCGCCCTTCGCCGATGGGCGCTCCCCTGGTTGCGGACATGGTGAACGGGCCGACGGTCGTTCGCCCAGTTGTCACCTTGGTCGGATACCAGAGCGCAGCAACCAGTCGCTCTCCGTCCATCGCGACATCGATGCCGCGGAAGCCCACCCCCTGGGCCTGTACGCTGGCAATGGCGAACACGACCATCAGGGCGGTCATGAAGAGAAATCTCATGAGTCGTATCCTGTCCTAACGACCTGCCCCCGGAAAGCGACTCACCCCGGAGATGCTGTGCTCGCTCGGTAGTCGGCGCCGTAGCGGGCGCGCTTGCGTGCCGGGTATTTTCCGCGACAATCGGGAGCGCGCATGAGCCGGGAATCGATGGAGTTCGATGTGGTGATCGTGGGCGCGGGCCCCGCCGGGCTCGCCGCCGCGATACGCCTGCGTCAGCTCGCCGAGGAGACCGGCCGCGAGATCACCGTGACCGTGCTCGAGAAGGGCTCCGAGGTGGGCGCGCACATCCTCTCCGGCGCCGTCTTCGAGCCGCGCGCGCTCGATGAGCTGATTCCGGATTGGAAGGAAAAGGGCGCGCCGCTCAACACGCCGGCGCGCGCCGACGAGTTCCGCTATCTCACCAGGAAGGGCGGCATCAGGATGCCGGGTGCGCTGCTGCCCCCGCAGATGCGCAACCACGGCAACTACATCATCAGTCTCGGCAATCTCTGCCGCTGGCTCGGCCAGCAGGCGGAAGAGCTCGGCGTCGAGGTTTACCCCGGCTTCGCCGCCGCCGAGGTGCTCTACCACGAAGACGGCCGGGTGAAAGGCGCCGCCACCGGCGACATGGGCATCGCCAAGGACGGCAGCCAGAAGGCGAGCTACGAGCCTGGCGTCGAGCTGCACGCGAAGTACACGCTGTTCGCCGAAGGGGCTCGCGGCTCGCTGACCAAGCAGCTGGCCGAGCGGTTCGATCTGCACAAGCGCTCGGACCCGCAGACCTACGGCATCGGCCTTAAGGAGGTCTGGGAGATCGAGCCCGGCAAGCACCGGCCGGGGCTGATCCAGCACAGTTTCGGCTGGCCGCTGGACAGCCGCACCTACGGCGGCTCCTTCCTCTATCACTTCGATGAGAACCTGGTTTCGATCGGCTTCGTCGTGGCGCTCGACTACGAGAACCCGCACCTCTCGCCCTTCGACGAGTTCCAGCGCTTCAAGACCCATCCCCTGATCCGACCCGTGCTCGAAGGAGGCCAGCGCCTAGGCTACGGCGCGCGCGCGATCAACGAGGGCGGATACCAGTCGATACCCGAGACCGTCTTCCCCGGCGGC
>JAJDVB010000074.1 GCA_022826345.1 Alphaproteobacteria bacterium
GGCCTTCGCGCGGCTGGTGCGCCTCAACATCATGCACCGCCGATGCATCCTCAACATCAAGGACCCGCCCAAAACCCCGCCAAACGATGACAGGCAAATCGAACTCCAACTTACCTCTGCCTAAACCGGACAGCAGTGGACTTGATCCGGGCATGACGATGTGAGGGGGCGACCGGATCCGAGAGACCGCACGCCAAGCAACGATCAGGGACTTATGCGGCGGCCCAGTGGGAGCCTTCGATCCCGCCGACCCGCCGGCCGGCCTTGATGTGGATGCGGCGGCCGGGGAGGCGCCGCAGGACATCGACCAGGTTCGTCGCCTCGAACACCACCAGGTCGGCGGGGGAGCCGGCGGCAACCTCGGGTACGGGCGCACCGATGATCCTTGCCGCGCGCGTGGTCACCATCTCGAAGCCCTCGCGGACCTCCTCGTCCAGCCTCATGCCGGCGCTGTGCACGGTCATGTAGGCGAGCTCCACCGGGTCCATCCGGTTGAAGCGGTACCAGATGTCGTACATGTTGTCGGCGCCGGCGGCGACGTTGATGCCGGCGTCGAGCATCTCCTTCACCCGTGACGAGCCCCGGTTCTGGGGCGTCCGGCCTCCACCGCCCAGCATCTGGAGGTTGGCAATCGGCAGCACGGTGACCGCCATGTCGGCGTCCAGCACCTTGTCGATCACCCGCGTCGCCTCCTCGTCGGGATAGACCGCGAGCGCGTTGCAGTGGCTGGCGACGACCCGGCCCTGCATGCCGTGCGCAATGGTGGCCTCGGCCAGCATCGCCAGCGTCTTGAGCTCGGCCCGGTCCATGTAGTCGGCGTGCATCTCCACGCCCACGTCGAACTCGGCGGCGAGATCGAGCACCGTCTCGACGTGGGTGCGCTGGTCTTCGACCGAGGCCTCGACCTCCGGCAGGCCGCCGACCGCCGCAGCGCCCATGCCGAGCGCCTCGCGCAGCAGCGCCGGCGCCTCCGGGTCCGCGACGATCCCTTCCTGGGGGAAGGCCACGAGGGTGACATCGACGACGCCGGCGAAGCGATCGCGGGCGCGCATCACGCCTTCGAAGGAGACCAGCTTGGTCGCGAAGTCCACGTCGATCTGGGCGTGCAGGCGGCCGATGCCGTGGGCTGCGGCGAGCCTGAGAGCCGTGCTGGTACGCTCCTCCACGTCGGCGACGGTGAAATGGATCTTGGCCTCGCGGGCGCGGTCCAGGGCCTCCTGCGGCCCGCGCGCGCCGAGCAGGTCGCGGCTCAGCACCTTGTCGATATGGAAGTGGGGATCGACGAAGGAGGGCGTGACCAGCCCGCCGCGCGCGTCGATGCGTGCCGCCGCGTGGCCGTCGAGGGTAGGCGCAACCGCTTCGATGCGCCCGTCGCGGATACCGATGGAGACCGGCGCTTCATCGTCGAGACGCACCGCGTCGTGAATAAGAAGGTCCCACTCGGGGCCCGGAGCCGCGTCCGTCATGTCTCCTCCGCGATCATGTTTTTCGTTGGGGCCGCGCCGTTATTCCCAGTAGATCGGCGAGGTGGTGATGACCTCGACGCTGTCCTTGTGGACGATCAGATTCTGCTCGAAGCCCACCGCGCCGACCCCCTCCCAGGCGAGGAAGGCCTCGGAGCTACAGACCATGTTCTCCTGGATGAGCTGGTCCTCGTCGCAGGTCGAAAGGCCGTACATCGGGTTCTCGAACATCATGTCGCAGAGGTGGCCGTAGAGCGGCCATTGCAGGCCGGCCTGGTCGACCGTGTCGCCGCCGCCCGCTTCCCTGGTCAGCCGGTCGCCCTCGCGCGCGAGCTCGTGGGGTGAGACGCCGGGGCGGATCTTCGCCATCACGCCATCGACGATGCCCATGCAGGCTTCCATCAGATCGCGCTGGGCGTTGCTCGGCCGGCGCCCGCACACTGCCGTCCGGCCCGGATCCAGAAAGTAGCCGTGCCGCATGGGCCCCATGATCCAGCCCCGCACGAAATCGCCGTCCTTGGGCGCCGAGTCCGGATCGGCGCCGCTCAGCGGATAGCGGCTGAAATTGTTCATCTCGTCGCCGGTGCCGTGGGAGAGGCGGATGATCGCGGGAATGCCGCCCCGGCGCACCACCTCGGCGGCGCCGGCGGCGGCGGCCTCGGCTTCGGTCTGGCCCGAGACGAGGCCCTCCATGATGAGCGTCAGCGCGCGGCTTGCGATATCGCCTGCCTCGCGAAAGACATCGAGCTCCCGCGGGCTCTTGACATGCTGCACCGACTTGACGAGGTCGTCCTCCGGCCGCCAGTCGATGCGCGGGCACCATTCGCGCAGCCAGTCCATGTACTTGCAGGGCAGAAAATCCGTGCCGACGATGGCGACCGGACCGGTGATGCCCTGCTCGTTGAGGGCGTCGGCGGTGCCCTTGATCGGGTTCTGGTGCCACTGCCAGTTGTCGGTCGCGAGCCAGTCCGCCGGCTCCAGGAGCTCGTCGTTGTGTAGTTCCGGCTCCCGGCCCGCACGCATGATCACGGCGTTGTGGCCGCGCCCCTGCCAAAGGTTGTTGTCCGGCGTCTGACCTGGGTGCCCCGAATAGTGGTTCACCAGCCAGAGAAGGTTGGCGCAGCGGTCGTAGGAGCTCGCGCCCCGCGACCAGATGACGGCGGTCTCGTAGCCGCGCTTCGCCATCTCGCGGTGAACCTTGGCCCAGCGCGCCTCGTATTCCTCCCTGGGAAAGACCTGGCTCGTCATGGCCGCCCCCTTCGACCTGCCATCACGGAAGGTTACTTCCAACGGCGGCATTCCACCAACCGGCGCGGGTTAGCGCCGCCTCCTCGACCACAGTCGGGCGCCTGGTCCATGCGCCTGGGCGACGGTGAGCCGCTCGGCCGCAATCAGAGCGTCCAGCGCCTTCCGGAGCGAGCGGCTGGACACCAGGTACTTGCTGACCTTGCCGGGCGGGAGCGTCAGGTCGCGCTGCTTAATCGCGCCGGAGACATACGCGCGTATCTCGGCGAAGGAGCGGGGCTCGGCGAGGATCGGCGCAAGCAGCCCGTCGAGCTCGTCCAGCGCAAGCGCCGTCTCCCATTCGACCGTGATCTTCTGCTCGAAGCTGTAACTGCCCTCCAGCAGGATCGCACCGGGGTTCGGCCGGCCGGCCCGCCTAGCGCGCCGCGCCTGAGCCATGGGCCACCGCCTTGGTTCCCAGCACCCTCGTCCGGGTGAGCCTGTGGTCAAGCACCTCGACCATGGCGGCCGTCAGCGCGCGGATGGCGCCGGTCGCCCCGGCGGGATTCCAGAAGAGGCCGATATCGAAGTCGTCGAGAGCGGGCAGCTCCGGACACGGCGGCAGCGGGCGGAGCGTGGGCGGCACGGTGCTCTGCGAAATCGCCGTGAGGCCGAGGCCGCTTTCGATCGCCGCCTGGTTGCCGGCGAGATTCGAGCTGGAATAGACGATCCGATAAGGAATGTCCCGGCGCCGCAGCGCGCTGAGCACGCGCAGTCGGTACTGGCAGCCATCCGGGAACAGAACCAGGGGGAGCGGGCGCCGCGCGCGCAGATCGTGGGCCTTGCTGCCGACCCAGGCCATCGGCTCGCGCCACTGATCCGTCAGGTGGGCGGTCGATCTGTCGTCGTGCACGGCGAGCACGACGTCGAACGCGTTCCGGGCGAGCCCGCCGATCAGGTCGCGGCTCAGCTCGCAGGTCACGTCGAGCGCGACATCCGGGTGGGTCTCGGAGAACCGACCGAGCAGTTGGGGCAGGAACGAGAGCGCGAAATCGCTCGGGATTCCGACGCGGATCGTCCCGGTCAGGATGCCGCCGTCCAGGCGGCCGACGCACTCGTCGTTCAGCGCCACGATCTGCTTGGCGTACTCGAGGACGATCTCGCCTTGCTGTGTGAGACCGAAGGACTTGCCCGAATTAGTGAGGATCGGCGAGCCGACGATCTGCTGCAGGCGCCGCATCTGCAGGCTGACCGCCGACTGCGAGCGGCCGATCTCCTCGCCGGTGCGCGAGAAGCTCTGCGTCCGCGCCAGAACGAGCAGAGTTCTCAACAGGTCGATCGGGAGGATGCGTTCCATTCGTGCATCATAAGAAGCGCTCATGGAACTATATTGACTATTAATGCAGATAATCAATCGCTCGGTGCTATTGGTGGTCGCTGCCACCTCGTAGAGTGACGGAATTGATTGCCGGGAACGACAACAGTGTGGAGGGGGGCGCCGTGACCGACACGGAGAGGATCACCACGCAGAAGGTCTGGAGCGCCGGCGAGATGCAGCGCCGCCTGCGCAATCTACACGCGCTGATGGATGAGCGATCGCTCGATGCCGTAATCCTGACCAGCCTCCACAACGTCCTCTACTACACGGGCTTCTTCTGCCCGCCTTTTGGCCGGCTGCATTCTGCGGTGATCCCGAGGAACGGCGAGCCCGCGCTGATCGTCTCCCTCATCGAGGATGTCCGGCCCCAGCACTGCTGCTACTACGAGGACATCCGCCTCTTCCATGACTGGGAGATGAGCCCGCTCGAAAACAATGTGCGGCTCTTCGACGAGGTGCTGCGCGACAATGGTATACGGAACGGGCGGCTGGGCTATGAAGAGGACACCGTTTCGGTCGGGTTTTTCGCGATGATGGACCGTGAGCTCGGCGGCTTCGAGTTTGCCGACGTGGCCTACGACACCATGCGCCAGCGCCTGGTCAAATCGGAGGAGGAGATCGCCCTTATCCGGCAGGGCGTCAAGATCTGCGAGGTCGGCGGCTACGCCGCGCTGGAGGCCATGAAGCCAGGCGTGACCGAGGTCGAGATGGCGCGCGCCGCCAACTCCGCGATCGAGGACGAGCTTCGGCGGCGCTTTCCCGACATCGAGGTCGACAACGTCAACATGTGCTGGATTCAGACCGGCCCCTATCGCAGCCGCGTCGGCCACATCATGAACGCGCATCGGGTGGTGCAGAAGGGCGAGATGATCAGCGTAAACCCCTACGCGATCATCGGCGGCTACTATCACGTCCTCGAGCGCAGCCTCTATTGGGGGCACATCCCCGACGACGCGCTCGCGGTCTTCAAGACCAACGTCGAGGCGCATCACGCGGGGCTGCGGACGCTGCGCGCCGGCATCAAGTGCTCCGATGTCGACAAGGTGATCAACCCGATCTACCGCGAAGCGGGCCTGCTGGAGGGGCGCTCCTTCGGCACGGGCCACTCGGTCGGCATCATGTGCATCTGGTACGGGCGCGAGGAAGGCGGCGAGTTGCGCCAGTACAACGACACGGTGCTGGAAGAGAACATGGTCGTGACCATGGAGCCGATGGTGAACGTCGACGGTCTCGGCGGCTTCCGTCACCACGACATTTGCCGTATCACCGCCGACAGCATCGAGAACCTCAACACCTTCCCGCGCGGTGTTTTGTTGGCGCAGGACGACGGGAGCCTGGAGGAGCTTTGGCTGCCTTCCTGAATCTGGCCGTCGGCCCGATGCATCGAGCGGGGCGATGACTGCCCGGCTTGCCGCGGACATCGGCGGCACCTTTACCGACCTGGTGCTGCTGGACTCCGGCGGGGGCGTGCACGTCGCGAAGACGCTCTCGACGCCGGGCGATTTCAAGGAGGGCGTGCTGAGCGGCGTCGAGAGAATCCTGTCGGATGCCGGAGCGGTGCGGGGGCAGGACATCGCGCTCGCCGATGTCGATTACTTCGTGCATGGCGCGACCGTCGTGCTCAACGCACTGCTGGAGCGGAAGCTGCCGCAGGCTGCGCTGGTGACCACGGCGGGGTTCCGGGACGTGCTGGAGATCATGCGCACCAACAACCCGCGCATGTACGACCTCAAATGGATCAAGCCGAAGCCGATCATCCCGCGCCATCTGCGCTTCCAGGTCGGCGAGCGCGTCCGTCACACCGGCGAGGTGTTGCGTGCGCTGGACGAGGAAGGCACCCGCGAGGTAGCGCGCCGGATCGCGGCCCTCAACATTCGCTCGATCGCACTCTGCTTCCTCCACGCCTACGCCAACCCGGACCATGAGCGCCGCGCGCGGGAGCTCATCCTGGAGGAGTATCCGGCCGCGCACGTCACGATCTCGTCCGATGTCGCGAGCGAGCTGAGGGAATTCGAGCGCACGTCGACGGTCGCGATCAACGCGAGCACGATCCCCATTATCTCGGCCTATCTGGACGGTCTCTCGCAGGCGTTGAGCGACCGGGGCCTGGAGCGGGAGCTCTTCGTGATGCAGTCGAACGGCGGCGTCATCACGAGCCGGACCGCCCGGCACTTGCCGGTACGCACCGTGATGTCGGGTCCGGCCGGCGGTGTCGTCGGCGCTCAGTTCATCGCGAACCGCATGGGCCTGCGCGACGTGGCGACCATCGACATCGGCGGCACCAGCAGCGACATGGGCGTCATATCCGACGGCCTGGCGCGCACGGTGGACCAGAGCGCGGTCGAGGGCTGGCCGATCATGGCGCCGACCATCGAGATTCTGGCCATCGGGGCCGGCGGCGGCAGTATCGCCTGGGTCGATGCGGGCGGGGCGCTCCGCGTGGGGCCGCAGAGCGCGGGCGCCCGGCCGGGGCCCGCCTGCTACGGTCTCGGCGGCGTGGAGCCCACCGTCTCCGATGCCTGCGTCACCCTCAATCGGCTGAACCCGGACTACTTCCTGGCGGGCGAGATGGTGCTCGATCGCGAGGCTGCAGAGCGCGCCATCCGTGAGCGGATCGCCGAGCCCCTCGGGATGGCGGTCGCCGAAGCCGCCGACGGTATCCTTCGGGTCGTCACCGCCAACATGAACAAGGCCATACGCTCGATCCTCATCGCGCGTGGTTTCGATGTCCGCCGGTTCACGCTCATGGCGTTCGGCGGCGCGGGCGGCATGGTGGCAGGCGAGCTGCTCCGCATCGGCGACGTGCAGCGGCTCGTCGTGCCGAGCAATCCGGGAGCGGTTTCCGCCGTCGGGATGCTCGCAACCGACCTCCGCCACGACTTTGCTCAGTCTTCTGTCCAGTCCTTCGGCGATGTCGAGTGGGGCGAGGTCGAGCTTGCCCTGCGCCGGCTGCGAGAGCGCGGCGCAGAACGGCTCAAGGCAGACGGCGTGGATGAGGCGGCAATGCACTTCGACGACGCGCTCGACCTGCGCTACGTCGGGCAGGACTATTACCTCCGCGTCTACGTCGATATCGACGACCTCGACGGCGAGCGCATCCGTTCCGACTTCGACCGGCTGCACGAGCACACCTACGGCTTCGCCAACCCGGAGTTCGAGGTCGAGATGGTCAACGCGCGGGTCTTCGCGATCGGCGCGTTCGAGCGGCCTCAGCTCCCGGAGATCGGTGCTCGTGGCTCGTCGGACAGCCCGCTCGCGCCGAAGGCGCGCCGCCTGGTGTTCTTCGACGGTGCGTTCGTGGAGGCGGACATCTACGATGTAACGGCGCTCTGCGCCGACGATGCCATCGCCGGTCCCTGCATCATCGAGGATCCGCGCTCGACGATCGTCGTCATGCCGGGCCAGAGCGCGACGGTCGATCGGTTTCGCAATCTTTCGATCGAGGTCGCGGCCTAGTACCGCGCGGCGGGCCGGGATAGGGAGCACCATGGCCAAGGCAATGCATCTCGCCGAGGAGACCCTGCAAGAGACGGTCGATCCTGTCACGCTCGAGGTCGTTCGTGCCGGCCTGCACTCGATCATTAGCGAGATGTCGATCACGCTGAACCGGACCTCCTATTCGACGATCCTTCGCGAGATCAACGACTACAGCTGCGTCCTGTTCGACAGCCAGGGCCGGCTTCTGGCCCAGGCCGAGGGCATCCCGATCTTCAACGGCAGCATGAACTTCGTGGTCGATGCGGTGATCGAGAAGTTCCCCCTCGCCGAGATGAGAGAAGGTGACATCTTCCTCTCCAACGATCCCTACACCGCCGGGGGCACGCACAAGAACGACATCAACGTGGTCATGCCGATCTTCTGGCAGGGCGAGCTCGTGATGCTGGCGGCGAACAAGGCGCATCACCTGGATATCGGCGGCAAGGACCCGGGCAGCTGGTCGGCGGATGCCCGCAACACCTATCAGGAGGGTCTCTGTCTTCCCGCGCTGAGGCTTGCGCGTGGTGGCAGGATGAACGAGGAGGTCATCGAGATCCTGATGGCCAACCTGCGCACGCCGACGCTCTCCCGCGGCGACTTTTCGGCCCAGATCGCAGCGCTGAAGACCGCAGAAGTCAGGACTCACGAGTGGCTGGAGAAGAACGGCGCCGATGCGCTGACCCAGACAAAGGACGCGCTATTGGACCACGGCGAGCGCATCGTCCGTGCAGCCATCGAGCGAATCCCCGATGGCGTCTACAAGGCATCCGGCTTCGCCGACGGGGACGGCGTCTCCGACGAGCCCATTCCCATCGCGGTCACCGTCATAGTCGACGGCAGCGACATCCGTATCGACTACAGCGGCAGCGGCGCGCAGCGAGAAGGCTCGGCGGGCAACGCCCACTGGGTCGTGACCGTCTCGATGACGCGCCAGGCGATGATGTTCTTCACCGACACCGCGCTCGGCGGCAACGAGGGCTCGTATCGGCCGATCCACGTCTCCGCGCCGGCTGGCTGCGTCTTCAACCCGGAATACCCGGCGCCGGTGACGACCGGCATGGGCAACATGGGCACGCGGCTGATCGAGCTGATCTTTCAGGCGCTCGCCGATGTCATTCCCGAAGAGGTCATCGGCGGCACCTTCGGCTGCTTCAGCTGCATGACCCTCGGCGGCAATGACCCCGAGACCGACGGTGAGTTCGTGCACTTCGAGTGCTATTCCGGCGGCTGGGGCGGGCGCGATCATGCCGACGGAAACAGTGCCACCGTCTCGCTCGGCAGCGGCGATGCCTACAACATTCCGGTGGAGGTGATGGAGACCACCACGCCGATCCTGCTCTGCGAGAAGTTCGCCCTGCAGGAAGGTTCCGCCGGCGCCGGCAGGCATCGCGGCGGCTTCGGCACCGAGATCGACTACCGGATGATGGGTGAGGCCGAGCTTGCCATCGCTCTGGACCGCGAAACCTTCAAACCCTACGGACTGTTCGGCGGGCTGGAGGGGCAGGGCAGCGAGCTTCTGGTCGAGCCCGGCACGCCGTCGGAGGAGCGTTACGTCCGCGCGAGCGGGGTGAAGGTGGCCGAAGGCGCGCTGGTCCGCCACCGCACGGCAGGCGGAGGCGGCTACGGCCCACCGACCGAGCGCGATCCGGCCCTGGTTGCCGACGATTGCCTGAACGGACTGATCACCATTGAGGATGCACGCGACCTTTATGGCGTGGCGGTCGATCCCGGCACCTTCGCGCCGGACCTCGACGCCACGGCCGCGCTACGAAGGGCCCAGCGAGGATGAAACGGGTGTTCGCCGCCGATATCCGGGAGTGAGCGGACGCGGTGACTTGGCAACGCGAAGAAAACTGAAAGGGAGGGCTTGATCATGTGGAAGTGGATTACAGGCGCTGTCGCGGCGGTCGCGGTAAGCGCGTTCGCCGTCTCGACGTCCCAGGCGGCGTTCAAGCTGGAGGGCGAGCCCAAGATCGCGATGCTCCAGCTCGCCACCGTCAACGACGGCGGCTGGTCAGAGGCGCTCGAATACGCGAGAGCCAAGACCGAAGAGGCGCTCGGGCTGGAAATCGCCTACACCGAGAACGTGCCCGAGGATAACTCGGAGATCCTGCGCACCATCGATCTCTACGTGAACCGGGGCCACAACATCATCATCGGCACCTCGTGGGGCTACGGCGACGCCTTCCTCGAAGCCGCCACCAAGTACCCCAACGTGGCCTTCGTGAACTGCGCCGGCGAGACCAACAACTCGGTCAACCTGGAGAGCTTCTATGCCCGCAGCTATCAGGGCTGGTATCTCGCCGGGATCGTCGCCGGCCATCTCACGCAGTCCAAGAAGGTCGGCTCCATCGGCGGCTATCCGCTGGGCGTGGTGAACTGGGACCTCAACGCCTTCCTGCGCGGTGCGCAGTCGGTGGACCCCGAAATCGAGATGGTCGGCGTCTTCGTCAACACCTGGTACGACCCGGTGAAGGAGACGCAGGCGGCGGAGGCCCTGCTGGAGCAGGGCGTCGACGTGCTGGGCTCCAACATGAGCACGCCGGGTCCGCATCTCGCGTTCCAGGAGCAAGGCAAGTGGTCGGTCGGCTTCCAGATCGACGTGTCCGACCAGGCGCCGGATGCGGTGGCGACCTCGATGGTCTACAAGTGGGAGGCCTATTTCATCCCGACAATCTCTGCGATCATCGAAGGCACCTGGGAGCCTGGTGAGTGGGGCTGGTGGGAAGGAATCGATACCGGTCTCTTCGACGTCGATCCCATCGCGGATTGGGTGCCGGCGGCGGCAGTGGCGGATGTCGATGCGGCGCGCGCGGCGATGATCGCGGGCACGCTCGATCCGTTCCAGGGGCCGCTCCATCGCCAGGACGGCTCGCTGGCAGTGCCCGAGGGCGAGGTCCTCTCCGACGACAACCTGTGGGGGATGAACTACTTCATCCAGGGCGCCATCGGCACCATGCCGGCGGAGTAAACCTGCCGGGCCGGTTGCGGCCCGCACATAGCGCCGGCGTGACGGGGTGAGTCATGCCCTGGAAATCGCCGGCGCGAGCAAGGCGTTCGACGGTCGCCCGGCGCTCAGGCGGGCGTCGTTCGCCTGCGACTGGGGCGAGGTCCACGCCCTGCTCGGAGAGAACGGGGCCGGCAAGTCGACGCTGATGAACGTCGCCTGCGGGCTCTACGCCCCCGACGAGGGATCGATCGCGGTCGACGGCCAGCCGGCCGCGATCACCGCGCCGGCCGATGCCGCCAGGCTCGGCATCGGCATGGTTCACCAGCACTACAAGCTGGTGAAGCGCTTCACCATCGCCGAGAACATCGTGCTTGCCTGCCGCAGCGCTTTGGGCGTGCGCCGCCCGCGGGACGCGGCCGAGGCGGTGTCGGCGAAGGCGGCGGAAGTGGGCTTCGACATCGACCCCGCCGCCGTCGTCGGCGACCTCTCCATCGCCGAGCAGCAGCGCGTCGAAATCCTCAAGGTGCTGCTCCTCGGCGCCCGGATCCTCATCCTCGACGAGCCCACCTCGGTGCTGACCGACCAGGAGTCGGTCGCGGCGCTCACCTTCATGCGCCGCCTCGCCGAGGACGGCCACGCGGTTGTCCTGATTACCCACAAGCTGCGTGAGGTGATCGGCTATTCGTCGCGGGTGACGGTGATGCGCGGCGGCGAAACGGTGCTTGCTGGCGCCGAGACGGCGGGCCTGGACGCCGAGACCCTCGCCCGGACCATGGTGGGGGAGGAGGGCGAGACGGCGGAGCGTCACGCCCGGACGCTCGGCGGGATCCGGCTCCGGGTCGACGACCTCAGCGTGCGCGGCGCAGGCGGCATCGGCGTAGACGGCGTCGGCTTCGCCGTGCGCGGCGGGGAGATTTACGGAATCGCCGGCGTTGGCGGCAACGGGCAGCAGGAGCTCGCCGACGCGCTCACCGGGCTGCGCCCGCCCACCCGCGGCCGCATCGCGATCGATGACGACGAAATCGCGGGCAGGGATGTCCCCGCCTTCCGCCGTCGCGGGATGCGCGCCGTGCCCGCCGACCGTTTCCGCACCGGCCTCCTGGCAGAGCTCGCGGTCTACGAGAACCACGGCGTGACGGGTGTGCCGGCCGGCGAATACGGAAACCCGGCGCTGGTCCGTCGCGGCGCCATGAAGGCGGCGGCAGCGGGTGCCATCGAGGCCTACAACATCCAGGGTGCGGCGCCCGCCACGCTCTCCAGGCTGCTTTCCGGCGGCAACGCCCAAAAGCTCCTGCTCGCGCGCGAGCTCCGGGGTGAGGCCAGCGTGCTGATCGCCCACTCCCCCACCCGCGGCCTCGACGTGAGTGCCTGCCGCACCGTCCACGACCTGCTGCAGGGCGCGGCCGACGTGGGCACCGCCTGCGTGCTGATCAGCGAGGACCTGGAGGAGGTGCTTGCGCTGTCCACCACCATCGCCGTGATCAGCCGGGGCAGGCTGGTCGGCGAATTCGCCGCAGGCGAGGTGAGCCGCGCCGAGATCGGCCGCCTGATGCTGGGCCACGCATGATGAGATATGCGGGCCTCAGCCCGATCTACCTCGTGCCGCGCCAGCAGGCGCCGTTCTGGATGCAGGCGGCGACGTTCGTCGGCGGCATCGCGCTCGGGCTCCTCATCGCCTTCGGCATCCTGATCGCCTACGGCGTCTCCGCCGGCGAGATCATCAACGAGTTCATCGTCTTCGTGTTCCTCGACCTGAACGGCCTCGCCCAGGTCGTGACCGCGTCGACGCCACTGGTGCTCGTCGGTCTCGCGTCGGCGGCGGCGCTCAAGCTCAGGTTCTGGAACATCGGCGTCGAGGGCCAGATGTGGCTGGGCTGCATCGCCGCGACCGGCGTCGCCCTCTTCGACATCGGCCCCGATTTCTTCCGCCTGCCGCTCATGTTCATCGCCGCCGCCGTCGCCGGCGCCTGCTGGATCGGCATTCCCGCCTTTCTCAAGCTCCGCTTCCGGGTCAACGAGATCATCACCTCGCTGCTGCTGACCTACGTCGCCTATCAGCTGGTCCAGCATCTGCTGTTCGGCCCGTGGCACGACCCCGGCAGCGCCTTCCCCAACTCGCGGCACTATGACGAGGGGATCGAGCGCCTGGCGCGGCTCGGCTGGGGCTCCTCCCACACCGGCATCTGGATCGCTCTGGGCTGCGGGGCCCTGCTCTGGTTCACGATGGCCCGCTCCCGGCTCGGCTTCTACATGGACGCGATCGGCGCGAATGTGGAGGCGGCGCGGGCGGCGGGCATCCCGGTGGTGCTGACCACCGCGTTCGCCGCCGCCATGTCCGGCGGGCTCGCGGGCGTCGCCGGCGCGGGGCTCGCCGCCGGGCAGGAATACCGCATGACCCTCTTCATCGCCGGCGGCTACACCTTCAGCGGCATCGTCATCGCCTTCATCGGGCGCTTCCGGCCGGTCCCCGTCATCGTCACGGCGTTCGTGGTGGGCGGCGTCTACACGGCCGGCGACACCCTCAAGGTGTTCTATCAACTGCCTGCGGCGATCACGACGCTGATCGAGGCGGTGATCCTCTTCACCTTCGTCGTCGTCGAGTTCTTCAGCCGCTACCGCCTCAGCTGGGGCGTGCGGGAGCACGCCTGATGGCGGCCGATTTCGTCCAGAACTGGCTCGCCACCACGCCGGGCTTCGCCACGCCCTACCTGCTCGCGGCACTCGGCCTGATCATCAACGAGCGCGCCGGCGTCCTCAATCTCGGCTGCGAGGGCATGATGCTGGTGGGCGCGATGGTGGGCGCGGTCGTGAGCTTCAACACCGGGCTCGCCGGCGCCGGCGTGCCCGTCGCCATGTTGGCGGGCGCCCTGGTGGGTCTCGTGTTCGGGATCGCCGTCGTGGTCTTCCGCACGGATCAAGTGCTGACCGGGCTCATCATCGTCGCCTTGGGCGACGGGCTGACCGGGGTCGTCGGCCGGCCCTACATGTTCGAGAAGGTGGCCGGCTTCCGCGACCTCGATCTCGGTGTGCTCAGCGACATCCCGTGGATCGGCCCGATCGTCTTTCAGCAGGACATCCTGGTCTACGCCGCCGCGGCGCTCGCCATCGCGGTGTGGTGGGGCCTCGACCGCTCGGATGCGGGGCTCAGGCTCCGCGCCGTCGGCGAGGACCCCGCGACGGCCGATGTCGCCGGCGTCAACGTCCAGCTCTTCCGTATTGCCGCCGTGATGCTGGGGGGTGCGCTCTGCGGAATCGCCGGGGCCTACCTGTCGCTCGCCTCCAGCTTCGTCTGGACCGAGCATATGGTTGCCGGACGCGGCTGGATCGTCATCGCGCTCGTCATCTTCTCCGGTTGGCGGCCGGGGCGCGCGGTGATTGGCGCGCTCATCTTCGGCGGCGCCGAGGCGTTGATCCCGCGCGTCCAGGCGATCGGCCTCGACGTGCCCATCTATATCGTCGGCATGCTGCCCTACGTGCTGACGCTCGCGGTGCTGATCGTGCCCACGATCCTGCGCGGCGAGCGTTCGCCCGCGCCGAGCGGGCTGCTGCTCAACTATCTGCGCCAGGACAGGCGCTAGACTGTCGCCAGGAAGAGACGGCGATCATCGTCATCGACATCGAATGGGAGGCTGGACATGTCAGGCTTGACGACGGTGCGCGAGACCCA
Source organism: Alphaproteobacteria bacterium (assembly GCA_022826345.1). The sequence continues at coordinate 14,160 of JAJDVB010000074.1, forward strand.
CGAGGTGGCGGCGCGCACGGGCAAATCGTTCGAGGTGGCAACCGGAGACCTGATCCGGATCACGGACCTGGAGGGCTCGCAGCCGGTGGATTTCTGGGCCTTCAGCAAGGAGGACCACCTGGAGTTTCTCTCCTGCGAGCACACCAAGCCCTCGATCGAGAAGCTGTTCCCACACGTCGGGGACTCGGCCTACACCAATCGGCGCCAAAAAATCGTCACGGTGGTGGACGACACCTCGCCCGGCCAGCACGACATGCAGTACGCCGCGTGCGATCCCACGCGCTATGCCGAGCTGGGCGTCGAGGGCTATCACGAAAGCTGTCAGGAGAACCTGCATTTGGCGCTCGACGACTTCGGCATCGTGCTCGACTTCACGCCGCAGCCCTGGAACCTGTTCACCAACTTCTTCATCAACCCGGACGGCACCTTCACCATCAAGGCGCCCGAATCGAAGGCGGGCGATCACATCGTGCTGCGGGCCGAGATGGACGCCACCATCGTCGTCTCGGCCTGCCCCCAGGATCAGAACCCCACCTGCGGCGGCCTGCCCACCGACATCCGCGTCGAGGTTGGCCGCTGAGCCGGGCGAGGCGACGCCACGCCACGCTCGTCTTCGCTCTATAGGGCCGGAGTCAGGGTTTGCGCTTCGTCGCCCGCAAATCGAGTCGCGCGATCTCCGCCACGCTCCAGAAACACCTTCGTTAGCCCGCCTTCTCTCGCATGGTCTGGACCAAGCGATTGGCATGTGGCGACGCAATCATTACCTGGGCAGGATCAATTCTCTCCAAGATGTCAAAGGAATGGCGCCCCTTTCCGTACTCGCCCTTCTTGCATTGGCGTGTGGCCCGCTTCAATCCTTCGAGCACGTCGCGCTTGGCTACATCTTCGATTTCTGGGCGGCCAGGCAGTGCATCGCGATTGAAGTCCTGACCGAAGAATGCGGCCAGACGGTCCTTGTCGGCTAGGAACCACGCCTCCATGCACTGGACCATCAGATGAGCGTTTTCGTCCGCAGCCCCATCCGGCTGTTCCCAACCGTCGCGCGTCCTCAAATGCAGCCAGGGTCCAGAGCCGTCCGCGACGGGGGCTTCACTGTCGACCAACAAGACGATGAACTCCTCTGCTTTCCTCGATCCCAACGCTGTACAAAACTTGTCGAAGGCAGATTCTCTGCCCCCGCAAGCGATGACTCTGGGCATCCGCCCTGCAAGGTTCGCCTTCGCAAAGAAAGAGCTGAAGCCCTCCCGGCACCTCGGCCGCAAGGATTTACCGTCGCCGCCTCCCTCGACATAGACCTTGAGCCTCACCAGCGGGTCCCTCCCAGTTCTCCTGATGTCCAGAGTTCGCCTAGTCGGTATTTCTCGAGCCAATGCGAGAGCTCTTTCTTGTCCAGGCGTTTGAGTCGGGTCTGTCCGTTGTCCTTCTCACACACCACTATGCTTTCCGGCGTGTCCGTTAATGCGTCTACGAGGGTGTCCGAGTGCGTGGTGACGATGAGCTGACACCGTTCGGAGGCTTCGCGCAGCAGGTCGGCGAGTCCGGGGAGGATGTCGGGATGCAAACCTAGTTCTGGTTCTTCGAGACAAATAAGTGGCGGCAGGTTTGGGTTGCACAAAATGGCGAGCAAGCAAAGGTAGCGGAGAGTGCCGTCCGACAGCCTCGTGGCTGGAATGGTGAGGTTACCCTCCTTAAGAAATACTTGGACGCTGCCAGCCTCAACCTGAACATAGTAGTCGTCTATGCCGTGGTAGAGCTTTTGAAGTGCCGTGAGAAGCTGTCTCTTGGCCTTCAGATCTCCATCGAGGCGGTTCAGAACCATGCCAAGGTTCCGGCCGTCCTCCGCAAGTGAGTGGTTTGGGAGGTCTGCCTTCTGCTGTAATCGCGGCGGCGTGTTGCGGCCAAATGACCACTCACGATACAGCCGAACTCGGGCAAGATCATACCCAAGATTCGTGAGCTCAGAATATTGAAAGGGATCTTTGATTTGCGACAAAATAGATTGGTCTGACTTGATCTCACTGGCGGGTAATTCACGCTGGTTTCTAACTCCACTATCGTCGATGTAGCTCAAGACTACTTTGTCGCCGCTACGTTGAAGATAGCGTTCGGTCTCATCTTCATCTTGCTTGGTCCGCTTAACCTCTTCGAACTCCTCTCTGAGATAAGGTGCTCCAAGAAAAGCCCGGCCAAAGCCAAGACAATATCGAAGTAACTGCTCTTCGGCACCGAATAGAAGTCCTCGCAAAACAACCTCCACGCGTGCCTCCGTGGTTTTTGGTTCGCCTCGCCAGATCCAGTTTCTGCCCCCGCCTCCCTCTCGCAGCGGTGCCGTTACATCGCTCGGTGCCGCCCTTAGCAGACCGATCACCTCGATGAGGTTCGACTTGCCGGAGCCGTTGGGGCCAATCAGAACGTTGAGAGGCTTGAGTTCCAGCTCCTGGGAGTCGGGGCCGAACGAAAGAATGTTCTCGAGCTTGATGCTGTGCATGAACATCGCGCGCGTCTCCTCAATCGATGGCCGTCAGACTCAGCGTGACCTGTGAGCCGAAAGTTCCCTGTTGGCCATCGTGTCCGCGACTGCATCTTCATGACTAGACCGATGCACTATCCGAGTCACCCACCAAACTCCCCCCTGATCGCCTCGCTCTGCTCACCCAGCGCAGGCACGGGGCGGAGGGGGCGGGGGTCGTCCTCGTGGCGGGCGGGGGGTGCCACGATGTCCACCGTGCCGGCGGGCGTCTCCACGGCTGACCGGCGCAGCTGCGGGTGCGCGGACAAGCCCGGAATATCGTTGAGCCGGCCGAAGGCGATGCCCGCCTCCCGCAACGCATCCGCCAGCGAGTCCATGGTGTGCCGGGCGAAGACCGCGACGATCAGCGCATCCATCTCAGCCCGGTTCGCGAGGCGCGCCGGGTGGCCTGCGAAGCGCGCATCGAGGCTAAGCGCCGCATCGCCCAGGATGTGCTCGCAGAAGCGCGCCCACTCGCGCTCGTTCTGGATCGCGACCACCATCTGCCCGCCGTCGCCAACGGGGTAGGCGCCGTAGGGCGCGATCATGGCGTGGCTGATCCCCGTGCGCGGCGGCGCCTTGCCGCCGTGCTCCAGGTGCAGCAGCGGCACGGTCATCCAGTCCGCGATGCCGTCGAACAGCGAGACCTTGATGCCGCTGCCCCGGCCAGTGCGCTCGCGGCCGACCACCGCCTCCAGGATCGCACCGTAGGCGTTGAGCCCGGCCCCGATGTCGCAGACCGAGATGCCGACCCGGCTCGGGGTTTCGGGCGTGCCGGTCACCGACGCGATCCCCGATTCGCACTGGACGAGGAGGTCGTAGGCCTTCATCCGGGCGTAGGGGCCGCTCTCGCCATAGCCGCTGATGTCGCAGGTGATGAGGCGCGGATGCCGGCGCCGAAGCTCGTCGGAATCGAAGCCCGCCCGCGCCGCCGCACCCGGCGCGAGGTTCTGCACGAACACGTCCGCGCGCGCGATAATGCGGTGCAGGAGGGCGTTGTCGTCCGCATCCTTGATGTCGAGGACGACGGATTCCTTGCCCCGGTTGAGCCAGATGAACCAGGTGCACTCGCCATCCACGTGGCGGTCGTAGTAGCGGGCGAAATCGCCCTCAGGCCGCTCCACCTTGATGACGCGGGCGCCGGCGTCGGCGAGGCGCATGGTGGCGAAGGGCGCGGCCACGGCCTGCTCGACCGAGACCGCTAGAATGCCGGCGAGCGGGCCTTCGGCGGCTTCGCTCACGACCCGCTCTCCGCCCTACACAGTCATGCCCGGACTTGATCCGGGCATCCATGTCGGCTTGGTGCGGCGGCGCGACGTGGATGGCCGGGACAAGCCCGGCCATGACGAGGAAGAGATACCGTGCGAGGGCATCTTAAACAGCGCTCGCGGGAGGCTAATACGAGCGTGGCATGCCGAGCACATGCTGGCCGAGGTAGGCGAGGACGAGGTTGGTCGAGATCGGGGCCACGCGGTAGAGCCGGGCCTCGCGGAACTTGCGCTCCACGTCGTACTCCTCGGCGAAGCCGAAGCCGCCGTGGGTCTGGAGGCAGGTGTCGCCGGCCTTCCACGAGGCCTCCGCTGCCAGCAGCTTCGCCATGTTGGCCTCGGGCCCGCAGGGGCGGCCCGCGTCGAAGAGCGCTGCGGCCTTCTGCACCATCAGCCGCGCGGCCTCCATCTGTGCGTAGGCCTCGGCGATGGGGAACTGCACGCCCTGGTTGGCGCCGATGGGGCGGCCGAAGACCTGGCGCTCGGTGGCGTAGGCGCTCGCCTTCTCGATGAACCAGCGGCTATCGCCGATGCACTCGGCGGCGATCAGAATCCGCTCGGCGTTCATACCGTCCAGGATGTAGCGAAAGCCCCGGCCCTCCTCGCCGATCAGGCTCGCGGCGGGGATCACCAGGTCGTCGAAGAAGAGCTCGGTGGTCGCGTGGTTGATCATGGTGCGGATCGGCCTGATTTCGAGACCCCGGCCCACCGCGTGTTCCAACTCGACCAGAAAGACCGAGAGCCCCTCGGTGCGCTTCCTGGTCTCTTCCTTCGGCGTGGTGCGGGCGAGGAGCAGCAGCAGGTCCGAGTGCTCGGCCCGCGAGATCCAGACCTTCTGACCGTTCACGGTGTAGTCGCCGTCCGCGCGGCGCTCGGCGGTGGTGCGCAGCTGGGTGGTGTCCGAGCCCGTGGTCGGCTCGGTGACGCCGAAGGCCTGCAGCCGGCGCGCGCCGCTCGCGATCTGCGGCAGGTAAGTCTCCTTCTGTTGATCGGAGCCGTGCCGGAGCACCGTGCCCATGGTGTACATCTGCGCATGGCAGGCGCCGCCGTTGCAGCCCGACGCGTGGATTTCCTCCAGGATCGCCGCGCCCGCGCCGATGCCGAGCCCGCTGCCGCCGTAACGCTCGGGGATTAGCGCGGCCAGGAAACCCGCATCGGTAAGCGCCTGCACGAACTCCCCCGGGTATTCGCGCTCGCGGTCCTTCTCCCGCCAGTACTCGCCGGGATAGCGCGCGCAGAGTGCGCGAACCGGCTCGCGCAGCTCGCGGTGGTCGTCGTCGAGGTCGATGAAGGCGGGGCGTTCGCTCATTCCACGGTGACCGATTTCGCGAGGTTGCGGGGCTGGTCCACGTCGGTCCCCTTCAGCACCGCCACATGGTAGGCGATGAGCTGGACCGGGATCGCGTAGAGGATGGGCGCGACGAAGGGATCCAGAGCAGGCAGCGCGACGGTGTCCGCCGCGAGCGGCGCCAGCGCCTCGCAGCCGGCCTCGTCGCTGATGACCACGACATGGGCGCCGCGAGCGGCCGCCTCCCGCAGGTTCGACGCCGTCTTGTCGAATAGCGGGCCCGGCGGAGCCACCACGATCACCGGCACGCCCCGGTCGATCAGCGCGATGGGGCCGTGTTTGAGCTCGCCGGCCGCGAACCCCTCGGCATGGATGTAGGAGAGTTCCTTGAGCTTGAGCGCCCCCTCCATGGCGATGGGGTAGCCGGTGCCGCGCCCGATATAGAGCACCGTCCCGGCCTGGCGCAGGGTCTCGGCCAGCGCGAGCAGCCGCTCGTCGTTGCCCAGCACGTCCGCCGCATGGGCCGGCACGTGGGCGAGCGCGGCGGTGAGGCGCGCTTCCTCCGCCTCGTCGATGGTGCCCCTGGCGCGGGCCAGCGCGATGGCGAAGCAGGCCAGCGTCACGAGCTGCGTGGTGAACGCCTTGGTGGACGCCACCCCGATCTCGACGCCGGCGTAGGTGGGCAGCACCGCGTCGGCCTCGCGCGCCATGGTGCTCTCGCGCACGTTCACCACCGCCGCCGTCGGCGCGCCGGCTTCCTTGGCGAAGCGGAGCGCCGCCAGCGTGTCGGCGGTCTCGCCGGATTGCGAGATGAAGAGGGCGACGCTCCCCTCCGCCAGCGGCGGCGCGCGGTAGCGGAACTCGGACGCGATGTCGACCTCGACCGGCACCCGCGCGGTCTGCTCGATCCAGTAGCGGGCGGCGAGGCCGGCGTAGTAGGAGGTGCCGCAGGCGACGATGGTCACTCGCTCCACTCGCTCCAGCGCGAAGGGCAGGGCGGGCAGCGCCACCCTCTGCGCGCCCGGGTTGTAGTAGGCGCCGAGCGTGTCGCCGATGGCGCTCGGCTGCTCGAAGATCTCCTTCAGCATGTAGTGGCGGTAGTTGCCCTTGCCGATCATGGCGCCGTCGTGGGCGGTTACGCTCTCAGCCCGCGTGACCGGCCGCCCGCCCGCCTCGCGCACCGTCGCCGCGCCGGGCCGCAGCACCGCCCAGTCGCCTTCGTCGAGGTAGCTGATCCGCCGCGTGAAGGGCGCGAGCGCGAGCGCGTCGGAGGCGAGGTAGGTGGCGTCGTCCGCGTGCCCGACGGCGAGCGGCGAGCCGCGCCGGGCGCCGATCAGCAGGCCCGCGTGGCCGGCGAAGATGATCGCGAGCGCAAAGGCGCCTTCGAGCTGCTTGAGCGCCTCGGCCGTGGCCTCTTCCGGGTCGAGCCCGCGCGCCATGTAGAGGTCAATGAGATGCGGGACCACCTCGGTATCGGTGTCGGAGCTGAGCTCCCGCCCCTCCGCCTCAAGGACGGCCCGCAGCTCCCGGTAGTTCTCGATGATGCCGTTGTGGACCACCGCGACGCGGCCGGCCGCGTGCGGGTGGGCGTTGGTCTCGCTCGGCTCGCCGTGCGTCGCCCAGCGGGTGTGGCCGATGCCGACAGTGCCGCTGACCGGGCGCTCGGCCACCAGGCGCTCAAGCTCGCTGAGCTTGCCCTCGGCCCGGCGCAGCTCGATGGCGCCGTTGGCGAGCGTCGCCAGCCCCGCCGAGTCGTAGCCCCGGTATTCGAGCCGCCTCAGCCCGTCGAGGATGTGCGGCGCCGCCTGATCCGGGCCGGTGACGCCGATGATTCCGCACACGGTGCCGGTGCTCCCCTCAGTCCTCGGCCGGGCCGGGCTCGCGCCGCTCGCGCCTGCGCGCCGCCGCGCCCTCGCGCTGGCGTTGCTCGCTCCTGGCGACGGCGATGGCGTCCGCCTCCACGTCCTCGGTGATGACGCTGCCGGCGCCCACCACCGCGCCTGGGCCGACGGTCACCGGCGCCACCAGCGCCGTGTTGGAGCCGATGAAGGCGCCTTCGCCGATCTCGGTGCGCGACTTCCGGTAGCCGTCGTAGTTGCAGGTGATCGTGCCCGCGCCGATGTTGGCGCCCGCGCCGACGCCGGCATCGCCGACGTAGCTCAAGTGGTTGATCTTGGCGCCCCGTTCGACCGTGCTGCTCTTCACCTCGACGAAGTTGCCGACGCGGGCGCCTTCGCCGATGTCGCTGCCCGGCCGGAGCCGCGCGAACGGGCCGATCACGGCGCCCTTGCGCACGCACACCCCCTCCAGGTGGCTGAAGGACCTGATCTCGGCGCCGTCCTCCACGACGACTCCGGGGCCGATCACCACGTTCGGCCCGATGGTGACGTCGCATCCTAAGCGCGTGTCAGCGCTGAGCCAGACAGTGTCGGGGTCGGCCAGCGTCGCGCCCGCCTCCATCGCGGCCCGGCGGAGGCGGTCCTGAAGGACGCGCTCGGCGGCGGCGAGCTGGGCACGGTCGTTGATGCCCATGACCTCCTCGGCCGGCGCCTCGGCGACCGCGCACCGGCCGCCCTCGGCGGCAACGATGGCGGGCAGGTCGGTCAGGTAGTATTCGCCCTTGGCGTTGTCGTTGCCGATGGCGTCGAGCAGGGGGAAGAGCCGGCGTCCGTCCACTGCCATCATGCCGGCGTTGCAGAGCGTGACCGCGCGCTCGTCCCCGCTGGCCTCGGCGGTTTCGACGATGCGGGCGAGCGAGCCGTCCGGGGCGAGAATCAGGCGACCGTACTCGGCGGGGTCTTCGGGCCTGAAGCCCAGCACCGCAGCGGCCGTGCCCTCGCCCTCGCGCCGCGCGGCGATGAGCCAGGCCAGGGTCTCCGGGCGAACCAGCGGCGTGTCGGCGTAAAGCACGAGCACGTCGCCCCCGAAATCTTCCAGCAGCGCACGCGTCTGCGCCACCGCATGGGCGGTGCCGAGCGGCTCCTTCTGAACCACGCAGGCGACTGCCTCACACACGCCCTCCAGGCCGGGGGCTTCGGCTTCAAGCTCAGGCCCGATCACCAGCACCGTGCGCTCCGGCGCGAGCGCGCCGGCGATGGCCAGCGCGTGCGCCACCATCGGCCGCCCGGCCAGCGGATGCAGCACCTTCGGCCGTGCCGAGCGCATGCGCGTGCCCTTGCCCGCCGCGAGCACCACACAAGCAAGCCCGCTCACCCGCGCCTCCGCTGTGGGGTGCCCGCCCGATCGGGACGCATGTGTTGGGAGACCGCCTGGCTCACGCCCGATGTCTCATTCGTTCAGTGATATCCAGCGCCGGATCGGTGGAGGCCGCGCGACTCCTGTCATCATACCACGTCCGCCCAAGCCGCAGCCCCGCGCCGCCTTGTCAACATGCGCAGGTTCCCGCACCATCCGCGCGATGCGTGAGCATGTGGACGCGGTTCTCGTCGACTTCGACGGGACACTTGTCGATTCCGCGCCCGATCTCATCGCGGCGCTCAACCGGCTGTTGACGGAACTGGGCCACGCGCCGGTCGCCTTCGAGGACTTCCGCCAGCGTGCGGGCGCGGGCGCGAAGCGCCTCCTCCTCGCGGCCCTCGATTCGCAAGGCGCGGCGCGGCCCGATGACGCGGCGCTTCGGCCCTTGATCGAGCGCCTCATCGCCTACTACTTCGAGATCGAGACCGAGCAGGTGCAGCTCTTCCCCGCCGTGGCGCCCACGATCGAGCGCCTTCACAACGCCGGCATCGCGCTCGCCGTCTGCACCAACAGGGGGGAGCGCTCCACGCGACGCCTGCTCGCGCACTTCGCCATCGATCGTCACATCGAGGCGGTGCTCGCCGGCGACATGGTGGCCAAAATCAAGCCCCACCCCGGCCACATCCAGGAGGCGCTGGCGGCGCTCGGCGCTGCGCCGGGTCGCGCGGTCATGGTGGGCGACAGCGCGGCGGACGTCGATTCCGCGCAGGGCGCGGGCGTCGCCGCGATCGTCACGGCCTATGGTTACAGCCCGATCCCGCCCCATGACCTCGGCGCGGATGCGGTGATCGACGACTTCGCCGAGCTGCCGACCGCGATCGAACATCTCTTTCGGGGGTAGCCGGCCCGATGACGATCCTCGTGACCGGGGCCGCCGGCTTCATCGGTTTCCACGTCTGCAGGGCGTTGCTCGCGCGCGGCGAGCGCGTGCTCGGCGTGGACAACCTGAACGCCTACTACGACGTGCGCCTCAAGCAGGCCCGGCTCGCCTTGCTTGAGCCGCACGGGGGCTTCGCCTTCGCCCGCGCCGACATCGCCGACCGCGAGGCCATGGCCGCGGCGGTCGCGTCGGAGCGCCAATCGATCACCCGGATCGTCCATCTCGCGGCCCAAGCCGGGGTGCGCCATTCCCTGGTGGACCCTTACGCCTACGTGCAGGCCAACGTGATGGGCCAGGTGGTGCTCCTGGAGCTCTGCCGCGAACTGCCCGCGCTGGAGCACCTCGTCTACGCCAGCTCCAGCTCGGTCTACGGCGGGGTGGCCGAGGCGCCGTTCTCGACCGATGCCCGCGTCGATACCCCGGTCTCCCTCTATGCCGCGACCAAGAGGGCCGGCGAGCTGATCGGCCACGTCTACGGGCATCTCCACGCCGTGCCCGCGACCGGGCTCCGCTTCTTCACGGTCTACGGCCCCTGGGGGCGGCCCGACATGGCCTATTTCCTGTTCACCCGGTCGATCCTGGAGGGTCGGCCGATCACGCTCTTCAACCACGGCCGCATGAAGCGCGACTTCACCGATATCGACGACGTGGTGCCGGCGGTGCTCAGCGTCCTCGACGCGCCGCCGGCGGGCGGCAGCGCGGTGCCCCACCGCCTCTACAACGTCGGCAACGGCCGGCCCGAGGCCCTGACCGACTTCGTCGCCGCGCTGGAGCGGGCGCTCGGACGCGAGGCCGTGATCGAGCACGCGCCGATGCAGCCCGGCGACGTGGAGGAGACCTGGGCGGACATCGCGGCACTCCGACGCGACCACAGCTACGCGCCCAAGACCACCATCGCTGAGGGCATTCCCCGTTTCGTCGCCTGGTACCGGGAACACTACGGCGTCTGAGCGGAGCCGCTCCGCTCAACCTTTACCGGTTGCCTTGTCCCAGCCCAGCACGGCGAGTGCGCGGGCGCGGTCGCCGTACTCGTGCGCGTTGGGTGCGCTCGCGTTGCCCTTGAGGCCGCGCGCGTAGACCCCCTGGCAGATTGCCGCCATGCGGAAGAAGGCAAAGGCCATGTAGAAGCGCCACTCGGCGATCGGCCCGCGCCCCGCCCGCGCGCAATAGGCGTCGCGATACGCCTCTTCCGCCGGCAGCCCCAGCGCCTCGAAGTCGGCGCCGCCGAGGCCCGGCAGCGCAGACGCGCCCCGGGGGATCGAGAAGGCGAGGCAGTTGTGGGCGAGGTCGCTCAGCGGGTGGCCGAGGGTGCTGAGCTCCCAGTCGAGCACGGCGGCGATGCGCGGCTCGTGCGCGTGCACGATCAGATTGCCCGGCCGGTAGTCGCCGTGGACGATGGCGGTCTCGTCGTCGTCGGGCAGGTGGTCGGGGAGCCAGGCGAGCAGCCGGTCCATCTCCGGGATGTCGTCGGTGCGCGAGGCCTCGTACTGGCCCGACCAGCGCCGGATCTGGCGCGCGATGTAGTTCCCCTCCTTGCCGAAGTCGGCGAGGCCCAGCCCTCGCCAGTCGACGCCATGCAGCCGGGCCAGCACGTCGGCCATCGACTCATAGAGCGCCCTGCGGCGGTCGGGCGCCTGCGCGGGCCAGGCCGGGTCCTGATCGACCGAGCCCTCCACGTGGTCCATCACGTAGAAGGCCGTGCCGATGATCTCCGTGTCCTCGCAGAGGTGGTGGACTTGCGGCACGGGCACGTCGGTCCCGGCCAGCGCCGCGAGGATGCGGTACTCGCGCTCCACCAGATGGGCCGAGGGCAGCAGCGTGCCCGGCGGCTTCTTGCGCAGCACGAAGCGCTTAGCGGGCCCTTCGATCAGATAGGTCGGGTTCGACTGCCCCGCCGCAAATTGGCTGATGGCCCGGATCGGTGCCGCCTCCGGCACGTGCGCGCCCAGATAGCGATCGAGCCCCGCCTGGTCGATGCGGTGCGCCGCGCGCACAGGCGTCGTCGCCGTCCCTGAAGCCGGTGTTTGGGCCGATGCGTGGGGCATTGGAGAGCCTGGCCGTTCCCGCGCCTTACGTTCCGCCCGGCCATTCTAGGGAGCGTCCGCTGGAGCGGCCAGAGTCGACTCCCTCATCCGGCCCCCGCTATCATCGCCGCGAGCCGGGGAGGGGCGTATGGAGGCAGTGGTCGAGCGTGGCGGGGCTGAGGGTTCGGCGGCCGCGGCCGCCGGGGCCGACCACGCGCGCGGCGGCGATCCCTTCGGCTTCGAGCTCTTCCGCAACGCCATCTTCGCCATCGCGGACGAGATGGCGCTTACCGTCTGCCGCACCACGTACTCCGGCGTGCTGCGCGACAACATGGACTTCTCCACGGCGCTCACCGACGGCGAGGGCCGCCTGATCGCCCAGGGGCTGACACTGCCGGGCCACCTGGGCTCGGTGCCGACCGCCATCCAGTCGGTGCTGCGCCACTATGGCGACGAGATGCGCCCCGGCGACATCTTCGTGATGAACGACCCGTTCGACGGCGGCATGCACCTGCCCGACATCTTCATCTTCAAGCCGATCTTCGACGGGGGCGAGCGCCTCGCCTTCGCCGCCACGGTCTGCCACCACGCCGATGTCGGCGGCCGGGTCGCGGGCTCCAACGCCTCCGATTCCACCGAGATCTACGCGGAAGGCGTGCGCATCCCGCCGCTCCGCCTCTACGACGCGGGCAAGCGCAACGAGACCCTGTTCGCGATCCTCGAGAAGAACGTGCGCCTGCCGGTCAAGCTCTTCGGCGATCTCCGCGCCCAGCTTGCCGCGTGCCACATCGCCGAGCGCCAGTTCCTCGACCTGGTGCGCCAGCACGGCGCCGAGGCCACGCGTTTCTACCTGCGCGAGATCATCGACTATGCCGAGCGGCTGACGCGCGCGGCGCTGCGCGAGCTGCCCGACGGCGAGGCGAGCTTCGAGGACTGGATCGACGACGACGGCATCGATCGCGGCAAGCCCATCAGGCTGTTCGTCACGTTCCGCAAGGAGGGCGACAGCCTCCACGCCGACTGGGCGGGCTCCTCGCCGCAGGTCAAGGGCGCGATCAACGGCACGCTGTCATGGACCAAGGCCGCGACCTACACGGCGGTCCGCTCGGTCCTGCCGCCGGGCATCCCCGACAACGAGGGTGTGTTCCGCGCCATCACCGTCACCGCGCCGCCCGGCACCATCACCAACGCGGTGCTGCCGGCGGCCTGCGCGGCGCGCGGGCTCACCGGCTTCCGCATGGTAGACTGCGCCTTCGGCGCGCTCGCCATGCTGCTGCCGGACAAGGTCTTCGCCGCCTCCGACGGCGGCAACACGGGCATCACCATCGGCGGCTACGACGCCGAGCGTAAGCCCTTTATCTATGTCGACTTCACCTGCGGCACCTGGGGCGCCAGGCCCTGGGCCGACGGCCTTGAGGGCAACTCCAACATCCTCGCCAACATGGCCTCGCAGTCGGTGGAGGTAATCGAGACCGAACAGCCGCTGCAGATCCTCTCCTACGAGTTCGTGCCCGACCGGGCCGGGGCCGGGCGCTACCGGGGCGGCACGCCCTACCGCCGCGACTACCGCTTCCTGGAGGCCGAAGGGCTGCTCCAGGTGCGGGCCGACCGCCACACCTTCAGGCCCTACGGGCTCTATGGCGGGAGCCCCGGCCAGCCCTCGCGCAACGTGCTGAACCCGGGGCCGGACGAGCAGCCGTTGCCGAGCAAGCTCACCGAGACCATCCAACGGGGCGATGTCTTCCGCCACGAGCTCGCGGGCGCGGGCGGCTGGGGCGACCCGCTGGAGCGCGACCCACAAGCCGTGCTGCGCGATCTCCGCAACGAGCTGATCGGCGATGCCACCGCGCGCAACGACTACGGCGTGATTGTCGACCGGGCCGCGTGGCAGGTCGGTCGCGCCGCGACGGAGGCGCGCCGGGCGGAGCTGCGCGCCAAGCGGGCATGGACCGAACCGCCCGCGGTCTCGCGCGGCGAAATGCCCGAGACGGGGAGCGGCGCGCCCGAGAGCGGGGCGTGAGCGGCTGGCGCATCGGAGTCGATATCGGCGGCACCTTCACCGATATCGTTCTCCTCGGCGCGGACGGCACCGTCGCCACCCGCAAGATCTCCTCCAGCGTCGACGACTATGCCCGCGCCATCATGGAGGGGATCGCCTCCCTCGTGGCCGAGCACGCCATCGACGGCGCGGACATCGCGGAGATCACGCACGGCACCACCGTCGCCAGCAACGCGCTGCTGGAGCGCAAGGGCGCCCGCACGGGCCTGATCGGCACCAAGGGTTTTCGGGACATCCTCGAGATCCGCAACCTGCGCATGCCCCGGCTCTACGACCTTGCGTGGGAGAAGCCGCCGCCCCTTGTGGAGCGCTACCTGCGCCAGGTCGTGGACGAGCGCATCGATGCCCGCGGCAACGTGCAGACGGCGCTCGATGCCGACGATGCACACGCCGCCGTGGACCGGCTGCTCGCCGAGGGCGTGGAGGCCATCGCCGTCTGCCTCATCAACGCCTTCGCCAATCCGGTCCACGAGCGGGCGCTGGAGGCGATCGTCAAGGAACGGGCGCCGGGCTGCATCGTCTGCATCAGCTACGACGTGCTGCCCGAGATCAAGGAGTACGAGCGCACCTCCACCACGGTCATCAACACCTACATCAGCCCCATCGTGCGCACCTACCTGGAGCGGCTGCGGCAGGCGATCCTGGAGCGCTGCCCCAAGGCCCACCTGCTCATCATGCAGTCCAACGGCGGGCTCACCTCGGCGGACGAGGCGGCGCGACGCCCGGTCAACATCGTGGAATCGGGGCCGGCGGGTGGCGTGGTGGGCGCGCTCGCCATGGCCGGCGACATCGGCCAGGACGATCTCGTCACCTTCGACATGGGCGGCACCACGGCGAAGGCGGCGCTGATCGAGGGCGGCGTCATCAGCCGCTCCGCCGAGTTCCAGGTGGGGGGCGGCATCCTCACCGGCTCGCGGCTGCTCACCGGCGCGGGCTACCTGGTGCGGATGCCCGCCATCGACCTCGCCGAAGTGGGCGCGGGCGGCGGCTCGCTCATCGCCATCGACGCCGGCGGCTCCATGCAGGTGGGGCCCGAGAGCGCGGGCGCCGAGCCCGGCCCGGTCTGCTACGACATGAGCGGAACCGCGCCCACCATCACCGACGCGAACGTGGCGCTCGGCTACCTCAATCCAAACTATCTTGTGGGCGGGGCGCTTCCCATCGACGCCGCCAAGGCGATCGATGCCTTGCGCACGCAGATCGCCGAGCCGCTCGGGGTCTCGGTGGAGGAGGCGGCCTACGGTGCGCACCGGATCGTGGCCTCCAACATGATCCGGGCGATCCGGGCGGTCTCGACCGAGCGCGGCCGCGACCCGCGCGGCTATACGCTGGTCGCCTTCGGCGGCAACGGCCCGGTGTTCGGCGCGGCGATGGCGCAGGCCCTCGATATCAGGCGCGTGGTCGTGCCCCAGGCACCGGGTCTTTTCTCCTCCTTCGGGCTGCTCACGGCGGACGTGGAGCACCACCTCTCGCGCACCTTCCGGGAGCTTCTGCGGGGCATCGACAAGGCGGCGCTCAACGAGCGCTGGGATGCGCTCGCAGACGACGCGCGGCGGAGGCTCGCCGCCGACGGCTACGGCGGGGAGGCCGGCCAGATCGAGCGCCACGCGAGCCTGCACTACCAGGGGCAGACCTACGAGCTCACCGTGCCAGTGCCCGACGGCCCGCTCGACGATGCCGCGCTGGCTGCCCTGGAAGAGGCCTTCCACGCGGAGCACGAGCGCACTTATGGCCACCGCGCGGGGTCGGAGGAGCCGGTCGAGCTGGTGACGCTACGGGTGCTGGGCCGGGGCCGCAGGCCAACGGCGCCGCCGCCCAAGATCGGCCATGGCGCGGTCGCAACGCAGGGAACCGCCACGCGGCGCGCCTACTTCGGCCCGGAGCACGGCTGGCGCGAGGCCGCCGTGATCGGCCGCGCCGACCTTGCGGAGCGGCGCGAGGGGCCGCTGATCGTCGAGGAGTACGACGCCACCTGCGTCGTCCCGCCTGGCGTCTCCGCCGCGCTCAACGACGCCGGCTGTATCGTTCTCGACGTGGGCTGAGGTATTTTCCGACCGAGCGTGATCGTGCCCGGTAGCCGTATAGCGTGAGTTACGCATGCGGTGCCGCCCGCGAATCCCCCACCCCGACCCTCTCCGCCCCCAGGGGTGGAGAGGGAGACTCCCCCATCTCCGCCTACGTCCCCCCCTCCGTCTTCGGGGGAGGGGGACAGGGGGAGGTGGGAGGTGTTCGGGTCGTCGTGTTTCCGTAGGGTTCGAATATACGCGCTCACAGCGCCTTGAGCGCGTCGGCGATGGGCGTCTCGCCGTCGATCATCTCGAAGGTCTTCGCGATGGTGTTGTCGGCGGCGAGGCAGTCTACCAGGACCCGCGCCACGTTCTCGCGGCTCACCGAATGGGTCTCCTTGGCGATGGGACCGAGGTCGTCGCCGGTGGCAATTGCGCCGCTACCGGCCTCGTTGGTGAGGAAGCCCGGCCGCACGATCGTGTAGTTCAGGCCGCTCGCCTGCAGGTGCCGATCCGCGATCGCCTTGGCCCTGAAGTAGTGATGCAGGCTCTCGGGCCCGCGCTCCGGCTCGTCCACGGCGATGGAGCTCAGCATGACGAAGCGGAGGGCATTCATGCGCGCGCAGGTGTCGATGAAGGCCATCGCGCCGTTCTGGTCCACGTCGATGGTCTTCTCCGGCCCCGTCTTGGAGCCGGAGCCGGCAGCGAAGATGGCGCCGCGGCAGCCGCGTACGGCGTAGCCCACGGGCTTTTCCAGATCGCCGATCCGGCACTCCGCGCCGAGCGGCTCCAGCTCATCGCGCTGGGCGAAGTCCCGGATCATGGCAACCGGCTGGTGCCCGGCCCCCGCCAGCATCTTCAGCACGATCCTTCCGGTGAGCCCGTTCGCGCCCGCAACCACCACCTTCATCGCCGCCTCCTTATTCGCGCCGGCCGGATCATGGCAGACGCACTCCGCCTTGCCCATCCCGCGCCCCCCGCCTATCAAGAACAGCCGGTGCCGAGGGGAGGGGGCGAGCATGGGCGCGATCACCGATATCCTTGCGCGGGAGATTCTGGACAGCCGCGGCAATCCCACCGTCGAGGTCGACGTGGTGCTGGAAAGCGGCGTAGAGGGGCGCGCGGCGGTGCCCTCCGGCGCCTCCACCGGCACCCATGAGGCGGTGGAGCGGCGCGACGGCGGCGGGCGCTTCGGCGGCAAGGGGGTGCGGGATGCCGTACGCACCGTCAACGAGGAGATATTTCCGGCGCTGAGCGGCATGGAGTCCGCCGAGCAGGCCCGCATCGATGCCACGCTCAACGCTCTCGACGGCACCGAGAATAAAAGCCGGCTCGGCGCCAACGCGATCCTCGGCGTCAGCCTCGCCGCCGCGCGCGCCTCGGCGGCCGAGCTCGATCAGCCGCTCTTCCGCTATGTCGGCGGCGTCGACGCGCGGCTTCTGCCGGTGCCCATGATGAACGTGCTCAACGGCGGGGCCCATGCCGACAACGCTATCGACGTGCAGGAATTCATGGTGATGCCCGTCGCCGCCGGAAGCATTGCGGAGGCGGTGCGCGTAGGCGCCGAGGTCTTTCACGCCCTGGGGAAGCGGCTCTCGGACGCCGGCCATGCCACCAACGTCGGCGACGAGGGCGGCTACGCACCGGCGCTCGAGAGCACCGACGCGGCCCTCGGCCATCTGATGAAGGCCATCGAGGCGGCGGGCTACCGGCCCGGCGAGGACGTGCACCTCGCGCTCGACGCGGCGGCGAGCGAGTTCTACCGCGACGGTGCCTACCGGCTCGCTGGCGAGGGCCGCACCCTGGATGCCAGCGGCATGATCGCCTACTACGAGGACCTGGTGGCGCGCTATCCCATCGCCTCGATCGAGGATGGCCTCGCCGAGGACGACTGGGCGGGCTGGGCCGCGCTCACGCAGGCGCTGGGCGCGCGCATCCGGCTGGTCGGCGACGACCTGTTCGTCACCAGCGCGGCGCGGCTCGGGCGTGGCATTGCGGAGGGCGCGGCCAACGCCATCCTGGTCAAGGTCAACCAGGTGGGCACGCTGACAGAGACCCTGGAGACGGTCTCGCTGGCGCTCCAAAGCGGCTTCGGCGCGGTCATGTCGCACCGCTCGGGCGAGACCGAGGACACCACTATCGCCGACCTCGCGGTCGCGACCGGGTGCGGCCAGATCAAGGCCGGCGCGCCGTCCCGCACCGACCGCACCGCCAAGTACAACCAGCTTATCCGCATCGAGGAGCGGCTGGACGACACCGCCCGCTACGCCGGCCGCTCGGTCCTGCGCGCCGCATAAGTCGGTTCGTCAAGGCCTGCTTACCACCTGCCTTTGGGCATCGAACTCTGACCATCAAGAGGCTTGCCTGCTCAATAGCTTACAGTGCCGATCGGCTTCAATCCCTCGCGTCAAACAACAAGATAAAGCTTGGCGACGAGACCTCAACGTACCTCATACTGCTCAAGCATTCGAAATACCCTCGTCTCACAGCTGGGATCCCGTTCTGCCCGCTGACTATTCCCTAGGTACTGGGGGCTATCCACGCACTTGGCCAAGTCCAAGAGTGCCGACTTCAACACTCTTTCACGTGCCTCCAACTCCTTCTTTTTCGCCAGCGTTTGGTACTCCCCGAAGGCGAACCAGATGCCCGCAAATACGGTTCCAACGAGTGTGAGAATCGCCAAGATGTCGCGTACCCTCTTCATTCTTGTGCGTCTTCCGGCGCCTGACGAGGCGCCTGCAAGTTGAAGAACTCGTCCAGCTTCTTCGATGCTGAGTCGAGATTAAATTTCAGCCGGGCTTGCTCACGCCTATGGTCCTCTACAAGCCATCGACACAGTGAGTTGAAGCAATCATTCGCCTTACATCCTAAGTTTCCACTGCCTTTCCAGCCTTGCTCGGTAACTTGTTCGGGCTCGAAGTTCCTCGTGAAACCGTAAGGACCATCGGGGGTGCCGTCTGCCCACACGCATATGTGCCCTCTTTGCTTCTCGTAAACTATTTCATAGCAGCGTTGCTTGAGATTGGGCACTGCCCGCACCTCCACCAAGACTGATTCGTTGTCTGCCGGACAAACTCTTTGGAAGGACGTTGTTTCGGCCGATGCCGCCGAGATCACCGCCATGGCGGTCATCACCGCGGCCATCTGGATTGCTTTGGTCTTGCCCATATTTTCACTCCAAGTGTCTGCGCCCGACTTGGGCGCGTGCTCTTCGAAGTTGTAGCTCCAGCGGCCTCGCAATTTTCGAGCTTGTGGAGCCCTTGCCTGCTTCCCGGCTGTTATTGAGCGTCGGACTTATCCCCCCAAAGGCTCGCCTGTTCAATAGTTTACAGCACTGATCGGCGTCAACGCCCCGCGCCGAGCAACATCATACCGAACTGGGCGCGTTCCACTCTCAGCGGATCAGGGGAGGTGTGAACCGCTGAAGTGCGGCACTGCTGTCTTGACAGCCGCGGGCGGCGGGGTTGAGGTCGTGGCGTCATGGCCGAGCGATTCGCCCGCGTTCGCTATCGGACGATCATCGTGCTGCTCACCTGCGCGCTGGGTCTCCTCTACGTGGGCTACCAGAGCGTGCAGGGCGAGCGCGGGCTGCTCAGGTGGGTCGAGCGCTCCGCCGAGGTGGAGCGCACCCGCGCCGAGGTGGCCGCGCTCGCCGAGGAGCGGCGCAAGCTGGAGCACCGCGTCTCCCGCCTTCGGAGCGACAACCTGGACCTCGACCTGCTCGATCAGGAGGCCCGCCGGATGCTCAACCTCGGCCACCCGGACGAGGAGATCATCTTCCACGACCGCCCGTCGGGCTCCGGCGCGGACCAATAAGCGCCATTGTTGCCCGAGCGCGGAACGCGAAACCCTTGCCATGGCAAGCAATTATTGCCTTTCTCTTGTCAGCACGCCACCTTTGACCTAGCGTGACGTAGAGCACCAGCCCGCCCTCCACCCGGCGGCGGGCGGGACAGGCGCCAACCGCGAGGTTGAGATGGCGACCGCCAAGAGACGGACCCGGAGCGGGGCCCAGCCCGCTCAGGTAGCCACGATGGAGCCGGAGACGCTGCATCGCGCGTTTCGCGACATGCTGCTGCTCCGCCGCTTCGAGGAGAAGGCGAGCCAGCTCTACGGCATGGGGCTCATTGGCGGCTTCTGCCACCTCTATATCGGGCAGGAGGCCGTGGTCACGGGCATTCAATACGCGCTCGGGCCCGGCGACTCGGTCATCACCGGCTATCGCTGCCACGCCCACATGCTGATCGCGGGCGTTCCGCCCAAGGAGGTCATGGCGGAGCTCACCGGGCGCGCCGCCGGCTCCTCCAAGGGCAAGGGCGGCTCGATGCACCTGTTCGCGCCCGAGCGCGGCTTCTACGGCGGCCACGGCATCGTCGGCGCCCAGGTGCCGCTCGGCGTCGGCCTCGGCTTCGCCCACAAATACCGCAACTCGGACCGCATCTCCGTCACCTATTTCGGCGACGGCGCAGCCAATCAGGGCCAGGTATTCGAAGCCTTTAACATGGCGGCGCTCTGGCAGCTTCCGGTGCTCTTCGTGATCGAGAACAACCAGTACGCCATGGGCACGGCGGTGGAGCGCTCGGCGGCGGTGTCGGAGCTCTACGAGCGCGGCGCGGCTTTCGGCATTCCCGGCGGGCGTGTGGACGGCATGGACGTCGCCGCGGTGTATCAGGCGACAGAGGAGGCCGTCGCCGGCTTGCGGGCGGGCAACGGGCCATTGCTGCTCGAAATGATGACCTACCGCTACCGCGGCCATTCGATGTCCGACCCGGCCAAGTACCGGAGCCGCGATGAGGTGAGCAAGGTGCGCAAGGAGCGCGATGCCATCGAGCAGGCGCGCCAGGCCCTGATCGACGGCGGCCACGCTGACGAGGACGCGATCAAGGAGATCGACCGGGAGATCAAGGCCATCGTCAACGAGGCCGCCGACTTCGCTCAAGGCGCGCCGGAGCCCGCTCCCGTCTCCCTCGAGGCCGACATCGTGGTCGGCGCCTGAGAGCCGCGCAGGACGCCGCCCCACATGGTTCAACAGACCGTTCGAGAAGCCCTCCGCGACGCAATGGCCGAGGAGATGCGGGCCGACCCCGATGTCTTCCTCATGGGCGAGGAGGTTGCGGAGTACCAAGGCGCCTACAAGGTGAGCCAGGGCCTGCTCGACGAGTTCGGCGCGGCGCGCGTGATCGACACGCCCATCACCGAAGCCGGGTTCGCCGGCATCGGCGTCGGCGCCGCCATGGGCGGACTAAAACCCATCGTCGAGTTCATGACATTCAACTTCGCCATGCAGGCGATGGACCATCTGATCAACTCGGCTGCGAAGACGCTCTACATGTCCGGCGGCCTGCTGCCGGTGCCGGTGGTGTTTCGCGGCCCCAACGGCGCCGCCGCGCGGGTCGCGGCGCAGCACTCCCAGTGCTATGCGAGCTGGTTCGCCCACGTGCCCGGCTGGCGGGTGATTGCGCCTTATTCGGCGGCCGACGCCAAGGGGCTGCTGAAGTCCTGCATCCGCGATCCCAACCCGGTGGTGTTCCTGGAGAACGAGCTGCTCTACGGCCAGAGCTTCGAGGTGCCCGAGGGCAACGATCACCTGGTGCCCATCGGCAAGGCCGCGGTCGCGCGCGCCGGCAGCGATGTCACCGTCGCCGCCTTCTCGATCATGGTGGGCCGCGCGCTGGAGGCCGCAGAGACGCTCGCCGCGGAGGGCATCGAGGTGGAGGTCATCGACCTGCGCTCGCTCCGCCCGCTCGACGGCGCCGCCGTGCTGGCTTCGGTGGAGAAGACCAACCGCCTGGTCACGGTGGAGGAGGGCTGGCCCTTCGCCGGAATCGGCGCCGAGGTCGCGGCGCTGGTCATGGAGCAGGCGTTCGACATGCTCGATGCGCCGGTCGCGCGGGTCTCGGGCGCCGACCTGCCGATGCCCTACGCCGCCAATCTCGAAGCCGCGACCCTGCCGGGCGCGAAAGACATCGCCGACGCCGTCCGCCGCGTCTGCTACCAAGAATAGGGAGACGACATGCCGATTCAGATTCTCATGCCGGCGCTCTCGCCGACGATGACCGAAGGCAACGTCGCGAGCTGGCTCAAGAACGAGGGAGACTCGGTCCAGGCCGGCGACATCCTGTGCGAGATCGAGACCGACAAGGCGACCATGGAGGTGGAGGCGACCGACGAAGGCACCCTCGCTAGGATCGTCGCCCCGGCCGGCACCGAGGCGGTACCGGTGAACGCTGTGATCGGGCTGATCCTGGAGGAGGGCGAGGACGCGTCGGCTCTGGAGGGCGCAGAGGCCGCAGCGCCTGCGGTGGCACCCGCGGCCCCGGCGGCCGAGGCCCCAGCCGAAGCCGCGCCGGCAGCGGCAGCGCCGGCCGCACCATCGCCCGGCGGC
>JAJDVB010000035.1 GCA_022826345.1 Alphaproteobacteria bacterium
ATCGTGATGGACGACACGAGCCGGCAGCTCAACCGCGCCGTCGCGATGAAACACGCCTCGTTCCAGCGGGCGGGAAACCGGAACATGACGTTCCCGGCGATCGTCGAATATCCGTTCTTCACGCGCAGCGAGCTGTCGAACGGCGTGCAGCTCGCCGACCTGCTGGCCTACGGCGTCTATCGCGCCTTCAAGGACGAGGACCTCGGCTATCCGTATTTCGAGAGGGTGCTGGGGAACTTCTACCGGCGGCGGCAGGGCACAGCGCTCGATGGGCTGAAGGTCTGGCCGGACCGCTCGCCGCTGTCCGCGCTGGCGGCGAAGGCGTGGGAGACGCGCCAACAAAAAGCCCTCCGGACGGAGGGCGAGTGATGTCAGGCTGGGCGAACCATATCGAGCCCATCAAGGGCACCCGACGGCGAATATGTCGCATGCGGATGCGCCGGTGTCAATCCCGAGGTCTCAGGCCACACGCATCTGCTCCATCATGCATTGGCGAAGCGGGGCGCCCTACCCCAGTTGTGTGTTCTTGCTGTCGTCGGCGACCTCCCGGGATGACGACAGCGCGCGGCCGGGCCGCTCCGGTACCGGACCATCGAAGAGGTCGGTGCAAGACGGGGGACAGCCGCCGACTTCAAAGACCGGCACCAATCCTCAACATCGCACTCCAATCGTGAGAAAGAGGGAGATACATGCCGTTGGGATCAATCGCTCCCGTCAGCGACACTCTCACCGTCAAGCTGCCCGCCGTGGCAGCCTGAGAGTCACTGCCCTCGCCGGCGGATAGCGCGCTGGGCGCCAGGCTCTTGCACCACGACGCGGGGCACGATCGCGTCTCGGTTCATTGGCACCAACATTGGGAGACTGACATGCCAGAAATTCGTATCAATCACCCCGAGTGGGATGCGATGTTGGAGGACCACGCTCAGCATCATCATCACGGTGCTGAGTTCTTGACATGGCACAGCGCATTCATCGCTCGGTTCGAAAGGTTGCTGGATACTTTGCCGGAGGCTGACCGACCGGCGGAAGAGAGCATTGAACCATGGACAGAGATCCGCGGAGATCTAAAGACGGCTTCGACGTGGAAAACAGAATGGGATGCACTTGAAAGTCGCCTCCAAGATGATATCGCGAGCTTCACGAGCCTAGAAGAACTGGCGAATTACATAAATCCACTGCACGACTCTCTGCATGATGCTGTAGCAGAAGTCTACGACGATCCCCACATTGCCAGTGTCGAAACCGCTCCCCGGAGCACCTATTTCTGGCAGCTACATGGGCTGGTCGAGCGTTGGCATCAAGCATGGCGCAGCGCCCAAACCACGGTCTGACTCGGTGGCCGTGGACGCAGATTGGCGTCTCACAGGTGCCGGCTCCGGTGGGCGTCGGCGAGCCGGCGGAACGTTCCTTGGCGCGGCGGGCTGGCGGCGGCGCGTGGTTGAAAAATACCGCACGCGGTATTACAAAAGGAAACATGACGGCGGACGCGCGCGAGGTCGGGATTGCAGACGTTCAAGACCAAGGCGTTCGCCCGTTTCGCCGACCGCGAGGGGCTGGAGGATGCGGCGCTGTGCGAGGCCGTGCGGCTCGCCCGGGAGGGGCTGATCGACGCCGATCTCGGCGGCGGCGTCATCAAGCAGCGCATCGCGCGCAGGGGCGGCGGCCGGTCCGGCGGGTTCCGCACGATCGTGCTGTTCCGCCGGGGCGCGCTGGCGTTCTTCGTCTACGGCTTCGCCAAGAGCGACCGGGAGAACCTGCGGCGGGACGAGCTTGCGACCTACCGGCTGCTGGCCGACGAGTATCTGGCGCTGGACGGAGCGGGCCTTGCGGCCGCGCAGGCTTCGGGGGCGATTGTCGAGGTGAAATGCGATGACCAAGCAGTACAAGAGTGAGGCCCTCGCGGCGGCGCACGAGGCGGCGCTCGGTCTCGCCGAGGCTGGCGTGATGTCGAAGCGGACCATGCGCAAGTTCGACGAGATGTGCCTCACGCCGGTCGAGGACATGACGCCGGAGGACATCCGCGAGCTTCGGCTGCGCGAGTATGCGAGCCAGGCGGTGTTCGCGCGCTACCTCAACGTGACGACGGGTCTGGTGAGCCAGTGGGAGCGCGGCGAGAAGCGCCCGCGGGGCGCGTCGCTGAAGCTGCTGACGCTGGTGGCGAAGAACGGTCTCGGGGCGGTCGCCTGAGGGGGCGCCGCCGGGTGCGTGCTACCCACGCGCCGGCATCGACGGAACCGCCTACAGGTATCCGGCGATCTTGACGGCGACCCGCTCGGCGGATGTCCTGACCGCACCGCGGTCGAGATGCGCATAGCGCGCGGTCGTCTCGGCCTGGCGGTGACCGAGCAGGCGGCCGATGATCGGCAGCCCCTCGCCGAGCGCGAGCGCCCGCGAGGCGTAGCTGTGGCGGATGTCGTGGATGCGCACGTCGACTAGCCCGGCCCGCGCGCGGATGCTCTTCCACGCGCCGTCGATGTCGGTCATGTGCTTGCCCGGCTTCGCACCTGGAACGACCCACGGGTTGCCGGGCTCGCGCGGCAGGGCCGCGAGCACGCCGACCGCCGACGGCGAGAGGTGGACCGTGCGGCTGCCCGTCTTGCCGTCGACGATGCGCATCTCGGCCCGGTCCAGATCGACGTGCTCCCAGGGCAGGGTCATGATCTCGCTCTTGCGGCAGCCCGTCAGCATCAGCAGGCGGATCGTCGTCACCGCGCCGGCCGATATCTGGCTTCCGTTGCCCGACACCTCGTCCAGCACCTGCCCGAGGCGGGTGAACTCAGCGTCGGTGAGGAACCGCTCGCGCTTGCGCTCGGGGTTCGCCGGGATGGCCTGGCAGGGATTGTCGCAGTCCTCGGGCGTCATCTCCCAGTCGCCGGCGAGCCCGTACATGTGGCTCAGGGTGGCGACCACCATGTTCGCCATCGCGGGCGTCTCGCACAGGCTCTCGTGCAGCGCCATGACGTGCCGCCGCTCGACCGCCTGGAGCGGCAGCCTGCCCAGCACCGGCACGATGTGGCGGTTGACGACGCTGCGGGTGGTGCGCTGCGTCTTCGGCTTGCAGCGCACCTCGACATGCCGTTCGAGATAGCACGCGGCGAGGTCGGCCACCGTCGGGCCGCCGTGATGCTTCGCCGGCAGCGGCAGCGGCACCGGGTCCTCCCCGGCCTTGATGCGCGCGATGATCAGCGCGGCCCGCTGGCGCGCCTGCTCGGCCCCCAGCACCGGGTGGCGGCCGATCGTGATGCGCCGCGCCTTGCGCCGCCCGCCCGGCCCGTCCGGGCCGCGCGCCTGGGCGAGGTAGAGCTTGCCCCCGGTTGGATAGACCCGGACCCCGAAGCCCTTCAGCTCGCGGTCCCAGAACACCGTGTCGCGCTCGACGGAGAGCGCCGTCACCGTGCGGTTGGAGATCGTCCTGTATTGCAGCACCGCCATCGCCCGTCCCTCCCCCTACGCCGCCTCGGCGCCGTTCGGCGCGAGGTGGGCGCCGATGCTGTCGCCGGTGCGCGCGGCGGCGGCCTTCTCGGCGTCCTGCACCAGATGCGCGTAGCGCGCGGTGGTGCCGACCTTCGAATGCCCGAGGAGCTTGCCGATCATGCTCAGGCTCTCGCCGAGCGCGAGCGCCTCCGAGGCGTGGCTGTGGCGGAGGTCGTGGATGCGCACGCCCTCCAGACCGGCGCGGTCCCGGATGCGGTTCCAGTAGTAGGCGAGGCCCGGCAGATGCGCGCCGGGCTTCTTGCTGCGGATGACCCAGGGATTGCCGTCCATGCGCTCGATGCCGTCGAGCACCTTCAGCACCGGCGTGGTGAGCGGCACCATGCGCGGCCCCCGCTTGCCGTCGCGGAGCCGGAACTCGCCCGCCGTGCGGTCCACGTCGTCCCATTGCAGGGTGAGGATCTCGGATTTGCGGCAGCCGGTCAGCATCAGCAGCCGGATCGCCGCGATCGCCGGCGGCCACAGCGAGCCGGCGGCCTCGGCTTCCTTGAGCGCCGCGCCGAGGCTGCGGTACTCGGCCGGCGACAGGAAGCGCTCGCGGGGCTCCTCGCGGTAGTGCCTGACCCGGTTGCAGGGATTGCGGCCGTGCGGCACAAGCTCCCACGTCGCGGCCAACGAATACATCTTCGAGAGCATGCTGACGACGTGGTTGGCCATCGACGGCGTGTCGCGCAGGCGGTCGTGGAGCTCGATGACATGACTGGACCGCACGTCCTTCACCAGGATGGTTCCGAGCGCGGGAACGATGTGCCTGTCGATGGCGGTGCGGTAGAGCGATTGGGTCTTCGGCTTGCATTGCACCTTGACGTAGGCGCGCATGCACCGCTCGGCGAGATCGGCGACGGTGGGGTCCGGCTCGGGCTCGGGCGCGATCGGGTCGAGGCCGCGCTTGATGCGGTCGATGATGCCGGCCGCCTCGCGCCGGCGCTGGTCGAGCGCCTCGCCTGCGACGGGTCCGAGGGTCACCCGCTTCAGGCCGGCGGGTCCCCTGGACTGCACGACATAGACCTTGCGGCCGTTGCGCTGGACGCGCACGCCGAAGCCCGCC
>JAJDVB010000178.1 GCA_022826345.1 Alphaproteobacteria bacterium
TTCCGGCCAGATTATCGGCGTTGCCGCACTCATCATCATCCTCCGACGGTGAGACTCGATCACCACAGTCTATGGAGGTTGTCCCGTCCATCACCACAACATATTGAGATAATGAGTCAATTTGGAGCGCGTTTGGTATAATCCCGCCGAATCCCACTTATCCCACTTGATCTCACTTGATCTCGCCGAATCCCGGCAAAGTTTGGTCAATCCCATCCCGCACGACGCGCACTCGTGCGCGTTTGCGGGTTAGCGGAACGCGCGGATCGTGCCGCGCTGTACCACCACGCTCGCAAGCAGGACGATGGCGAGGCCGGGCACGGTCATCAGCGGCGGCGCGGGCTTGCCCAAGGCGAGGTCGAGAAGGAGCACGATCGCCGGCAGCGCGTAGCCGTAGGCCTGCACCCGCGTCGGGCCGAGGCGGAGCGTCGTGTACTGGGTAAGGAAGAAGGTGATGAGAGTCGGCAGGACCGCAAGGTAGACGATACCGCCCAACACCACCGTTTCGACCCCGGACCAGTCGGTGCGCCAGAGCTTGACGTTGCTCGCCGCCAACAGCCAGAGCGCTGCCGCCACCATGGTCCAGAAGGACTGCACCAGGACCGGCTCGCCCCGATGCAGGAACTTGATGAGCGAGCTGTAAACCGCGTAGCCCAGGCAGCCGGCGAGGAAGATGCCGTCGCCGATGGTGACCTCGAGATTGACGAGGCGGGCGGGATCGCCCCGAAAGATCACCCAGAGCGCGCCGATCATGCCGAGGAAGAGCGCGGCCAGGCGATGGAGGCCGAGCCGCTCGCCCACCAGAACCGCGCCGAAGAGCGCGGCAAGGCCGGGCACGATGGTAAAGATCGCGCTGGTGTTGAGCCCGCTCGTGGTGCGCAGCGCCTCGAACATGCACCAGAAGAAGAAGGCCAACGGCGCGCCGAGTGCGAGATAACGCATAGAAGACCGGGTCGACGGCAGCGCCAGCCCCTCGCGCCAGGCCACGATGGGCGCCATGAGCAGCGCCGCGAGAACGAAGCGGAGGCACATCATCACCGCCGGGTCGAGGCCGTGGGTGATGTGTTCGCCCAGGGGAAACGAGGTGGAGATGACGACGATGATCAGGAAGGCGAGGGCGTGCGCGTGCGCCTGGCCCGTGCGCGTAGGCTCGGCGGGCTGCGGTGTCGTCTGCGGAGTCTGCTGCCCCATGGCTCACACTACCGCTTGGGCGACGGCGGGAAACAGCCCCGGAGGAGCGGAGCGTCAGGCGGTCGAGCGCTCGCGCAGCGCGACGATCGCACCGAGCAGGACGAGGCCGTAGATGATGTTGCGCACGGCCTCGGGCAGCACCGTGCCGGACAGCATGATGCCGAGGCCGGTGAAGAGGATCGCGCCGCCCAGGATGCCGAGATAGTGGCCGCGGCCTCCGGTAATTAACGTGCCGCCCAGCACCACCACGGCGATGGACGAGAGCAGGTAGGGGTCGCCCATGCCGTAGAACGCCTGGGCGCTGAAGCCCGCGAGGAAGACCCCGACCAGCGCGGAGCAGAATCCGCTCAGCACGTAGGCGCCGACGATGGGGAAGCCGATCCGCACGCCGGAAAGGCGGCTGACGCGCGGGCTGTTGCCGACAGCGAAGATGCGCCGGCCCTGCGCGCTCCTGTTCAGGTAGAGCGTCGCGGCGACGACGAAGGCGATGAGGAACCAGCCGATCGGCGCGATACCGGCGATGCGCCCGGTCACGAACCAGGCCAGCGCCGGCGGCGCCTTGCCGATGGGCGCGCCCGAGCTGAACAGCAGAGACACGCCCTCCAGGATGCCGTTCATCGCGAGGGTCACGATGATCGGCGAGAGCCCGAAGAGGACGATGGTCATGCCGTTGAGGAAACCGATGGCGATGCCGATCCCGAGTGCCGCCGGAATGACCCACGCCGCCGGCGCGTCGATGCCGTTGCAGAGAGTGGTGACCACGATCGCAGGGAAGGTCATGGTCCAGGGGACCGAGAGATCGAGTCCGCCCGTGATGATGACCGTGCCCTGGCCGAGGCCGAGGATCGCCAGGAAGGCGGTCAGGATCAGCATGGCGTTGAGATAGGCGAGCGGCGAGAAGTCGCCGCCGAAGATGCCGATCGTCACACCCAGGATGACGATGTAGATCAGGTAGGCGGGTACGGCGAAGCGCAGCACCGCTCGGTGCCGGTCGAACCAGGGAACGGCGGTGCCGGCGCCGCCTGCCGGCGGGTCGGGCCCACCCAAGCGAATCGGCTCGCCCACGACGCGCAGCTTGGAGGGCAGGGAGGACTCCTGGAGCGCCCGCAGAGTCGCCCGCCAGAATCGCGTGATCTCCACCACCGGCGAGTCGCGGCCGAGCGAAAAGCCGAGAACGGCGATGAGCAGGATCACGCCCTCGACGATCGGCGTGTAATAGGTGCGCACGCCGAGCACGAGGAAGATGTTGACCACGACGGTGAGCGTCAGCGCGCCGAAGATCGTGCCGACGGCGCCGCCCCGGCCGCCCCCGATCAGCGTGCCGCCCAGAACCACGGCGGCGAAGATTTGCAGCAGCATCTTGGCGCCGATCAGCGGGTCGCCGCCGCCCATGTTGGCGGTGATGAAGAGGCCGGCGGCGCCGTAGCACATGCCGGCGAAAGTGAAGGTGAGGAAGCGCGTGCGGCGCACGTCGACGCCGTTGGCCTCGGCCGATCCCGCATCGCTGCCGATGGCGTAGATGCCGGTGCCGATCCGCGTGTTCTTCAGCAGCAGCCAGAACAGGATGGCGACCGCGAGCACGACGACCGGGGCGGGCAGGCCCTCGGTGATGACATCGCCGGTGAACACCAGGCTGAAGTCCCACGGCATCTCGCCGCCGGGGAACTTGAGCACCAGCAACGCAGCGCCCTGGGCGATGAACATGGTGGCGAGCGTCACCACGATCGACTGCAGGCGGATATAGGCGACGAGAAAGCCGTTGAGCGCACCGATGGCGGCACCCAGGCCGAGCGCAATGACCAGCGCAACCAGGGTGAAGAGGCCGGTGCCCATGTCGGCGGCGGGGCCGAGTTGGGTGACCAGGACCACGTTGACCAGCGAGATCACCGCGCCCGCCGAGAGATCGAGCCCGCCGGCAAGGATGACGATGGTCTCGCCCAGGGCGGCGAGCGCGAGGGTGGCGGCGCTCGCGCTGATGCTGCTGATGTCGAAGTAGGCGATGCCTTGGCCGGTGATGAGCTGGAGCGCGATCATGGTGGCGGCGAACACGGCGATGGCGATGATCGTGCCGCGCTGGCGCGACCAGCTGAAGGGCGGCAGGTAGGGTGCGCGTAGCGCCCCGAGCGGCGTCATCGGGAGCCCTCGCCGAGCGCCGCGCGCATGATGCTGGCCTCGGTGATCTCGCCGCCGCTGAGCGAGGCCGCCTTGCGGCCGCGGTAGATCACCATCACCGAATCGCAGAGGTTCACGAGCTCCGGCACGTCGGTGGAGTAGTAGAGCACCGCGCCGCCGGCGTCCGCGTATGACCGCATCAGCGCGTAGATCTCCGCCTTGGTGCCGACGTCGACGCCGCGCGTCGGGTCGTACATGAGCAGCACGCGGCTCTCGGCGAGCAGCCACTTGGCGATCGCGATCTTCTGCTGGTTGCCGCCGCTGAAAACGTTGCAGGCGCTATGGAGCGCGCGGCGGTCGACCTGCACCATGTCGAGCGCGCGGCCCACCGCCTGCGCCTCCTGCTCCAGGTTCACGAGGCCGAAGCGCACGCAGCGGTCGATGATCGGGAGCGAGATGTTCTCCCGCCCCGTCAGCGCGAGGAAGAGCGCCTCGGTCTTGCGGTCTTCCGGCACGAAGCTGATGCCGATGCGGCTGTTCACGGCGTCCTTCGGCGTCCGCAGGGTCACGCGCTGGTCGCCGATCCGGATGTCGCCGGCGCTGAGCCCGACCATGCCGAAGAGCGCGAGGAAGAGGTCGCGCTGGCCCATGCCTTCCAGCCCGCCGACGCCCAGAATCTCGCCGGGCCAGAGGTCGAAGGAGAAATCCTGCACGCCGCCTTCGATGGACAGTCCCTCGCCGGCCAGGATCGGCGTCTCCCCGCGCTGTTCCGGCTGATCCGGCCTGGGCGGAAAGGTCGCGGCCAGCGAGCGTCCGATCACCAGCTCGATCACGCGGTCATCGGAGATTTCGTTAGCCTTGAAGCTCCCCACCATGCGGCCGTTGCGCAGGATGGTCAGGCTGTCGCAGAAGTCCCGCACCTCCTGCATCCGGTGCGAGATGAAGACGATGGTGGTGCCCTCCGCGCGCAGCCGGTCGAAGAGCGCGCCCAGCCACTGCACGTCGTTGCCAGAGAGGGACGAGGTGGGCTCGTCGAGCAGCAGCAACTGCGGCTTGCGAGAGACGGCGCGGGCGATCTCGATTTTCTGCTGCGTCGGCAGCGCCAGCGTCCGCACCTCGGCGTGGAGGTCGATATCGTCGAGGCCGAGGTCGGCGAGGGCACGGCGCACATGCTGCTCCGACTCGCGTCGCCTGATATGCCCGCTCGGGCCGGTCGGCTCGTAAGGGAGCAGCATGTTCTGCACGACCGTGAGGTCGCCGATCAGCGAGATTTCCTGATAGGCGGTCTGTATTCCGAGCCGATGGGAATCCCTTGGCGTATGGATGTGTGCGGGGCTGTCGAACAAGGCGATCTCGCCGGCGTCCGGCCGGCTGAGCCCGCTTAGGATTTTGACCAGAGTCGACTTGCCCGCACCGTTCTCGCCGAGGAGCGCATGGACCTCGCCGCGCGGGATTGCGAGCGAGACGTCGTCGAGCGCGACGGTCGCGCCGAATGCCTTGCTCAGGCCGTGGGTCTCGACCGCCGGCGCCTGCTCATTCATTGCCGGCTTCCGCGCGCCGCCGCCCGGTCATGCCGGGGCACGGGGCGCGGCGACCAGCGCCGCGCCCCTTACGCCTCCGATCTTGCCGGGGCCGGCCCGACTCAGAGCCGTTGCTCGCCCGTCGGGATCAGCTTCCGTCGGGGACCTTGCCCTCGAGCGCGGAATAGACGTCCAGCTCGGGCACTTGCGAATGCCACACGTCGATGAAGTAATTCGACGGCGCGACGGAGAGCGGCACCGCATTGCAAGACCAGTTCTTCGACGTGAGCTCGGCCTTGTCCCCCGTGTCGCAGAGCTCCGTCTGCCCCGGCGTGACCAGGGGCATCGGGATCTCGGCGAAGCGCGGAATCTCGGCACCGTCGAACTTCGCCATCCCGAGCTTGAAGGCATACGGTGCGGCCCAGGGCGGCGAGCCCATGGAGGCGCTGCGCAGCCCGTAGGCGCCCTCGGTCGTTCCCGGCGCGAGCTGGGCCACGCGATGGCCGTTGGTGCCGTTGCCGGCGCATGGCTTGAGCTGGTCGCCGCGGCCCGCGTCCACCTGCATTTGGGTGAAGACGTAGCAGCCGGTCTGGGTCCACAGGCCGTCGATCTTGTCCCAGCCGTGGGTGGCCACGATCTCGGTCAGCTTCTGCTTCGCCGTGGCATTGTTCCACATGCTCGGCGTATCCGCGATGATCGTAATGTCCGCGAACTCGGCGAACACAGCCTTCGCTGCGGAGTTCCGCCGCAGGTCGACCATGTTGCCGGGGATGCCGCCCATGAAGACGATGTTGCCCTTGCCGCCAAGCTCCTCCGCCAGCCATTCGGCAGGTCCCGCGCCGGCCCAGTCCTGATTGATGCCGACGTGATAGGCGCAAGGCTCGGTGACCTGAGCGTCGAAGGTGATAAAGACCACGCCCCGGCGGCAGGCGTTACGAATGGCGCGGTTGAGCGCCGTCGGCGATATCGCCCAGGCGACGATGACTTGCGCACCGGCCTGGACCATCGCGTTGATCTGCTGGATCTGGGTCTGCGCATTGCCGCGCGCGGACTGGATTTCGATGTCCACCCGGTCCTTGTAGTCCTTGGTTCCTGCTATCGAGCTCAGCAGGTTGGTGGACGCATCCATCCAGGTGTTGCCCTCGAAACCCAAGCTCACATAGACCTTAACTTTCTCGTCCGCGGTGGCGGTCGCGACCGGCGCCATGCCGCCCGCGAGAAACGCCAGTGCCGCGGCCCCAAGCGCCGCGTTGCGCAGATACTTTCTCATTTGAGTAGCCTCCTGTTTGTTTCACCGAGCGCGCGCGTTCTTGTTGTTGCCCGTCAGGGGACGCGCATCTCATTCCAGCACCGCAATCATAGGCGGTGCATTCTCATCGGGACAAGCAGGAGAGAATTGGGGCCCGGCCGAACCAGGCGGCTTTTCGTGCGCGAGTCAGAACGGCTGCGTGAGCATCGGGAAGCTTTGATCGCAGTTCGTGAGATCGACCCGCTTGAGGCGAATGCGCAGCCGTTCGCCTTCCTGCACGACGGTGTGGGAGTAGCGGCCGCCGAACACGCGCTGCGGGTTGCTCGGGCGGTCCTCCACCATCACGAACTTCGAGCGGACCAGCCAGGCGCCCTCCGTCGTCACGTCGTCGAGCCGGACGCCCGAGATCACGCGCACGCAGCGGGAGGGCGGGCTCTGGCAGTGGATACGAGGATGGTTGAGCCGCTGGACGCGGGTCCGCATCGTGTGCTTGTCGTCGTAGAAGAGCGACACGTGGTCGCGCCAGTTCTCTTGCTCTGGGCTGGCGGGCACCCAGTAGGTGGCGTCCTCGGTGTAGAGGTCGCACCACTCGTCGAAGCGCCGCTCGTCCAGCAGCTCCGCCTCGTGCTCGAGGAAGCGCCGCAGCTCCTCGAGACGCACGACATTCGACCCCGCGACGGCGCGGGCGTCGGCGGTGACGCTCATGCGCCCATCAGGTCGCGCCACGCCTCGTGCTGGGCACGCTGGCCGACCTCGCTGGAGCGGGGGCCGAAGAACACGCCGTCGCCCTCATCGATCTCGGCGCCGAGGCCGCGGGCGACGAGCACCCAGTCGGTGCCCTGGGTTCGGAGCCCTTCCTGGCAGCGCTCGAAAGCCTCCATGTCGTCGGACTGGATGAACGAGGCGGCGGCATGCGTGATGTTCACGAAGCGCACGAGGTCGTCTGAGATGCTTCCGGGCGCGCCCTCGAGGCGGACCGGCCAGACCTCGACCTCGGTGAAGTCCACCGCGACCGGGCGGACGACCCGCACCGACGTCTGCGCCAGCAGGATGTCGGAGCTCGGGAAGAAGGTCATGCTGTGACGGCGGTTCTTGAGGATGTCCGCCGTGCGCTCCTCGCCGTAGCGCTGCACCATGATGGCGCGGTAGTCGTCCCAGTGGCCGCCCGATTGCTCCTTGTCGAAGAGCGATGCCTCGGAGCTGTGCCGGTTGTTGAGGCCGCGCACCCCGGTCTGGGCGACGATGGCCTCGCCGTTGGGGGCGAAGAACGCGGCATCGCCGCCCTCGTCGCCGGCGCGGCGCTTGAACTGCCGGCCGTCGGGGCCGACGGTGGACGCGTGGCAGGCGGCGGGGTGGTACATGTCCGCCAGATTCTCAAGCTGGAGCTTCCAGTTGCCACGATAGTGATAGCGGTGGCAGCCGGCGGAAAGCGCCACCTCGCCTTCGGGTGAGCGGTCGACCAGCTCGTCGATGCCGCGCCGGGCTTCCGCGAGATAGTCGAGCAGCGGGTCGGCATCGGGGTTGAAGGACGCGAAGACGAAGCCCCTGTAACTCTCCACCCGCGGCAGCTGCGCCATGCCGAATTGCGGGTCCGCGAGCGGCTCCCCGGGAAAGTCCCGGCGCATGGGCACGCCGGCAAGCGCGCCGTTCGGCCGAAAGCTCCAGCCGTGGTACATGCAGGTGAAGACCTTGGCGTTGCCGCGTTCGCGGTTCAGCACCTTGGCGCCGCGGTGGCCGCAGCGGTTGAACAGCACGCAGATGCCGTCGTCCTTGTGCCGGCTCAGCACCACCGGTTGTCGGGCAAGGTGGGTGCAGTAGTAGTCGCCCGGGTTCGGCACCAGGCTCTCGTGGCCCACGTAGAGCCAGACCCGGCGGAAGATCTTCTCCATCTCGATCTCGAAGATCGCCGGGTCGGTATAGATGGCGCGGTGCACCCGGTCGGGCTGCACCATCGCCCGCAATTCTTCGCTGGTGTAGCCGGCCATCGTTCCCTCCGCCCGGTGCCGACGCAAGGGCATCTTAGCCCGGATTCCTCAGTCGTCGAGCAGAGGACCCTGCGCCCGGCGGGCCTCGGCAAAGTTATCGGCGAGATGATGGGCGGCGCGGTAGGCGAGCGCCGAGATGGTGCTGGTCGGGTTGATGGCCGCGCCGGTCGCCATGACGCTGCCGTCGGTGATGTAGAGGTTGGGGCAGTCCCAGGCCTGGTGCCACTTGGTGACGACGGAGGTCTCGGGGTCGGCTCCCATACGCGCGGTGCCGAGCAGGTGCCAGGCGGGCGGCGCGTAGACACCGTTCCCATCGCGGAAGGGATTGACCTTGATGTCCCAGGCGTCCATCGCGCCCGCCAGCTCCGCCGCCCGGTCGATGCCGAAGCGCGCGAGCCGCGCGTCGTTCTCGCACATGCCGTAGGCGATACGGGGTGCCGGCAGTCCCGACGAGTCGACCACGGTGTCGGAGAGGGTGACGCGGTTTTCGGGGCGCGGCAGGTCGTCCCCCACGATGAGGATGCCGATGCCGTGCCCGAAGTGCTTGGCGAACCACGAGTGGTGATCTGTGCCCCACGGCGCCACGTTGCCCGAGTGCGAGCCCAGCGCCTGATAGCCCGCGCCGTTTTGGCGCACGATGTGCAGCGTGAAGCCGTTGACGAAGCCGCGCGACGTATCGCTCTCCGCAAACTCCTCGCAGATCGCGATGGCGGAGATCAGGCCCTTGTGCGCCTCGGTCGGGGCGTCGACCCAGCATTCCACCATGCCGAGCGTGTGGTGCATCAGGTTGCGGCCGACCTGATCGGAGCGGTTGGCAAGCCCTCTCGGATGCACCGTGCTTTCCGAGAGCAAAAGCAGGCGCGGCGTGCCGACTCCGTTGGCGGCGAGGATGACGATGTCCGCAGTCTGGATATGACGCACGCCCGTGTTGCGCTCGACGTAGACCACGCCCGTGGCGCGACCCAAGGTATCGGTCTCGATGCGCTCGACCCGGCTGTCGGTGCGAAGCTCCACGCCCGCCGCGAGAGCCTTCGGCCAGTGGGTCACGGCCATGTCGTTGAGCGAGCCGCGCGGGCAGCCGCTTTGGCAGGCGCCGCAGTTGTTGCAGGCGAGACGGCCGTCGTAGCCCTCCGCCAGGATGGCACAGGGCATGGGCCACCAGTGCCAGCCGAGCTTGTCGAAGCCGCGCGCTACGACCTCGCCCATGGCCCCGCGCGGGCCGGGCCGGGTCTGGAAGGGGCCGCGCGGCGGCATCGCCGGGTCGCCCGGCCAGCCGGAAACGCCGCAGGCCTCGTCCGCCATCTCGAAGTAGGGGGCGAGGTCCTCGTAGGAGATCGGCCAGTCCGGCGCGAGGCCATGCTCGGTGCCCTTGCGGAAGTCCGATGGGCGGTAGCGCGGCCAGGTGGCGGTGTAGATGCCCGTGGAGCCGCCGACGCCGTTCCACATCAGCGTCGTCTCGTCGGTACTGTCCACCGGGTAGTCGTGCGGGTGCGCGCGCACGTTGACGGCGATCGACCAGTCGGTGGCGCGGCGCCACTCCCAGTCCCGTCCGTGGTGGGGGCGTTCGGCCGACGGGAACCACGGGCCCTGCTCCAGGCAGACCACCTTGATGCCTTTCCGGGCCAACACGGTGGCGGGAATGACGCCGCCGGGGCCCGAGCCGACGATGACGACATCGGTGTGGTCGTGGGTGATGCGCTGGGCCATGGCGCTCGCCTCAGGTCTGGCCGGCGGCGTCGAGGCGAACGCCGCTCTCTGCATCGAAGATGTGGGCGCGTTCGGGAGCCGGGCTGATCCACACGGTGTCACCCGGCCGGACGGACGCGCGCGCCTGCAGCAGCACGCAGATCCGCCGTGGGCCCAGGCTGCCGAACAGCTCGATCTCTCGCCCGGTAGTCTCGACCACGTCGACACCCAGCGCGAAGCCCTCGCCTTCGCTGACGAGCTGCAGATCCTCCGGCCGAATGCCGTAGAGGACGCTGCGGCCGGACTGCGCCTCAAGGCTTTCCGCGTGCCGCACAATGACTCCGCCTTCCAGCGCGATGGTGCCGTCTGGCCCCAGCGTGCCGGGCAGCATGTTCATCTGTGGCGAGCCGATGAAACCCGCGACGAAGGTGTTGGCTGGCCGGTCGTAGACGTGGGCGGGCGCGCCGATCTGCTCGATGTAGCCGTCGCGCATGACGACGATACGGTCGGCGAGCGTCATCGCCTCCACCTGGTCGTGGGTGACGTAGATCATGGTCGTCTGCAGCCGCTGGTGCAGCTCGCGGATCTCGGTCCGCATCTGAACGCGAAGCTGGGCGTCGAGGTTGGAGAGCGGCTCGTCGAAGAGGAAGGCGATGGGCTCCCGTACCAGGGCGCGGCCCATGGCGACGCGCTGCCTCTGCCCGCCCGAGAGCTGGCGGGGATAGCGCTTGAGGTAGTCGGTGAGTTCCAGTATCTCCGCTGCCCACCTGATGCGGCGGTCCTGCTCGTCCTTCTGGATTTTCCGCATGCGTAGGCCGAACGACATGTTCCGATAGACGGTCATGTGCGGGTAGAGCGCGTAGGACTGAAACACCATGGCGATGTTCCGGTCCTTTGCCGCGACGCGGTTGACCACCTTGTCGCCAATCGATATTTCGCCGGCGGTGATGTCTTCGAGGCCCGCGATCATGCGGAGCAGAGTCGACTTGCCACATCCCGACGGGCCAACCAGCACGACCAACTCCTTGTCCGCAATCTCGACATCGATGCCGTGGATCACCTCGACCGGGCCGAAGGACTTGTAGACGTTGCTGATTCCGACGTTGGCCATGACTTGCCCCTACGCGCGGCCGGTGGGCTTACCGCCAGCGCCCCTGGCGATGGCACCGCGGCCGCTCGCCACCGCGTCGTCCACCGTCACGGTCTCAGGCGCCAGCGGATCGGGCGGCAGCGGCGTGAGATCGAGCCGCGTCACGTCCTCTGTCTTGACGTAGTGACCGCGGCGATGCGCGGGTGCCTGAAGAGGATCGCTCTCGTCGAAGGGCGCCATGGCGTAGCCGGCGGGCTGTGGCGCGTCGTTGTAAACATGGCCAAGCGAGCGGACCGCGCGCACCACGGCGGGGCTCTCGTAATAGGCGAGATAGACGATCATCCGAAGTGTCTCGAACCGCTCCGGGTGGTCCGCCTCGAAGCGCCGCACGACGTCCTGCCGCTCCGCTGCGCCCAGTGGCCCAAACGGCCCACCACAGGCCTCAATGGTTTGCGCGAGATCGTCCAGTGCGGTCTCGCCCAACTGCGCCACCAGCCGGTCCGCCACCACGCCGTGAGTGCCGGCGTCACTCGCGGCCGGGAAGCGCCCGTTGCCCGGCAGCAGCACGTCCACCAGCTCTCTCAGCATGGCCGCGATTTCGGCGGGTTCTCTCATCGCTACCTCGTGCTGCCTGCAGTCAGGCCGCGAATGAGCCAGCGCTGGAAGAACATCGCCAGCAGGTAGACCGGCACGATGCCGATCAGCGACGCGACCGACATCTGGCCGTAGCGAAGCTGGCGGTCTCCCTGATAGAGCGAGAGCCCGACAGGTAACGTCTGCGTGCTCTCGCTCCGCGTCAGGAAAGAGGCCAGGAGGAACTCGTTGTAGGCCAGGATCAGGCAGATGATCCCGGTGCTGATGATGCCCGGCATGAGCAATGGCACGGTGATGCGGAGCAGCACGGAGCCATAGCCCGCGCCATCGATACGCGCGGCGTCCTCTAGCTCCTCCGGCAGCCGGCGCACGAAGCTCGAGAGCAGCCAAAACGCGACCGGCAGGTTCATCACGCCGTAGACCAGCGCCATGCCGAAGAGCGTGTTCACCAGCCCGATCGAGCGCAGCAGGAAGAAGAGGGGAAAAAGCGCGACGATGGGCGGTGCCACATAGGTCGCAAGGATGAAGGCCGGCAGACATTTGCCGCCCACGCGATAACGCACGATGGCGTGGGTCGCGGGGACCGCGATCACCAGCGTCACCAGCGCGCCCAACGCTGCGGCGACAATCGAGTTGCGCAGATAAGTGCCGACCGCGACGGAGTTCCAGGCGTCCGGGTAGTTCTGCCAAAACCACTCCTCGGGCAGGAAACCGCCGCTCGCGATATCCGGCTGCGTCTTGAACGAGACCATGAGCATGAAGATCATGGGAAAGATGAAGAAGAGCACCACCGCTGCGGTCCCCGCCCAGCGGGCGAGGGTCCAGAGATCGACAGGCGCCTCCGAGAGCCAGGTACCGCCATCGAACTTTCCGACGCGGGCGGCTCTCACGACAACCTCTTCTCGGCGACATCGTGCGCGGTGGTGAAGGGAATGGTGACGAGGCCCACCACCACCGCGAACATGAGTGTCTGCGCCGCCGCGGCACCGATGTCGAACTGCTGGATCGCCACCCGGTAGATGTAGAAGCTCGAAACCGTCGTCGCTTGGCCCGGCCCGCCGCCGGTCAGTACGAAGACGAGATCGAAGACTTTGAACGCAATCACGAGCTTGAGCACTGCGATGGCGAGCAGCGCCGGCGCCAGCATCGGCAGCGTGATGGACCAGAACATCGCTGGCCCCGACGCGCCGTCCAGCTTCGCCGCCTCGTATATGTCCTCCGGCAGGGTCTGCAGCGCGGCGTAGGTCATCAGCGCGATGAAGGGCGTCCACTGCCACACGTCTGCCAAGCACACGAAGGGGAACGCCATGGTGGGCGAGCCCAGGAAACTCACCGGCTGGCTGAAGAGCGCCATGTCCATGAGGAAGCTGTTGAGCCAGCCGCCCTTGGGCATCAGCAGCAGCTGCCACATGACGGCGACGGTGATCGGCGGTGTCATCAGCGGCAGGAGAATGAGCGTGCGCAGGATCTGCCGGCCCTTCACGGCACGGTCGATCAGAAGGGCCACGCAAACGCCGAGGATCACCGATGCCAGCGTCGTCATCAGCGCGAAGATGATGGAGCGGAGCAGGGAGCTGGTGAATTTCGCCTGGTTGATGGAGTCCGTGTAGTGCTCGACGCCGACCCATCCCCGGAACAGCGTGCCGAGGTTGGAATCGGAGAAGGAGAGGAAAATCAGGTAGATGAAGGGATAAACGGCGAACACGATCAAGCCGCCGATGAGCGGCATGACCACCGCCCAGCCGATCAGTCTGCGCCGGTCGAGGGTCAACACGCCGGACCAGAGCCCGGCTGCCTTAGACCTTTCGAGAGTGCGCTGCGGCGCAGAGTCCAGTTCAGCCATAACGGGAGGAGGGGGCGGCCGCAGCCAGGATAGTCCCTGAGCGTGCGGCCGCCCGCTTCATGGCTAGCCGAGGATGTCCTCCCAGGCAGCCTGGGCATCGCCCATGGCCTGCTCGACGGTCTTGTCGCCGGCCATCATCAGGCCAAGCTCGTCCGTGAGCGACTGCATGAGCTTGGGCGATTCCGGCTTCGTCGGCCAGGGGAAGGCGTCGTCGATAGCCTGTTCCACGGCGTCCGCCTGCAACGGTGCGAAGTCGCGGTAGGCCGGCATCGCGGAGCGCCGGGTCGGGTCCACACCTGTGGTGTTGTCGGTGAGCACGCGGACGTGGAAGTCCTTGCTCGACGACATGCGCACGAATTCCCACGCCATCTCGGGATTGTGCGACCCGGACGAGACGCCGAAGGACCAGCCCGCGTTCATCGCCGGCCGGTTGACCGTATTGGAGCCAGCGACCGGCATGGGCACGACGCCCCACTTGTCGACGATCTGACTCTGGTTCGCGTCCTGTGCCCAGGTGCCGAGGTCGGTCCAGAACTCGATCATGGCGGCGCCACCGCTCAGGAACACAGGGATCGAGTTGCCGAACTCGGTCTCCAACGGCGTCGGCACCGCCGAGGGGCCGGCCTCCAGCATGGTTTGCGCCGCGCCGATCGCGGCGTCGCTGGTGAGCGCCGGCGCGCCATTGGCGTCGAGGAAGTCGCCGCCGTAGCCGCCCAGACGGTTCGCGTAGGTCGAGCAAAGGATGATCGGGAACTGCTTGCACATGAGCAAGGCGCCGTAGACGCCGTTGGCCGATTCGGCGTCCGTCACCGCCTTGGCCACCGCATTGTATTCGTCCCAAGTTGCCGGCGGCTGCAGCCCGTTCCGGTCGAGAATTTCTTTATTATAGAAGAGAACGTGGGTGTCGCCGTCGTAGGGCAGGCCGTAACGGCGTCCATCGACCAGGGTGTAGGCGTCGTAGAGCGCACCGAGGAAGTCGGCGGGGTCGATGTCAGCCTCCTCCGCCGCGATGCGGTCGGTGATGTCGGCGAGCACGCCGTCCCGCACCAGCGCCTCCTTGTCGACATACCAATACTGGAAGACGTCGATCTCGTTGGTGCCGGACATCACGTCGAGCGTCGACTGGGCCGTGATCTGGTCGTAGGGGACCTTCACCCCTTCGACAGTGGCGCCGGTCAGCTCGGTGAATCCCTCGGAGAGCGGCTTGATCGAGCCTGCGTGCGGATTGATGATCATGAAGCGCAGGGTCTCGCCGGACCAGTCCGACGCCTGCGCGCCCGACGCAAACGCGCCTGAACCTGCAGCGGTCAGCGCAGCAGCGCCTGCCGCCGTACCCTTAAGAAAAGACCGCCGTGAGAGCGGTGCTCCCGACCAGCTTGTCTTGTGGTCACCCATCGATTGAATCCTCCTCATGAGCCGTGTTCGGTTGTGCTGCGATAAGGCCTTGCCTTGCTTCCAATAGGGGATGCACGCGCGCCCATCAACTCAAAACGGGATACAATGCGCTCTTGGAGGCGTCTGAACCGATGAGTTGGTCAGACTGCCTTGACGTGTCCGCGAAAGTTTCGTGAATATCCCTTCCGGCTGCGCGGAAGAACGCGGTGACAGCATCCATCACCGGGAACGGGAACTGATGGGCAAGGGAGACGGCGGCGGGGCGGCGGCCGCCGGGGATGGCGGTCCTACACTTGAGGTCGAGCTGACGCTCGGCGGCGATCCCGACGCCCTCGATCGCGGTTGGCGCGCAGCGGTTCCTGCGAATGGAGGCGGAACCGCCCAGCGGCTGCGTAGCACCTATTTCGACACCGGCGACTTTCGCCTGCGTCGGCGGGGCTTCACGCTGCGCATTCGTGAGGATGGGGAACGGCTGGTCCAGACCCTGAAATCCGATGGGCCGTCCTCTGCCGCTGCCGTGCTCAAGCGCAACGAGTGGACCCGCACGGTCAAGAAGCCGGTGCCCAGCCTCCCCATCGCGCCCGATCCAGCGGTGCGCGATGCGGTGGGACCGCTACGGTCAGCAGAGTTGGCACCGGCGTTCTCCACCGATGTCACGCGGCGCACAGCCACGGTCGAGGTTGCCGCGCCGGATGACGGCACCGCCCTGATCGAACTCGCGCTCGACAGCGGGGAAATCGAGGCAAGGGGCAGGCGAGACACTGTCTCTGAGTTGGAGCTGGAACTGATCGAAGGGCCGGCAAGTGCACTCTACGAGCTCGCCATGACGCTGCAGGCCTCTGCGCCGCTCCGCATACAGACGGCGAGCAAGGCCAAGCGCGGCTACGTCCTTGCCGGTGGTGAGGGCTACGCCGGCTACAAGGCGCCGGCGCTCGCTCTTGCGCGGGGCATCTCCGCAAACGAGGCCCTGGGCAAGATTTTTCGCGTGTGTGCCAGTCAGTGCGCGGCGAATCACGATGCAGTGCTGGACCGCAGTGATCCGGAGGGCGTGCACCAGTTTCGTGTCGCGTTGCGCCGGATGCGTTCGGCTCTCGTGGTCTTCAAGACGGTTCTTCCGCCAGAGCACACTGCCTGGCTGAACAGGGAAGCCAGCCGCCTCATCGACGTGCTCGGCCCGGCACGTGATTGGGACGTATTCATCACCGAGACGCTCGCGACCGTCCGGGCTGCCCGGCCGGAGGACGAGTCACTGGAGCGTCTTGCCGAAGCGGCCGAAAGGGAACGCGCCCGCGCCTACGAGCAGGCCGAGGCGCTGCGCGCGCCAGGCTACACGGAGTTCCTGCTGCGCTTCGGCCGGTGGATAGAGACGGCGGGCTGGCGTGACGCTGCGAACCACGCCGCGCTCGATCAGCCGCTCGCGCAACTTGGGAGGCGCCTGCTCGACAAGCGCCACAAGCGCGTATTGAGGCGCGGGCGCGACTTCGAGCAACTGTCGGACGCCGACCTGCACCGGCTCAGGATCTCACTCAAGAAACTGCGCTATGCGGGCGAGTTCTTCGCGGCCCAGTTCCCAAACGGCAGGCCGCGTCCCTACATCAGGGCGTTGCGTCGGCTGCAGGATGACCTCGGCCAGCTCAACGACGCCGCCGTTGCCGAGAGCTGCCTGAAACAGCTCCTCGACGTCCAGCACAATAGCAGCCATCTCGCCGCTCTTGGAGTGGGCGCCGGACAGGTGATCGGTTGGCACGCTCGTGTCCGCGAAGAAACCCGGGGTCAGCTCACCGAGGATTGGCACGCTTTCACTGCCACCGAGCCCTATTGGCGCACCACCGCAGGCGGACTACACGACTGATCCTGTCGGAATCCGAAGCATCCGTGTCGCATCGAAGCCGATGGTCGCCAACTCCGCCATGATATGAGGAGGAGGGGAGGTGGTGCGGCCCGTCAGGGTGCGCGCGCTGACTCTCGCGAAACCGAGAGAGTTCCGCCATGCCCGAGATCATGAGGGACGACGACGGCGTGGGCGCCGGCAAGCCGCTCCCCAGCCACGCAAAGGCCGTCGTGATCGGTGGCGGCGTGGTGGGCTGTTCGATCCTCTTCCATCTCGCCAAGTTCGGCTGGAAGGACGTGATCCTGCTGGAGCGGGAAGAACTCACCGCCGGATCGTCCTGGCACGCGGCCGGGATGATTCACACGCTTTCGTCGGATCCCAACATTTCCCGCCTGCAGGGCTACACGATCAATCTCTACAAGGAGATCCAGGAGACCTCGGGTCAGTCCGTCGGCATGCACAACACCGGCGGCTTCTATCTCGCCTCCACCAGGGACTGGTACGACTACCTGAAGCGCGAGCGCTCCAAGGCGCGCTACATGGGGCTCGATCAGGAGTTCATCTCGTTGAAGGAGGCCGCGGAGCGCCATCCCCTGATCGACCCGAAGCACTACTACGCGGCGCTCTGGGACGAGCTCGACGGCGACGTCGACCCCTCCGGCGCGACCTACGCCTTCGCCAAGTCCGCGCGCGTCCACGGTGCCCAGTATTTCACGCGGACTCCGGTGGTGGAGACCAACCAGCAGCCGGACGGCTCGTGGGACGTGGTCACACCGCGCGGCACGGTGAACGCCGAGCACATCGTGAACTGCGGCGGGCTCTGGGCGCGCGAGGTGGGGCAAATGGCGGGCGTCGCGCTCCCGGTCCAGCCGATGGAGCACCACTATCTCATTACCGACACGATCCCCGTGATCGCGGAGAGGATGGGGGAAGGCGGCGCTGGCCATTTGCCGGCGGGCATCGACTACGAGGCCAACATCTATTTCCGGCAGGAGCGGCATGGCGTCCTGCTCGGCACATACGAGCCCAAGTCCACACCGTGGAACGTCTCCGGCACGCCGCTCGACTTTGGCCAGGAGCTGCTGCCGCACGACCTCGACCGCATCGCCGACCGGCTGGAGATGTCGTTCGAGCGCATCCCGGCGCTCGGCGAGGCGGGGATCAAGGACATCATCTGCGGACCCTTTACCTTCGGTCCCGACGGCAACCCTATGATCGGTCCAGTGCCGGGAGTACGGAACTACTGGGTCGCTGTGGGCGTCATGGCGGGCTTCTGCCAGGGCGGCGGGGTCGGACGCAGCATGGCCGAGTGGATGATCGACGGCGAGCCTTCGATCGATGTGTGGGCGATGGATATCGCTCGCTTCGGCGAGTTCGCGACTCCCGAATGGGGCACGGTCAAGTCGTCAGAGAATTACGAGCGCCGTTTCGTGATGACCTTTCCCAACGAAACCCTGCCGAAGGGCCGGCGGCAGAAGACCACCGCGCTCTACGACCGGCTGGTCGTCAAGGGCGCGGTGATGGACCAGGGGTTCGGGCTCGAGCACGCGCTCTGGTTTGCCGACGGGCCGGATGACGCCCACGAGGACCCGTCCTTCCGC
Organism: Alphaproteobacteria bacterium; assembly: GCA_022826345.1. Next base: position 18,098 of record JAJDVB010000178.1, read on the forward strand.
CGCTCTCGTGCCCACGAGTACGTCGCGCGTGAAGTGAAGGCGGTGCGCGAGGCGGTGGGCTGCATCGAGATCGCCAACTATTCCAAGCACGGCTTCGAAGGCCCTGGTGCCCGCACCTTCCTGGATCGCGTGCTGGCCGGCCGCGTGCCGAAGCCCGGCCGTATCGCGCTGACGCCGATGCTGACGGAGAAGGGCAAGCTCTACGGCGATCTCACAGTCGCGTGCCTAGCGGAAGATCGCTTCCTGCTGGTCGGCTCAGGGGTCATGCAGGAGGCGCATCGGCGTTGGTTCCAGCAACGCCTCGGCACCGGTGTCGAGTACCAGAATCTCTCAGACGCGTTGCACGGCATCGCGCTCTCCGGCCCGAACTCGCGCGATCTGCTCGCCCGTATCACGCGCGACGACGTGTCGGCGGAGGCGTTCCGCTTTCGCGATATCCGCCACACTTTCGTCGGTGGGGTGCCGGCGATCGTGTCGCGGCTCAGCTTCTCCGGTGAGCTCGGCTACGAGATCTATGTTGCGCCGCAGTTCCAGATCGCATTGGCGGAGGCGATCGAGGACGCCGGTGCCGACCTGGGACTGCGCTGGTACGGGGCGCGGACGCTGATGTCGCTCAGGTTGGAAAAGGCCTGGGGCGTCTGGACACTCGACTATCGCCCCGACTTCACCGCGGCCGAGAGCGGACTCGACGCCTTCATTCAGTGGGACAAGGAGTTTATCGGCAAGGAGGCGGCGGAAGCCGAGCGACACGAGGGGCCTGACAGGCGCCTGGTGCCGCTGATCATCGACGCGCCAGCGATAGACGGCGAGCCCATCGACGTTTCGAACGACGAGGCGATCCTGCGAGACGACACGGCGGTCGGGTATGTGAGCTCCGGCGGCTACGCACATCATGTCGGGCAGTCCATGGCGATGGGCTATGTGCCGACCGAATTTGCGGTGACCGACGAACGCTTTGACGTCGAGATCCTGGGCGAGATGTTCCCTGCCCGCGTTCACACCACGCCGCTCTACGATCCCAACGGCGGGAGAATGCGAAGCTGATATGCATTCCTGGACATCGCAAATCGCCAACCAATGGGTGCCGGACGGCGACACGCTCTCCCCCCAACGGTGCAAGGGGCGACAGGGCATCGGCGATGGGCTAGGCTTGGTCGGCCAGTTCGTTTCGGGCGGGGAGAATGGGGCCGCGTATCTCTTTCCAAGAGCGGTGCAGCGGTGCCGGCACAGAGCAACACTTGGAGGAAAAGCAGATGAAAGACAGAAAAGTTCTAAGCCGTGATCCGAGGCGCTACACGCTGCCGTCGGAGCGCGCGTTGGGCGCCGATACGCATTCCTACCTGCCCGAGCTCTGCGATCAGTTGCAGACAGGCAAGATCAACCGGCGCGAGTTCCTGCGCCATGCGACGCTGCTCGGCGTGGCTGCCGGCACGGCCTATGCCATGGCCGGCGTACCTGGCGGTGACGTGATCGGCTCCGCCAAGGCCGACGAGGGAACGCCCAAGGCTGGCGGCGTGCTCAAGGTCTCACAGCGGGTGCAGGCGATGGACGACCCGGCCATCTTCGACTGGGTCGAGAGATCGAACGTTGCCCGCTTCATGGTGGAGCATCTGTCCCGGACCCGGTCGGACAACATCACGGTCCCCTACCTCGCCGAGAAGTGGGAGGCCTCTGACGACCTCGCGACCTGGGTCTTCCATCTGCGCCAGGGCATCACCTGGTCGAACGGCGACGCCTTCACTGCCGCCGATGTCGCCCACACGGTGAGCCGCTGGCTCGACCCGGCTGTCGGCTCGTCCAACCTGGGGCTCTTCGGTGCCATGGTCGAGGCAGATTCGGAAGGCGTGAAGCGGGGCATCGCCAACGCCATCGAGGTGATCGACGATCACACCATCCAGTTCAACCTGAAGCAGCCTGATCTGGCCATGCCGGAGAAGTTCTACAACTACCCGACCGCCATCGTGCATAGGGGCTTCGGCGTGGACTACGATGCCGATCTCGCCGCGAACCCGATCGGCACCGGCCCGTTCGAGCTGGTCCGGAACGACGTGGGCGAGGCCGCCATCCTCAGGAAGGCGCGGGATTGGTGGGCCGGCCCCTTCTACCTGGACGAGATCCACTACTACGACCACGGCGAGGACACCAACGCCTGGGTCGCGGCACTTGCTTCGCAGCAGGTAGACATGATCTACCGCCTGCCCAGCGATGCCCACGAGGCGGTGGCGGCGCTGCCCTTCGTGGACATCCACTCGACGACGACGGCGCAGACTGCGGTTATGCGGTTCCGCGTCACTGAGGCGCCCTTCGACAATCTCAAGCTGCGCCAGGCGGTGGCGGCCTGCATGGATCACGCGGAGCTGCTGGAGAAGTCCTTCCAGGGTCGCGGCCAGATCGCTGAGAACCACCACGTCTGCCCGATCCATCCCGAGTATGCGGAACTGCCGCCGCTCAAGCGGGACATCGAGAAGGCGAAGGCGCTCCTGGCCGAGGCCGGTTATCCCGATGGAATCACCATCGAGATCGCCAATGGCGACACCGAGGGCCCGTGGATGACCGACGCCTGCGCGATCTTCAAGAACCAGGCTGCGCCGGCCGGCATCAACATCGATATCAACAAGATGCCGGCGAACCAGTACTGGGAGGTCTGGGACAAGGCGCCGTGGGGTTACACGGCGTGGACGCACCGCCCGCTCGGCACCAAGGTGCTGGGGCTCGCCTACCGGGCCGGCGTGCCTTGGAACGAATGCGCCTACGACAACCCGGCGTTCGATGCGGCTCTGGACGAGGCCGACGCCACGTTCGACGTCAATGAGCGCAAGAAGAAGATGGCCGTCTGCCAGAAGATCCTGCAGGACGATGCAATCATCCCGCAGCCGTTCTGGCGCTCGGTGTACAAGGCGGCAAACAAGAAGGTGAAGGGCCTGAAGGTGCACCCCACCTTCTATCACCAGTTCCACGAAGTGTGGTTGGACGACGCTTGAGCAACCAGCGGCACGGGCGTCTGCGGGCTCCCGCGCCGCGTCCTTTTGCGCTGCGGGGAGCTGCGCCCGTGGGCACTGTCTGACGGCTGGAGCCAGTCATGGTCCAGTTGATCATCCGGCGCATCGGCATGATGATTCTCATCTTGCTGGTCGTCGCACTGCTGCTGTTTCTCATTAACGAGGGCGACCCCACGCTTGTCGCCCGTAGCGTTCTCGGCCCCTACGCGCAGCCCGAGCAGCTCAACGCCTGGGTGATCGAGAACGGTTACGACCGCTCCGTCATCGTTCGCTATTTCGAATGGATCGGCCGAATATTCGCCGGCGATCTCGGTTACTCGGTCATCTACAAGCGGCCCGTTAACGAGATTTTCTGGGATCGCCTCGGTAACACCGGCATCCTCGCCGGCATCACCTTCGTCATCATGGTCCTGATCGCGCTTACCCTCGGCGTGCTGGCGGGCATGAAGGAGGGATCGCTGCAGGACCGGACGATCTCGGTCTTCTCGATCATCACCACCTCGATCCCCGAGTACGCCAGCGCGGTCTTCCTCGTCGGCATCTTCGTCTTTTGGCTTGGCATTCTGCCGGGCACCTCGTCGATGACCTCCGGGTTCGACCCGGTCCAGATGATCCTGCCGGTGCTGGTGCTGACGCTCTACGGCTTTGGCTACATCGCGCGCATGACCCGCGCGTCGATGGCCGAGGTGATGACCACGCCTTACATCCGAACGGCAGTGCTGAAGGGCCTGCCCTATCGGCACATCATCCTGAAGCATGCGCTGAGAAACGCGCTGATCGCGCCCTTCACCGTGATCATGCTGCAGATCAACTGGCTCCTGTCCGGCGTGGTCGTGACCGAGTTCGCGTTCGGCTACAAGGGGTTCGGCGCGCTGCTGCTCGAGGCGGCGCTCAGACGCGACATCTTCGTCATCGAGGCCTGCGGCACTGCGGCCGTCTTCGTCGCGGTCTTCACACAGACCGTGGGCGACCTCGGCTACACCTATCTGAACCCGAGGATCAGGTTCAAATGAGCGACGTGCCTCGCACGAACGATGTCGGCACGCCGCTCGCCAGGCTCGGCGCAAGTTTCGCCGCGTCGATTAAGCCGGTGGCGCTGCTCAGGGAGAGTCCGGTCGGCATGGTCGGGGCCGGCATCGTCCTTGGTTTCGTGATTCTGGCAATCTTCGCCGAGTTCATCGCGCCCTTCGATCCCAACGCGACGATGGTGCCCTTCGCCTTTCCAGGTGCGGCGGCGCCGGACGGGGGTATCTTCCTGCTGGGCACCGACCATCTAGGGCGGGATATCCTCTCCCGCATCATCTTCGGCGGTCAGCGGGTGCTTTTCTATGCCACCGCCGCCACGGCCTGCGCCTACGTGGTGGGTATCCTCATGGGCTTGGCCGCGGGGTACTTCCGGGGCTATCTCGACGAAATTCTGTCGTTTGTCGCCAACGTCATCCTCTCGTTCCCCATCATGGTGCTCTACGTGCTGATCATCGCGAAGGTCGGTGCCTCGGGGATCAACATCATCTTCGCTGTCGTCTTCGCGTCGTCGCCCGGCATCATGCGCATCGTGCGCGGCGTGACTATGGACATCGCGACGCGCGACTACATCGCCGCAGCCCAGACCCGGGGCGAAGGCCCTTGGTACATCATGCTGATGGAGATCCTGCCCAACGCGCGTGGGCCGTTGATCGTCGATTTCTGCCTGCGCATGGGCTACACGACCATCACCATCGGCGCACTTGGCTTCCTCGGCCTCGGTCTGCCGCCGCCGGATCCTGACTGGGGCGGCATGATCACCGAGACCCGCGCCTTCGTCTCCGGCGGCTTCCCGCACATGGCGATCCTGCCCGCCTGCGCGGTATCGCTGCTGGTTCTCGGATTCAATCTGCTGGCTGACGGGCTGCGCGAAGTGTCGCTCAGGGACTAGGAGGCGGAATGTCAGATCAGACCCCAGAGCCGCCGGTCCTCGAAATTACGGGCCTCTGCCTCAGCTACTACACGCGGGCCGGCGAGGTTCCCGCCGTCTACGACTTCGACCTCACGGTGGCCAAGGGCGAATCGGTCGGTCTCGTGGGCGAATCCGGCTGCGGCAAGTCCACCGTGGCAAACGGCGTCATGCGCTACATGGGGCACAATGGCGACATCGTAGGCGGCACCATAAAGTTCAAAGGCCGCGACATGGCCGAGATGTCCGAGGAGGAAATCCGCCGGGTGCGCGGCAAGGACATCGCCATGATCTATCAGGAACCGATGGCCTCGCTCAATCCGAGCCTGACCATCGGCCAGCAGCTCATGGAAGTGCCGATAATCCACGAGGGCGTGAGCCGGAACGAAGCCTTCCAGCGCGCCTACGACATGCTGTCGGCGGTGCATATTCCGGACCCGAAGCGGCTGATGATCTCCTATCCCCACCAGGTCTCCGGCGGCCAGCAGCAGCGCGTGGTGATTGCCATGGCGCTGCTCTCACGGCCGGCGCTGCTCTTGCTGGACGAGCCGACGACGGCACTCGACGTGACGGTGGAGGCGGGCATCGTCGAGTTGATCGCCGAGCTCAGCCGCGAGACTGGCTCCTCGCTGCTCTACATCTCCCACAATCTCGGTCTGATGCTGGAGGTCTGCGACCGCATCTGCGTGATGTATTCGGGCGAGGTGGTGGAGGAGGGCACGATCGACTCCATCTTCTCCTGGCCCAAGCACCCCTACACGCAGGGCCTCTTCGGCTGCATCCCGCTGCCGCACGCCGACAAGAACGCGCGCCCCCTGGTGTCGATCAAGGGCCAGCTTCCGCTCCCGCACGAGCGGCCCGAGGGCTGCAATTTTGGGCCTCGCTGCGGGTTCTTCGAGCAGGGGCGGTGTGACAAGGGCCTGATCCCCATGGAGGGCGTGCACACCGACGAAGACCCGGCGCATCGGGTGCGATGTATGCGCTGGGAGGGAATTGACGTCAGCGAGGCGGTGCGTGTCGACGAAGTCCGCGAGCCCATCGAGGTCGGCGAGACGGTCCTCGAGGTCGCCGACATGCGCAAGTATTACAAGGTGCGCGACCGCTCGTTGGCTGCACTCGTCTCCGGCGGTGCGGTACGCGAGGTCAAGGCGAACGAGAGCATCAGCTTCCGCGCGGGCGAGGGCGAGACCGTCGCCATCGTGGGGGAGTCAGGCTGTGGCAAATCCACCTTCGCCAAGGTGCTGATGGGGCTGGAGACTGCGACTGACGGCGAGGTCGTGCTCGACGGAACCGATCTCGGCAGCATCCCGGTCAACAAGCGCTCGGCAGACCAGCTCGCCTCGCTCCAGATGGTCTTCCAGAACCCGAACGACACCCTCAACCCGTCGCACTCGGTCGGCTACCAGATCGGCAGGGTGATCAAGCGCTTCGGCATCGAGCGTGATTCGATCAAGCGGAAGGATCGCGTGTACGAGCTGCTCGACACGGTGAAGCTGCCGCGCGCCTTCATGACCCGGAAGCCGCGGCAGCTTTCGGGCGGGCAGAAGCAGCGGGTGGGTATCGCCCGCGCCTTCGCCGGCAACCCGAAAACGGTGATTGCGGACGAGCCGATCTCGGCGCTGGACGTTTCGGTCGCTGCGGCGGTCACGGAACTGCTGATGGATATTCAGCGCGAGCACCGCACGACGTTGCTCTTTATCAGCCACGACCTTTCGGCGGTGCGGTATCTCTCCGACCGCGTGGTGGTGATGTATCTCGGGCAGATCATGGAGCGCGGCTCGACGGAGCAAATCTTCGCGCCGCCCTATCACCCCTACACTGAAGCGCTGCTCTCCGCGGTGCCGATCGCGGACCCCGAGGTGGAGCGGCGGCGCATCGTGCTGGAAGGCACGCTGCCGAGCCCGCTCAACCCGCCCAAGGGGTGTCCCTTCTCCACCCGCTGCCCGCGCAAGCTCGGCGACATCTGCGAGACCGACCCCCCGCCTCTCCAGGCCAACGCCGATCGCCACGTCATCGCCTGCCATATCCCGCTCGAGGAGCTTCGCGATGTGGAGCCGGTGATCACCATCCCCGACCGCGACGAGCTCCACGCTGCACAGTAAGCCCATGAGCGAGGTGCCGCCGGCGCCCGACGAGACGGCGCTTCGGCTGGGCAGGCTGGCGCGGCTCCGCGCCGAGATGGCGCGGTTCGACTGCGCGGCACTGGTGCTGACCGATCCGCACAACGTCCGCTACGCCACCGGCGCACGGAACATGATGCCCTTCCTCCTGCGCAATCCGGCTCGGTACGTGTTCGTGCCGCTGGAAGGACCGGTCGTACTGTTCGAGTTCGCGGGTTGCGAGCACCTGGAACGCGACAATCCCGCGATCGACGAGATCCGAATATCCACAACGGTCTCTTACGTGGCGCGCGGGCCGCTGCTCGATGAGACGGCCAAGGTCTGGGCTGCAGAGATCGCGGCGCTGATGCGCCAGCACTGTCCGGGCGAGACACGGATCGGCCTGGAGCGCATCGATGCACGGGCCGTAGGCCATCTGGCGGATCAAGGCTTCACGATCCTCGACGCCCAAGCGCCGGCGGAGCGGGCGCGCTCCATAAAGACGCCGGAGGAAATTATCTGTTCGAAGCGTTCGATGGCGTGCGTCATGGCGGCGGAGAGTGCGTTGGAGGAGGCCATCAAGCCTGGGATTACCGAGAACGCGCTTTGGGCAGAATTCCATCGGCACGTGATCGCCAATGATGCAGACTACGTTGAGACGCGGTTGCTCAGCTCGGGCGAGAAAACCAACCCCTGGTTTCAAGAGACCGGAGAGCGCGTGATTCGCGCCGGCGAGCTCGTTGCCCACGACACTGATGTCGTCGGGCCGCACGGCTATTACGCGGATTTCTCGCGCACATTTCTCTGCGGCGACGGGAAGCCGACGCCGGAGCAGCAGACGCTTTATCGTCTCGCCCACGAGCAGATTCATCACAACCTGACACTGATCCGGGCGGGGCGGGCTTTCAGGGAAATTACGGAAGCAGCGTGGGAAATTCCGGCTCCGTATTACGCCCGGCGGTACTACTTGATGATTCACGGCATCGGCGCCACCGGCGAATACCCCTACGTCGTTTACGAAGCCGATTACGACTCCGGCCAGAACTATGACGGCATCGTCGAACCCAACATGACCTTGTGCATCGAGAGCTTCATCGGCCACGAAAAGGGCGGCGAGGGGGTGAAGCTAGAACAGCAGGTCCTGGTCACCGAGTCCGGCGTCGAGCTGATGAGCACGTTTCCCTTCGACGAGAGGTTGCTCGGCCGCGAGCTGTGACGATGGGGACGCTCTTTCCGCCGCTACCCTCCGGTCCGTTCGACATCATTTATGCCGATCCACCCTGGGACTACAAAGGGCAGCTTCAGCACGCCGGCGAGGGCAGCCAGGATACGGGAGGCGCAGTCAGGCACTATCCAACCGTGACCCTGGATGACCTCAAGACGTTGAACGTGCAGAGCATTTCAGCACAAGACAGTCTCCTGTTCATGTGGGCGACAAATCCGCACCTGGATCAGGCAATCGATTTGGGGAAGGCGTGGGGCTTTGCGTGGGCAACCGTGGCCTTCGTGTGGGATAAGGTAAGGGTAAACCCCGGCTTCTACACCATGAGCCAATGCGAGTTATGCCTCGTGTTCAAGAGAGGAAAGATCCCGTCCCCGCGCGGCGCCAGGAACGTCCGTCAGCTCGTCACGGCCAAGCGCGAGGCTCACTCGCAAAAGCCCAACGAAGTGCGACTGCACATCGAAAAGATGTTTCCGCTTCTCCGCAAGATCGAGCTGTTCGCGCGCGAGAGGGGTGGCCTGGGCTTCACCGATGGTCATTGGACGAAATGGGGATTCGAAGCGTATGGCCCGTAAGCATCTTGGTGACCGCAAAGAAAGGCAGGGTAAGAGTGGTGCGCGGGCACACGGTGCCGAAGATGTGTTTCACGCTTTGCTGAGTATGCATTTGCGAGGTTCTGATTGAAGGCAATTAAGAAGCCCAGAAGCTTGTAAGAAGCCCAGAAGCTTGCGTGGCATTTAGGGTATGCACGAAAAAAACAGGACAACCTCACGGCATTTTGCCAGAATATGAAATTCGGAATCCTCAAAACGGAAAGATCAATTGGGTTACAGTAGAAAAAAGAAAGCAAAGCCATGACCCCGCCAAACAAAAGTGTCGCCCAGCGAATCCAAAGAACGGCGCACCAATCGCGTTTCCCGTACTGGCCCGGAGTTGCCTCATGACACGTAGCGACGAGCGTACCAATACCGCGCGCCAACACGGTGCGATGGAGCACACGATTCCGCCATGTGATCTCGACGAGGTGCGCCAATACCGGCTCGGGCGCGTCCGAGAGGCCCTGGCCGCGCGCGACCTCGCCGGCATCATCCTCTACGACCCGGTAAATGTCCGCTACGCCGTCGACTCGTCGAACATGGAGGTCTGGTGCTCTCGCAACGAAGCCCGCTATCTTTGGGTGCCGACCGAGGGTCCGACGTGCCTCTTCGAATTCGGCGGCGGCAGTGACCTGCTCACCACGGGGTTGCCCACCGTCGACGAGGTTCGACCCACCATCTCCTTTCTCTACTTCATCGCCGGCCAGCGTCACGAGGACAAGGCAAGGGCCTGGGCCGCCGACATGGACTCGGTCATCCGTGAGCACAGCGGCGGCAATCGGCGCATCGCGCTCGACCGCGTCATGCCGCTCGGCGTCTTCGAATTGCAGCGGCTGGGCTACGAGATCGTCGACGGCTTCGAGGTGATGGAGAACGCCCGAATCATCAAGTCGCCGGGCGAGATTGCGCTGATGCGCCACTCGATTGCGGTGTGTGAGCAGGCCATCGCGCAGATGCGCGAGGCGCTCGAGCCCGGCATCACCGAAAACGCGCTCTGGGCTGAGCTTCATCGCGGCAACATCGCCGGCGGCGGCGAGTGGATCGAGTGCCGGCTGCTCGCGTCCGGGCCACGCACCAACCCGTGGTTCCGCGAATGCTCTATGCGGGTCATCGAGCGCGGCGACATCGTGGCCTTCGACACCGACCTCGTGGGCCCTTACGGCTATTGCAGCGATATCTCGCGCACCTGGGTGTGCGATGCGCGCCCAAGCGACGAGCAGCGACGCCTTTACGCCGAGGCCTACGCCCACATTCAGGAGAACAAGGCGCTATTGAAACCGGGCGTGACCTTTCGAGAAGTGACCGAAGCGCTGCGTCCCCTTGGCGACGAGTTCGTCGATCAGCGCTACGTGGCGGCGATGCACGGAGTAGGGCTCTGCGACGAATATCCGGTCATTCACTATCCGGAGGACTGGGAGCCGGGCGACGACGGCGTGCTCCGCGAAGGCATGGTGCTCTGCGTGGAGGCTCTTACCTCGCCCGCCGGCGGCCGCGAATCGATCAAGCTGGAGGAGCAGGTGCTGATAACGGCCGATGGCCACGAGCAACTCTCGTCGTATCCAATGGAGGAGGACTGGTTGTAGCAGGGGACGGGGCGACGCCGTTCAAGCTCTGGTGACCATGAAGCACGTTCTCAATCTCGATCGCTGGCCCGTGGACGCGCTCGATGGCGCGCAGGGGCAAGCGCTGGTCGCCCGTTGCCGGAAGGACCTGCACGACGCCGGCATGTTCAGCCTCGAAGGGCTAATCCGATCCGAAGCACTCGAAGCTTGCGTCGCGGAGGTCGAGCCGCTTTTCGACACGGCTTCTTTCATCCACGCTCGCGACCACAACATTTACTTCGACGACGAGATCGAAGGCCTGGAGGCGGGTCATCCGGCACTCGCCCGGTTTACCACCGTCAACCGTACGATCTGCGGCGACCAGATTCCGGGTAGCCTGGTTACATGTATTTACGAGTGGCAGCCGCTTATCGAGTTCCTGGCGGCGGCCACGGAGAGGCCCCGGCTCTACCCGATGGCCGATCCCCTCGGCCGGCTCAACGTCATGACTTATCGCGCGGGCGAGCGCCTCAACTGGCATTTTGACCGTGCCGAATTCACCATCACCGTGCTCTTGCAGTCGCCGGCCGGGGGCGGGGACTTTCAATACCGCAGCGGGCTGAGGGGCGATACCAACCCGAACTACGAGGGCGTCGCCCGGCTACTCGCGGGAAACGACAAGCATGTGCGCACGCTGCCGCTGACACCCGGTACACTCAACGTCTTCAAGGGCAAGAACACGGCACACCGGGTGACGCCGGTCGAAGGCAAGCGCGCCAGGATCATCGCTGTGTTCTCGTACTATGAGACGCCAGACGTTACCTTCAGCGACAAGGAGCGCTTGGGATTCTATGGGCGCACCGGCTCTGTGGTGGGCGGAGTCTTGTCCCAACATCCGCGCGCGTAGGCAGGCACCGGCAAGCCGATGACCGTCGCTCTCTTCTACAACCCGCGCTGTCCCGACTGCGTGCGGCAGGCGGCGCTTACGGCGCGCATGGACTGGTTGGGCCGGGTCGAGCTTCGGACGGACGACTCGCCGTTGGGCGAGGTCCCCGTCGGCGAAATCGTCGTGGTGGACAAGCAACGCAGCAAGGTCTTCACAGGCGTCTACGCCACGCGCCAGGTGTGCCTGCAGGTTCCCCTGCTCTTCCTCTATGCGCTCGCGCTCTACCTTCCACCGATCCGCATTCTGCTCGGCAAAGGCAAACAGGGCTGCAACGGCGACGCCTGCGAAATCTGACCGAGACTCTGCCGCTCACGCAGCGCGGTCCGCCCTGTTCGCCTCCAACATCTTCCGCGCCACCCAGCGGTAGAAGCAGTGGGTGGTGCGCTCCAGTGCCGGAGAGAGCACGCCGCCCTTGTAGGCGGGCGAGGCGCGGCCGCGCTGCATGCCTTCGACCACGAAGCGGTCCTCCTCAAAGATGCCTTGCCAGAGCCGCGCGTTGGCCCGCCGCAGCTCCGTGTGGGCCTCGTCCAACGCCTCTTCCGCAAAGTAATAGATGTCCATTCGCTCTATGGTCCGACCGGGACCCTTGGGCTCCAGCGTCACGGTATAGAAGTGATCGGCGTGGACGCCGAACAGCGCGGTCGGGAACAGCGCGACGTATTCCGCTGTCCCGTACCAGCGTGTCGGAAGGTCCGGCATCGTCGGGAAGGCCTCTCCGTTTTCCACGAGCTGCGGCCGGTAGGCCGTGCTGCCTTGTCCCGCGTAGCCGTCCTCTTCCTCCGCGATCTGGTAGTGATCCTCGAGCCGCGAGTAGCTGTTGAGGTTGGGATGGATCCACGGCAGGTGATAGGCCTCGCAGAAGTTCTCCACCGCGAGCTTCCAGTTGCAGGCGACATCCAGCGTGTAGGAGGAATCGCGCGCCTCGTAGCGCAGCGCGGCGGGGTCAAAATCCTTCCAGCGCTCCGCCACCGGCGCGATGAAGCTCTCGAACGGCGGTGCATCGCCGCTCAGGTTGACGAATATGGCGTCGAACCACGTGGCGGCCCGCACCGGCTTGAGTCCGTACTTCCCCGAATCGAAACCCGGGCATGTGTTCGTGTCGGTGCCGCCGATCATGGGCGTGGAGCGAAGCGAGCCGTCCAGTTCGTAGGTCCAGGAATGGTAGGGGCAGCGGATAGCGCCGCGCGTCCGCGCGGGCTTTTCCATCAGCACCATGCCGCGGTGGCTGCACACGTTGTGAAAGACGCGAACCTCGCCGTCGCGCCCGCGCAGCATGAAGAGCGGCAGGCCGGCGAATTCGAGCGGCATGGCATCGCCCTCCTCGGGCACGCGCCTGCCGGTGCCGATGCAGGCCCAGGTGCGGGCCAGCAACACGTCCTGCTCCCACGCGGCGAAGGCATCCGAGATGTAGGTCTCGTTCGGCAGCCCGCTCGCCCACTCCTCGATGGGGCGCATGACATTGGCGAGGGTCGTGCGCACACCCGTGCTGCTTTCCCACCAATGGTCCGTCATGGCCGTGTTCTCCACGTGTGCCGGGGGCCGCGTCCACCCGTCAGCTCAGGCTATCGCGGCGCGGACTGTCGCGGCTACTGCGAATCCGCAACAAATTGTCTTGATCGCGACGCCCTCCGATAGTGTCTCGCTGAGCATCACAGGGCACCGGGGGAGATAGGCGCGCCAGCGCTCGGGGGTGTTCCAACTCAGCAAGCCACTCAGCGTCGAACGCACTAGAGACGGTCCCCGGCATCAACTAGCATTCAAGGCGGACTACGTTGTGTGAGACGGAACGGCAAATCGGGAGGAAGACATGAACAGCGGAAACATTTTCAGAAACTTCAGCTCTTCGCGCCGACAGTTCCTCAAGCAGTCGGCGGCGCTGGCTGCAGCGGTCGGCGTGGCGCCGGCAGCCCTCGGCGCAGGCGCGGGCAGGGCGGACGCGGCGGCCGGCGCAGCCTATGCGGACGAGCTCTGGGAAAAGACCAAGGCCGATCTCGCCGGCATGAGCGATATCCGCATGGACCTCAACCTTCACTCATGGGAGGGCTACACCGAGGAGCCGGTGCTCGACCCGTTCAGCCGCCAGACCGGGGCTAACGTCAACCCGCAGATGCTGATCTCGGACCCCGCGGCCGTGAACAACCTGCGCGGCGGCGGCACCTCGACCTGGGACGTGATCAACCTCAACAACTCATGGCAGCGCAATCAGCTCTTCCCCGAGGGCCTGATCACTCCGCTCGACAAGGACAAGTTCGCGCCGCTCTACGACATGAACGTGGCAGGTTTCGAGTGGCCCTATCACTGGGCGCTCGACGAGAGCGGCGAGCATCTGCTCGGCATGCTCCAGCGCTATGGCCCCGCGGGCCTTGCGGTCAATACCGACGCCGTCGATCCGCAGACGATGGAGAGCGGCGGCTACATGGAGATGATCGAGGGCGCCAAAGGCCAGTACGGCATCCTCGACTACGAGAACTGGGTGATCATGCACACCTGCATCGCGTCGGGCTTTATCCCCTTCCGCGAGCACACCCCCGATGAGATGGCGGCCTTCGAGGAGAACATCTTCAAGCTCTTCGAGAACGCCAAGAAGGTCTCGGACGACCAGGCGGCGCTGGCGCGCGACATGATCACCGGCGAGATCATCGGGACTTATCCCGGCTCGGTCTACACCGTCTCTGCCGCCAGGCTCGAAGGCGAGACCCAGCTCGTGAACGTCGTGCCGGCGGAAGGCCCGGAGGAGACCAAGACCGCCGAGCGGCCCAACGGCCAGGCCGGGATTGTCTGGATCGAGATCACATCGCTCGTCAACAATCCCAACCCGACGCCGCTGGCCGAGGCGTTCCTGATCTACTGTCACACGCCCGAGGCTGCCTACAAGGTGGCTGCCAAGGCGCCAGGCACGCTGAACCCTGTGGTGCAGATGGGTGCGCCGGAGGTGTTGAGCCAGTTCTCCCAGGACGAGCTTGAGGCCGTGCATTGGGGCGAGGAGGGCAGCTGGCTGGCCTCGCTGGTCGATCGCTGCATCGACTTCGACATCAACCCCGACTACGACGCGATGCACGACCTCTACACCCAGGCAAAGCGCGCGCGCGGCGCCTGATCGTCACCTGTCGGTGCGGGTGGTTCGCCGCCCGCACCGGCGCCTGCGCATGCCGGGAGCACAAGGCGCGATGGCCGCAGCCCCGCCCATCTTGCAACTCAGGAACATCGTCAAAAGCTTCGGCAGCCTGAATGCGGTCGACGGGGTGAGCCTCGACATCGAGGAGGGCGAGCTTTTCACCATCGTCGGCCCCTCGGGCTCGGGCAAGACGACGCTCATCCGCATGCTGGTCGGCATGGACAAGCCGACCGCCGGCGACATTCTGCTCAGGGGCAAGCGGATCAACGACGTGCCCGCCAACAAGCGCCCGACCTGCATGGTGTTCCAGTCGTTGGCGCTCTTCCCTCACATGAGCGTCGGCGAGAACGTCGAGTATTCGGCCAAGTGCAAGGGCATCGGGAAGAAGGAGCGGCAGGAGCGCGCCGCCGAATGCCTGAAGCTCTCCCACCTGCCGCAGACTTACTACGACAAGCCGGTCACGCAGTGCTCGGGCGGCGAGCGTCAGCGCGTGGCGCTGGCCAGAGCACTGGCCTTCAACCCCGAGATCCTGTTCTTCGACGAACCGCTCTCGGCCATCGATTACCGCCTCCGCAAAACGCTGGAGAAGGAGCTCAAGGACATCCAGCGCGAGACGGGCAAGACCTTCGTCTACATCACCCACAGCCTCGAGGAGGCGATGGTGATGTCCGACCGCATCGGCGTCATGCGCGAGGGCAAGCTCTCCCAGGTCGGCAGCCCAGCGACGATCTACACCCAGCCGGAGAACCGCTTCGTCACCGAGTTCATGGGTGAGGTGAACTCTCTCCCCGTGAGTCTCACCGATGACGGACGGCTCCACTGCGAGGCGCTCGATGCCAGCTTTGAGCCGCCCGCCGAAATGCCGCCGGAATTCAACAGCGGCGTATTGATCGTGAGGCCGGAGAACGTCGAGATCTCGGACGACCCTGCACCGGCGGCGGGCGGCAACCTGATCCGGGGCGAACTCTTCAACGAATATCTGCTTGGCTCCCGCATCCAATACCAGGTGAGAAGTGGCGCGATGGTGTTCCTCATCGAGGAGCTGCGTGCCGATGCCGTCGCCCGCCTGCCGGGCGCGGAGGTGACGCTCTCGTGGCAGCCGGGCGATTCGATGGTCTTCCCGGAATGACCGAGGTGGCGATCGAAAACCTGGCGGAAGAGCCGGAGCGCCCGCGGCGCAGGATTTTTCCCTGGAAGCTTTCCGAAGGCTTCGTCGCGGCACTGCCGATCATCATTCTTCTGTTCATCGGCTTCATCGGACCGATGGCACTGGTGCTGATCTACAGCTTCATGCCACGCGGCAGCTTCTCCATTCCGGGTTCGCCGTCACTGGAGAACTACGTCGATATCGTCGAGCAGGACTTCTACATCTCCTTCGCCTGGTCGCTCTTTCTCGCCTTCATTAGCGTCGTGATCCTGCTCATCGTCTGCTATCCACTGGCCGTGGCGCTCAGGCGGATTAAGGGACGCCGGGCCCACCTGCTGACGCTGCTCATCGTGGCGCCGCTCTTCGTCGCCGAGAACATCCGGCTGCAGGGCTGGGTGCTTTTCTTCGACAAGGGCGGCTTCCTCGACGGTGCGCTCAAGGTGGTGACGGGGCTGGAGACGGGGAGCCTGGTCAACAACGTGCCGGCGATCGTCTTCGGCATTTGCTACATCTATTTGCCCTTTATGCTGTTCCCGATCCTGCTGGGGCTCGGCAACGTACCCAGGGAGGCGCGCGAGGCGGCCTACGACCTGGGCGGCTCGCGCTGGCGGGTTTTTCGAGACATCGAGCTGCCGCTGGCGATGCCGGGAATCCTGATTGGCTCGCTGCTCTGCTTCGTGATCTCGCTCGGCGCCTTCAACGAGGCCAAGTTCCTCGGCAAGGGCGTCATCGTCACCGTCGCGCAGGACATCGAGTCCGCCTTCACCTTCGGGCAGAACTGGCCGCGCGGCTCTGCGTTATCGGTGCTGATGATCGTGCTAGCGGGGTCTGCCGTGTGGCTCGCGATGCGGCGGGTGAACCTCGACCGCATGCTGGGAAAACGCTAGGCCGTGGGCACCACCGACAGGCTACTCACCCGCCGACTGCTGGCCGCTTACATCGCCGTCATCCTGGTGATCATGTACGTCCCGATGGTGATCGTCGGGCTGGCGTCGATCTCCAAGTCGCGCTTCTTCCTGTTCCCGATGAAGCGAACCTCGTCGAAATGGTACGAAATGACGTGGGACTCGCTGCAGGTGCACGAGAGCTTCCTTACGTCGTTGACCATCGCGGTCTGCGTGGCGCTGATCTCGGTGATCCTGGCTTTCTTCGGTGCGCTCGCCTACGCCCGCTACGACTGGCGCGGGCGCAAGCTCTTTCAGCAGGTGCTGCTGATCCCGATCTTCTTCCCCCAGGCGGTGCTTGGACTCGCGCTGCAGCTCTGGTTCAACTCAATCGGCATCCAGATGTCCTGGCAGTCGACCGTGTTCGCCCAGCTCGTCTGGATCGTGCCGATCGTGACGCTGGTGATCGCGATCCAGGCCTATGGCTACGATTCGGCGGTGGAGGAGGCCGCCTACGACCTCGGCGCCTCTCGCTGGCAAATCTTTCGAACCATCACGCTGCCCTTGCTCGGGCCTGGAATCTTCGCTGGGTTCCTGTTTGCGGTGCTGCTCTCGTGGGGCAATTTCCCGCTGGCCTACTTCACCAGCGGGGCCGACGTCACCGTGCCCGAATGGCTCTATGGCAAGATGATCGGCGGCTACACGCCCATGGTGCCCGCGGTTGGGCTGATCACGGTCGTGCTGGGCGGGATCATCCTGGCGGTGGGACTCACAATTAACGGGATGCTTCAGCGGCGCGACTGACCGCGAATTCGGCAACCGCATCGGCGTTCAGCGTCACGCCGAGACCGGGGCCGGTGGGAACCTGGATCATCCCGTCCGCGTCGATCGGCGTTAGACCGCGCGCCAGGCCCTGCCGCAGGCGCGACGGACTCGTCGAGTATTCAATCAGCTCCGCGTCTTGCCGCGTGGCCAGGAAGTGAAGATTGGCCGCGATGGTGATGTCGGTGTTGTAGGCATGCGGCACGATCCGCCGGCCGGTGCCATCCAGCATTCGTACGAGCCGCAGCGCCTCGGAGAAGCCGCCGAACATGGTGAGGTCCAGCTGCGCGATGTCGAAGGCGTCCGCCGCGACAAAGGGATCGAACTCCCTGCAGGTAGTAAGGCCCAGATCGCCGACACCGATGGGGATACGCGTCGTCGCGCGTAGCCGCGCGTGATCCTCCAGGTTATCGAGCGGGAAGGGCGCCTCGATCCAGGCGAAGTCCAGTTCCGCCAAAAGATCGAGGAAGGGGGCCAGTTGATTGAGGCACGTGAACTCCTGTGCGGCATCGAGCATCAGGCCGCGCTTCGAACCCACCAGGTTGCGCAGATGAGTCAGGTTTTGCTGGACCCGCTCCGGCTCGCTCCACCAAGGCTCGACGCAGATCTTGAGGTGACGGAAGCCTTGCTCCAGCAAAGGCGCGACCTGCGCGTCGATGCGCGTGGGCGTGTCTTCGAGGGGATAGATCGTTGCGTAGGCGGGCAGGCGGTCGTGGCGCACACCACCCAGCGCATCGCAGACGGGGACACCCATCGACTGGGCGAAGAGGTCCCAGATTGCGACATCAAGCGCGCTGATCGCGTGCATCGCGGCGCCGCGGCGGCCGTGCCACTGCGTCCGTGCGTACATCTCGTCCCAGAGGCGGCGCGGGTCGTCTACCGCCTGCCCGGTGACGATGTCGGCCAGCCCTTCGGACCGCTGGTTGTAGGGCGGCATCTCAATCAGGGCTTTGACGATCTCGGGCGGCGCGTCGCTCTCGCCGATGCCCACGAGCCCGTTGTCACCATGTACGAGCACGACAACGTTCCGATAACTGCCCTCGAAGCGAAAATAGGCGGCTTGCGGATCCTGCAGGCAGAGGACCTCTACCCGCTCGATCGTCACGGTCATGCCGAGAACACGCGCCGGGCATAGACGAAGGGCTCGATCTGCTCCCAGTCCATTTCAACCCCGAGTCCCGGCAACTCGCTCGGGCGAACGAAGCCGTTCGCATCCGGGCGGATGACCTGCCGCGCGCCAAACTCGTACTTTTCGAACGGCGCCGCCTGTTCGAAATAGGTGCAGTGCGGATGAGCAAGCATGAAGTGCAGGTTCGCCGCCTGCGTGAGCGTGTATCCCCAGCTTTGTACCTCGCACGCCTTGCCGTGGGCACGCGTGACCTCTGCCACCTCGCCGGCGCCGGTGAACCCGCCGATGCCAGTCACGTCGAAACGGCTCCGATCCCACGCACCCATCTCCAACGCAAACCCAATGAGTTTTGCATTGGGGAGGGTATTTCCTCCGCAAAGAACGTCGAGTTCGAGCGTATCCGCAAGCTTCCTGTAGCTGCTTAAGTCAGCATCAGGTAGTGGTGCTTCGAAGAACTTCCAACCCGACGTGTCCAAGAAACGGCCCATACGAAGTGCCTGGTCGAGCGAGTACATCCCGTCCACGTCCAGGCTCCAGTCAACCTCCCGTCCCGCGAATTCCTTAACGAGTGCACTGACCAAACGGATGTCGTCGTCGAACACGCAGTAGGGATGGATCTTGATCGCCCCATAGCCAAGCTTCAGCATGTCGTGGCAGTAGTCGACATAGGCCTGATCTGTCGGCAGTAATGGGCTCGATGCATAGGCGCAGATTTCGTACCGAGCGGCACTCAGCATTCGGTAAATCGAAATATTCTCGGACTTCGCTTTGCCGTCATGCAGCGCGATGTCGAAGAGAGATGTCGCCACATGCCCGAGTGGGACGTAGCGCTTTCGCATATCCGTGTAGGCCGCGCGGGTGTCGAACGCGTCGCGTCCAAGCACGAACGGCGCCATCAGGGCAGCGGCGGAGAACGTCGCCCTGTCGAACTCGTGTTCCGTATAAGTCGTGGTCCCGGCAAGGGCCTCTACGCCATTGGAGAGGAACAGTCGCGCCACGATCATCGCCTCGTACATCGGTCCGAGATGCGACGACCACGTCACCTTCTCGCCATTGGGCCCGATCGCCAGCAACTCGATCCGTTCGACGATTACGGAGGTCATGGATGCTGTTTCACTAGATGAAGAAATTCACGTAATCATCTCTTATAAACGAATTTTTTCTATAGTAATGTTCCCGTTTTCATCCGCTCGGCGACCGCTACGCCGTCGATCTCGTGAAAGGTCAGTTCGTCCCGAATAGATATGTCTGCCGCGATCGCGGCGGCGCGACCGTATTCGAAGCATTGCGCAGTGACGCGGCAGCTGGCCAGCGCCTCGTGCTCGGCGCTGAGGCAACGGCCGGCCACGATGATGTTACGGCCTTCCTTGGGCACGAGCGTGCCGAAGGGAACCTCGTAGTAGTCGTCGATCAGCCATTCAGTCTTTGGCTTGGCGCCGTAATGAAGCTCGATGGGCCAGCTTGAGCGGGCGATGGCGTCCGTCCTCTTGCTCGTGCCCACCACATCGGTATTCATGAGGCGCGCCATCCCGTCGATGGAACGGGTCTGGCGCACGCCGACCTCGGCGCCGTAATCGATGAAATAGGCTTCTTCACAACCGGGAACATTTTCCTTGAGGAATTCGAAGAAAGCGCGTGCCTGATAGATCGAGAACTGCTCCGCCTCGGTATGATCGACCGGGTCGGTTACGTCAAGTGCGCGCCCATCGAAGCCAGTAATCTTGGTTGCGTTGACCAGAAGTTCCCGCGGATTGACGGTGGGGAACAACCACACCTTCTTGCGAACAAGCTCGTCCCGGGCTTCCAGCATGGAAATGACTTTTGGCGGTGAAATGGTGTCCTCGCCCCAGTAGTCGAGATAGCGCTCAACATCGACATTGCCGATCTTGAACATCATCGTTGGGTTCTGGACGACGCCATTATTCCCCTTGGTCGTGTGCAGGCCCATCTTGAAGACGGCATCGGCATCGCCGCTGGCGTCGATCACCCGCTCAGCAGTCACTCTGGTGTAGCCGGACTTGGTGTGGAGGATGAGGCCGGTCAGCGCGTCGTCCTCGACGATCACGTCGATCATCTGGGTGTGGTAGAGGGCATCCACGCCCGCGCCCCGCACCAAGTCGGTGGCCACCCTCTTGTAGGTGGCGCAGTCGTGCGTGACGACCCAGGTCTTGCCGTAGATCTGCGGGCGGGTGACACCGCCCTCTGCTTCCAGCGCTGCCCGAAAGCGCTCGGCGAAGCCGAAGATGACCTGCTGCGGTTGCGCCATGCGCGGCTCTTCGACCGTCATGTAGAGGCCGCAGATGGTGCCCGACATGCCGGAGACCGCTGCGCCGCCGCAATAGCCCAGACGCTCGATCAGGAGCGTCTTGTGACCCAACTCGGCGGCGGTGGTGGAGGCGGCAATCCCGGCCGGCCCACCGCCGACGACGATCACGTCGTAGTGGCCGAAGTGGGGCACGTCCTCGAAGGCGGCGGCGCCCAGGCGCCCGAGATACCGTTCCATGCCGGCAGCTCCAAGTGGGAGGCGGCGCATTTGGCACACGGTTATTTGCGGTGCGCAACAGGTTTTGGGGCAGCTCTTTCAGTCGCCGCCACGATTCGGGGCGGCTATCCTCCGCGAAGTTTGGAACAAAGCGCCGCGCGTGTCGCGGCGAAGAGCAGGAACATGGCCGAGACGGCGCCGTTACCCAAAGACACTATCAGCGATCCGCTGCTGCAGCCCTTCAGGCTGAAGCACCTCACACTCAAGAACCGCGTCATGAGCACCAGCCACGCTTGTGGTCTCGTCGAAGACGGCATGCCGAGCGAGCGCTATCAGCACTATCACGAGGCGAAGGCGAGGGGCGGGCTCGCGCTCACCATGTTCGGCGGCTCGTCCAACGTCTCGCCTGAATCCGCATGGCAGTTGCCGCAGGTCAACCTGTACGACGAGCGCGTCGTCGAGCATTTCCAGCGGTTCGCGCAGCGCATTCACGCTCATGGCGCCGCCCTGATGTGCCAGGTGAGCCATGTCGGCGGGCGTGGCGAGCCCTATGCAGGAGCGGCGCTCGCACCTATCGGCCCGTCACCCGTGCGCGAGACCCTGCACCGGGCCTTCGCCAAAGAGATGGATGAGCACGACATCGCGCGCGTCGTGGCCGACTTCGCCGAGGCGGCGGCACGGTGCAGGGAGGGCGGGCTCGACGGTGTCGAGACCTTCGCCGGCGCGCATCTGATCGGCCAGTTTCTGTCGCCGGCCACCAATCGCCGCAGCGACCGCTTCGGCGGCTCGGTCGAGAACCGCTGCCGCTTCGGGCTCATGGTGCACGAGGCGATCCGCAAGCGCGTGGGCGACGACTTCATCGTCGGCATCCGCTTCGTGATCGACGAGGCGGGACCGCACCACCTCACCTTCGAGGACGGTCTAAAGATCGCCGCCATCTTCGAGGCATCGGGCACCATCGATTTCTTCAACGCGATCTACGGCCGCATCGATACGGAGTTCAAGCTCGCGGCGGACTGCATGCCCGGCATGGCCTCGCCGGAGGCGCCATTCCTGGCCCGTGCCGGAGCCTTCAAGCAGGCGGTGGGGCTTCCGGTCTTTCATGCCACGCGCATCACCTCGCTGGAGACGGCGCGGCGGGCGATCCGCGACGGGCTGCTCGACATGGTGGCGATGACTCGCGCGCACATCGCCGATCCCAACCTGGTCGCCAAGGTCGCACGCGGCGAAGGGGAGCGCGTGCGCCCCTGCGTCGGCGCGACCCATTGCATGAGCCCGTTGCGCCCGACGTGCATACACAATCCGTCCACAGGCCACGAGGCGGCATTGCCGCACGCAATCGCGCCGGCGGCGATGAAGCGGCGGGTGCTGGTCGCGGGCGGCGGTCCGGCCGGGTTGGAGGCCGCGCGGGTCTGCGCCGAGCGCGGCCACGACGTGCGGCTGTGCGAGAGCTCGGAGTGGCTCGGCGGACAGGTGCTGCTGGCCGCGCAAGCAAGTTGGCGCGGCGAGCTCGCGGGGATTGTCGAGTGGCGTGCCCGCGAGCTGGAGCGACTCGGGGTAGAGGTTCGCCTTAAGTCACCGGTCGAGCCCGGTTCTATCGAGGACGATGTGGGCGTCGTGATCGTCGCCACCGGCGGCGTTCCCGACCTCGACTGGATCGAGGGCGCGGAACACTGCACCAGCGTTCGGGACATCCTCTCGGGTGCGGCGAATGCGGCCGAAGACTCCATCGTGTATGACGGGACCGGCCGCCACGCGGCGCTCACGGCGGCGGAGGCGATCGGGCAAGCCGGCGGGGAGGTCGCTTTCTTCGGTCTCGACGGCCATCTCGCGATGGAGATGTCCTACGCGGAGCAGGTCATCTGGCGCCGGCGCACCTACGAGCTCAGCATTCAGCCGAAGCTCGACCGGCGCCTGGAGCGTGTGGAACGCGACGGCAATCGGCTGCGCGTGACCTTCCGCAACGAATTGACCGATGAGGCGGAGGAGCACGAAACCGGCCGGATCGTGGTCGAGCACGGGACGCGTCCCGCCGACGCCCTCTTTCAGGGCCTCGCGCATCGCTCTTCGAATCGTGGTGTCGTCGATCAGCGGGCTCTGCTCGCGGGTGCGCCGCAGCCGGAGGCGGAGGATGGCGGCTTCCGGCTCTTCCGCATCGGTGACGCGGTCTCCAGCCGAAATATCTACGCCGCGGTGCTCGACGCACTCCGGCTCTGCCGAACTTTGTAGAGGGCGGGGTAGGGCGCAGCCGTGCTGACCGCGCCCGTCACTATGACGCGCGCGCGGCACGCCTCCCGCGCACGAGTTGCGACAGGAAGACCAGTCCCAATAGCGCCAAGCCGGCGGGATAGATCAGCTCCTTGGGCGGCAAGTCGGTCTGCTCCACGTCGACGCCGGTGACGTAATCGCCCCAGTCGATGCCCGCCTGCTCTGCCATCCCGTTCCAGGCGAGATCGACCACCGCGTAGCGGCCGTCCTCCTCTTGCTCTAGCCCAACGCCGAAGGTCTCCGCCGGCGTCGCTGACTGCTCCATCGGGGTCTCCAGCACGAACAGCTTGTAGCGCTCGCCGTAGTCGGTTTCGCGCGTCACGTGCAGGCGGACCTGGCGGCCGGGCTCGGGCGTGAACTCGCTGGAGACGAAAGACTGGAACGGGACCGACTCAAAGGGCGGCGCGATATGGTCCATGAAGAAGCCAGGGCGGAAGAGCATGAAGCAGGCCGCGGCGAGCAGAATCGCTTCGTACCACCGCACTTTGACGAACATCCATCCTTGGGTGAGTGAGCTGAAGGCCAGGATCGCGAGCAGCGACATAACCGCCACCAGGGCGCCGTGCCAGATGCTCTCGATGCCGATCAGCAGCAGCTCCGTGTTGAACAGGAAGACCAGTGGCAGGATGGCGGTGCGGATGTCGTACATGAAAGACTGCACGCCGGTCTTCAGCGGATCGGCCCTGGATATGGCTGAAGCCGCGAAGGCGGCGAGACAGACGGGTGGCGTCGAATCCGCCAGCAGGCCGTAATAGAAGACGTAAAGGTGAACGGCGATCAGCGGCAGAACCAGGCCCGCCGCGCTGCCGAGCTCCACCAGCACGCCAGCGAGGAGGGAGGCGACCACGAGGTAGTTGGCGGTTGTCGGCAGGCCCATGCCGAGGATGATGCAGAGGATCGCGGTCAGCCCGAGCAGGATGTAGACGTTGCCGCCGGCGATCGCTTCGACCACGCCCACCATAGCGTTGTTGAGGCCGGTGGAAGAAACGGCGCCGACGATGATACCGGCCGCGGCCACGGCGACCGCAATGCCGATCATGTTGCGCGCGCCCGCGACCATGCCGACGTAGATCTCGGTGAAACCATCGCGCAGTGCCTCGCCCGTCGGCTGGCCGCCGCCGCGGACCGAAGCGATGATCCGTCGAGCTAAAATGATCACCATCACCGAAACAATCGAATAGAAGACCGCGCTGTGCGCGCTCCAGCGCTCGACCATCAGCAGATAAACCAGAACGAAAATGGGTATCAGGTGGTGGGCGCCGCTAAGGAAGGTCTTGCGAAACGGCGGAATCTCGACCCGCGGCAAGCCCTTGAGACCGAGTTTCTTTGCCTCCAGGTGGGAGATGTAGAGCAGAGCGAGATAGCTGAGCACGGCGGGAATCGCTGCCGCTGCAACCACGTCGAAATACGAGATGCCGATAAACTCGGCGATGATGAAGGCAGCCGCTCCCATGATCGGCGGCATGAGCTGGCCGTTGGTCGACGCCGCCACCTCGATGGCGCCGGCCTTGACCGCGGGCATGCCGATCCGACGCATGACAGGGATGGTGAAGGTCCCGGTCGTGACGACGTTGGCGATCGACGAGCCGGAAACCATGCCGGTCATGCCGGATGCCAGAATCGCCGCCTTGGCCGGCCCGCCGGTGAAGCGCCCCACCATGGCGAATGAAAGCGCGAGGAAGTACTGCCCCGCGCCTGCCTTGTCGAGCAACGCGCCGAACAGCACGAACAGGAACACGAAGCTGACCGAGACGCTGAGCGGAATACCGAACACCGCTTCGCCGGTGAGCCACTGATAGCCGATCAGCCGGTTCAGGCTCAGCCCCTTGTGCGAGATGACGTCCGGCATCGACTGGCCGAAGATGGAGTAGACGAGGAAGACCGCGCAGACGATGACGAGCGGGATGCCGATGGCGCGTCGCGTCGCGTCCAACAGCAGCAGGATGCCGACGCCGCCGAGGATGGCTTCGACCGGAATGCCATTCCAGACGTAGAGGAGGCCGTGACGGGAGACGAGGCCGTCCCAGCCGAAGAACAGATAGAGGGCCGCGATACAGCCAGCGAGGGCGAAGGCGATGTCCCAGGGCGGCAGGCCGCGCTCGCTCCAGCGGCGCGTCACCGGATACATCAGGAAGCAGAGCAGCAGCGCGAACGAGAGATGAATGCCGCGTGCGGGCACGTCGCCGATGATGGCGAAGTTGAACATGAAGGGCAGAGGCGAGGCAATCCAAAGCTGGTAGACCGACCACAGGAAGCAAAGCAGACTGATGAGCAATGCCA
Organism: Alphaproteobacteria bacterium; assembly: GCA_022826345.1. The sequence continues at coordinate 43,561 of JAJDVB010000178.1, forward strand.
GGCGCGGCCCCTGCCGGCGCCCCTGGTACTCGACCTTCTCCAGAGTCTTTTGAACGTCGGCGGTCGTGGCCGCCGCGCTCGGCTCGCTATTCGTCACGGGCGCCCCTGTTCGGCGCGTGCGCCCTGTCGTGTCGTCCGCCTCGGGACAGTATCAAACGAAAGCGAACGGCCGGCACCCTTTCAGGAGTGCCGGCCGCCACAATCGCGAGGGCTACATCCAGCCCTGTTCCGCGTAGTACTTCGCTGCACCCGGATGGATGGGCGCGGACAAACCGTTCTTGATCATGTTCGCGGGATCGAGGTTGTTGAAGGCGGGATGCAGAGACCTGAAGTCGTCCAGGTTCTCCATCACCGCGCGGGTGACCTCATAGACCACGTCCTCGGGCACGTTCTCGTGGCTGACGAAGGTCGCCATGACGCCGAAGGTCGTCACGTCACTGGTCGTGGTCTTGTAGGTGCCGGCCGGGATGGTCGTGAAGGCGTAGTAGGGATTATCGGCCACCAGTTTCTGCTCGACTTCGCCGTTGAGGTTGACGATGTAGGCGCCGCAGCCGTCGGTCGCCACGGCTACGCCGGCATTGGGCACGCCGACCGTATAGCCATAGGCGTCGATCTTGCCGTCACAGAGCGCCTGGGACTGCTCGGTCGAGGTCAACTCGGTTGCCGCCGAGAAGTCGTCGGTGGTGATGCCGTAGCCTTCCATCAGCACCTCGGTCGTGCCGCGCTGGCCCGAGCCGGGATTGCCGATGTTCATCCGCTTGCCCTTCGTTTCGGTGAACGAGCCGATCTCCGTACCCGCGCCGGCGATCAGATGGAAGGGCTCGCCGTGCACGGAGAAGACTGCGCGCAGGCTGGGGCAGTTCGTAACCTTCTCAGAGCTGCCGTTGACGGCATGAAACTGCCAGTCGGACTGGGCGACGCCGAAGTCGAGCTCGCCCTGGCAGATCTGGCCGATGTTGTAGGTTGAGCCGCCGGTCGACGGCGCAGCGCAACGAATGCCGTGCTTGCGGCCTTCCTTGCGACCCTCAGCGGCTTCCTTGTGGACCATCCGGCAGACCGAATTGCCGACCACGAAATAGACGCCGGTGGGTCCGCCTGTACCGATCGAGATGAACTTCTTCTCCTGCGCGCTCGCCTCGTCGGCGGCGCTGAAGGTCGCGCCCAAGAGGGCGACGGCGGCCAGCGCGCACGTCGTGAGTCTGAGCAGTTTCATGATCTGTCCTCCCAGTGAGTTCGATGTCCATACATTATACGTCAAAGTTGGCTGGGTACATGATGGTGGTTCGCGGGTCGAACCAATTCGGCTCATCCTGCTATGAAGGCGCGGAAGCGCCGCGCCACATCGCGGGGCGATATCGTAGGCCGGCCCAGTTCGGCGAGGGAGCCGGGAGCGATCTCTGCATGGATCAGCACCGGCCTTGAGGCGTCGGCGATGGCGGCCTCCAAGGCTTGGGTGAAGCCAACCTCAGAGTCGCAGCGGTAGGCACGGGGATATCCGCAGGCTTTGGCGACGGCAGCGAAGTCCACGTTGGGTGAGACGGTCGCCTGGCCGCCAGTCGAATCGTGCACACCGTTGTCGAGCAGGACATGGATCAGATTGGCGGGGGCGTAGGCGCCGACGGTTGCCATGGTGCCGAGCTTCATCAGCGCGGCGCCGTCGCCGTCCAGCACCAGCACTGGCCGGGTCGTGTTGAGCGCGATGCCGAGACCCATCGCCGAGGCGCAGCCCATGGAGCCCACCTGGTAGAGCTGCTGCGGACGGTCTTCTAGGGTAAACAACTCGCGCCCGGTTTTGCCAGTGGTCGCGACCACCGCAGCTTCCGCCGGCACGAGTGCCTGAACGCGGCGCAGGAGATCGATCCGTGCCGGCAGCTCTTCGCCCTGGCGCAAGTCCTCAATCGTGCCGCGCGGGCGAATTGACTGGTCAAGCTGATCGAGACCGTCGTCGTGCACGCTGCCCTTTTCCATGATGAGAGCAAAGGGGAGCTCGTCGGCCTCCATGGCCTGCTCAGCTCGGTCAAGCGCCGACGACACGGCCTCGGTCTCCTTGGGAAAGCCGGTATGGCCGACGGCGATGGTATCCAGGAGCGATCCCATCACCTCGCCCATCAGCTCGTGTTGGGGTTCATCCTTGAGCCCCGGTTGCCCGCGCCAAGTAACGATCAAGAGTGTCGGAATGCGGAAGGGATGGTTGAGCGAGGTGAGTGGGTTGACGGTATTGCCGAGGCCGGAGTTCTGGCACATCACAACCGTGCGCCGGCCTGCGAGCCAGGCGCCCGCCGCCACCGCCACCGCCTCGCCCTCGCTCGCCGCGCCGACGTAGGCTAGTGCAGGATCGGAGATCACCTGGTTGATCAGCGGGGTGAGGAAGGAGCAGGGAACGCCGGTGTAGAACGAGAACCCGCGGTCCCGCGCGGGCTCGAGAAAAGCGTCGGCCGCGATCATCTGGGTTTCTCCGGCAACTGGAAATTTGGGACATGATAGACCCGCACAAGGCGGGGCGGCACTTGTCCGAATTGGGGGTGCTGACAATTGGGGGTGCTGACAGTTGTCAACTGTCAGGCGACAGTTTAGGCATAGACGATGATTGAGTCGTTCCGGCATCGGGGCTTGAAGGCGCTCTACGATGGCCGAACGGACCTATGGGTGGCGCCGGAGCACGTCCAAAGGCTGAGGGACATATTGGCAGCGCTCGACAACAGTCGTGGGCCCGAAGGCGTGAACCTGCCGGGTTTCCGGCTGCATGAGTTGAGGGGACAATTGAAGGGTCACTGCGCAGTTTCGGTATCGCGAAACTGGCGTGTGACCTTTCGGTTCGTGGACGGGTTGGCGGTCGACGTCGATTACGTCGACTATCACTGAGGAGACGGGACATGGCGATGCACAACCCGCCGCATCTGGGAGGGATCGTGAAGCGGCAATGTCTGGAGCCACTGGGGCTAAGCGTGACACGGGCTGCTCAGGGACTTGGGGTCACACGCCAAGCACTTTCCGAACTCATCAACGAGCGCACGAGCGTTTCAGTCGACATGGCAATAAGGCTGTCGAAAGCCTTCGGTTCGACGCCGGAGACCTGGCTTGGGATGCAAATGGCTTATGATCTTTGGCAGGCCCGCGACCGCGCTCAGCGAATTAAAGTGAAGCGCTTTGCAGCGGCTTGATGGCCCGGCATCCTCCTTTAGCATCGTCTGTAGGACAGGGACGCCACCATTGACAGGCGCCTGCGTTCGATAGACGGTCGGGAGCGCTGGTCTGGGCGCGTTGCGCCCGCGCGGGCCGCCGCCACGACCCAGGAGTCGACCGGTTGCGCCGCTATCTGCTCCTCTACCGATTCCTGATCGTCAATATCGTGGGCGCGGCGCTGCTCGGGCTCGCGGGCGCCCAGGGCTGGATCGCGCGAATTGCCGAGGCGGACCCCACCGGCCTCGTCTTCGTGATCTTCGGCGTCTTCGCGGTGGGCCTCGCGCTCTGCGGTTACCGTCTGTTCAAGACAAGCGCTGCCCTCAACCGGCTGGAAGAAGGCGAGACGGTCGACCTCCCCGCCGACTGGACCAGTCCCTCCGTCCGCCCGGAGCTGATGGCCGAGGCGCTCAAGGCGCGGCTCTTCAGCCGTATCGCCGTGGTGCGGCAGATCGCGGCCGCGCTGGTCGTGCTCGGGCTGATCGGCACGGTGGCGGGCTTCATCATCGCGCTTTCCGGCGTCTCGGCGGAGGAGGCCGGCACCCTCGCTGCCGTGCAGCCGATGATCTCGACCCTCATCAGCGGCATGTCGGTCGCGCTCTATACGACCCTCGAAGGCGCCATTCTGGGCCTCTGGCTCACCGTCAACTACCGTATGCTGGCAACCGGCACTTCCACCCTCTACAGCGAGCTGCTCGCGGCCAATGGACGAGTTTGACGACGACAGCGGCACGATCTTTCGCGACGTCACGCTGCTCGCGCTCGCCGCTTTCGTCGCGATGGTGCTTATGCTGCTGCCGTTCCTCAATACAGGTGCAGAGGTCGAGAGCGAGACCGACGGGATCACCGATCCCGGCAACGTAATCATCGAGCTCCTGTGGGCGTCGGATCGCGATGCCGACATCGATCTTTGGGTCAAGGCGCCAGAGCGGGCGCCGGTGGGTTTCCCCAACAAGGGCAACGAGGTGGTCAATCTGCTGCGCGATGATCTCGGATTATTTCAAGACCTTACCGATATCAATTACGAGATTGTCTACAGTCGCGGCATCGTGCCAGGCGAATGGATCGTCAACGTTCAGGCCTACCGGCTTGAGGACCCGATTCAGCCGACGCCGGTCGCGGTTCAGGTGGTCGTTAGCGTCAAGCGCGAGGGCGAGGACAGGCCGACGCCGATCCTGAAGAAGGAGGTCGAGCTGCGCTTCCTCCGCCACGAGCTGACCGTGTTCCGCTTCGCACTGACCGGCAAGGGCGCGCTCGTGCACGGCAGCGTCAACGACGTCAAACACTCCCTCATCATGGAATACGCCCGGGCCCACAACCGTTTGCTCCAGGAACGGCCGGGTGGATAGTTTCGCTTATCTCTACGTCGCGCTTGCGCTGGTGGGAGCCGCGCTCGCCAGTATTGCGGTCTGGTCCAGGCGCAGGGCGCAGTGGAAGGCCGTTGCCGTCGGCCTGCTCTCCGCTCTCGTCGTGATCGGCTATTTCAGCTATTCCATGCTGCTCTCGCGACCGAAGCCGCTTTCCCTGGACATGATGGACGTGTCCGGAGCGCGTGTGCTCTCGGCCGCACTGCGCGAGGACGAGGCGATCTATCTCTGGCTTTCCGTCGATGGGACGCCCCGCTTCTATGCGTTGCCGTGGGACCAGGCGGCAGCCCAGCGGCTTCAGTCGGTCATGCGCGAGACCCGGCGCTCTGGTCACGACGTGGTAATCCAGAGGGCGGAAGAGGGCGGCGACGTGGATGCGCCGGAGGAGGAAGCGACAGGGGCCAACAACTTCTACGCAGTGCCCCCACCGCTCCTGCTGCCGACAAAGCGGCTCCACGCCATCCGCGGCTCTGCGGGCGAGATGTGAGCGTGCGCACCAGCGACGCAACTGCACCGGCCACGCCCCGCGCGGCCGCTCCCTACGCTTCGTTTCCCGAGAGGAGCCGCGGGCGTCTCTACCCGGAGCCGGAAAGCCGCACGCGGACGGCCTTCCAGCGCGACCGCGACCGCATCATCCACTGCGCGGCGTTCCGCCGGCTCCAGCACAAGACGCAGGTCTTCGTCTATCACGAGGGAGATCATTACCGGACGCGCCTCACTCACAGCCTGGAGGTGGCGCAGATCGCGCGCTCGATCAGCCGTGTTCTCGGGGTGGACGAGGACCTCGCCGAGGCGCTGGCGCTGGCCCACGATCTCGGGCACCCGCCCTTCGGCCATGCCGGCGAAGCCGCGCTCGACCTGGCGATGGAGCCCTACGGCGGTTTCGACCACAACGCGCAGACCATGCGCATCCTGACCGCGTTGGAGCAACGCTACATCGACTTCGACGGCCTGAACCTCACCTGGGAGACCCTGGAAGGGGTGGCGAAGCACAATGGTCCGCGTCAGGCAGATGCGAGCCCCGGTTCCATCGAGGCTTATTCGGCGCGGCACGACCTGGAGCTTCACACCCATGCCGGGCTGGAGGCTCAGATCGCGGCGCTGGCGGACGATATCGCCTACAACAATCACGACGTGGACGACGGGCTGCGCGCAGGCCTCTTCACTGTCAAGGATCTGAAGGACGTCCCACTGGTAGGCGGAATTCTGGGTGAGGTCGCCGCCGATCACCCGGGCGGCGAGGAGAGCCGCCAAATTCACGAGACGGTCCGGCGCATGATCGGCGCCATGGTCGAAGACGTGATCGATGCCAGCCGGCAGCGCCTGGAGGAGGTCGGGCCGGTCAGCGTCGAGGCCGTGCGCAGTCACGGCGCCCCGCTGATCGCCTTCTCCGAGGCCATGCAAGCCCACGGCGAGGGGTTGAAGGCGTTCCTGCGCGAGCGCATGTATCGTCATCACAAGGTCAACCGCATGGCCAGCAAGGCGCGAAGGACGGTGGGCGAGCTGTTCGAGCTCTTCATCGACGAGCCACAATGCCTGCCCGAGGAGTGGCGGGCCCGATGCGACGGGCCGCGAACGCTAAGCACGGCGCGGGTGGTTGCCGATTACGTCGCCGGGATGACGGATCGCTTCGCCATTCAGGAACATCGCAATCTCTTCGATACGGTGCTGTGGAGATGAATGTTTTCAGTCATTTGTCAGAGATTATTCACAAGGAAATCGAGGAGTTGTGCGATGCCGGCGCGTTGCCTGCCGAGCTCGATCTCTCGGCAGTCCAGGTGGAGCCGCCGCGCGAGGCGGAACACGGCGATGCGGCCTGCAATGCCGCGCTCGTCCTGGCAAAGCAGGCGCGCCGCAAGCCGCGCGAGATCGCCGAGCAACTGGCCGAGCGGTTGCGAGAGCGCGTGGCAATTCGCTCGGTCGAGGTCGCTGGCCCCGGCTTCGTCAATCTGCGGCTCACGGACGACTTCTGGTGGGCGCGGTTGGCCGAGCTGCTCGCCGCGGGACCTGGATACGGCGCCGACGACCTGGGTCAAGGCCGGCGTACCAACGTGGAATATGTTTCCGCCAACCCCACGGGGCCGCTCCACGTTGGCCATGCCAGGGGGGCGGTGGTGGGCGACGCCCTCGCCAACCTGCTCGCTCATATGGGCTTCGCCGTGACGCGGGAGTACTACGTGAACGACGCCGGCGCGCAGGTGGATACCCTCGCTCGCTCCGTCCATGCGCGCTACCGCGAGGCTTGCGGCGAGGTGATCGGGGCCATTCCTGAAGGGCTCTATCCCGGCGACTATCTGGTGCCAGTGGGCGAAGCGCTCGCCGCCCGCGACGGCCGGCGTTGGCTGGAAGAGCCGGAATCGGTCTGGCTGCCGGAGGTTCGCAGCTTCGCCATCGAGGCCATGATGGACCTCGTGCGCGAAGACCTCGACGCACTCGGGGTGCGGCACGATCTCTTCTGCTCGGAGCGCGCGCTGGTCGGCGAAGGCCGGGTCGACGATGCCTACGCGGCGCTGGAGGGTGCCGGGCTCATCTACAGCGGCGTCCTGGAACCGCCCAAGGGCAAGCGTGACGACGATTGGGAGCCGCGCGAGCAGAGCCTTTTCCGCGCCACCGAATTCGGCGACGACACCGACCGGCCGTTGAAGAAGTCGGACGGTACCTGGACCTACTTCGCCACGGACATCGCCTATCACCGCGACAAGATCGAGCGCGGCTTCGCCGACCTGATCGACGTGTGGGGGGCCGACCACGGCGGCTACGTCAAGCGGATGAAGGCCGCCGTCGCGGCGATCTCCAACGGTTCGGCGAACCTCGACGTCAAGATATGCCAGATGGTGAAGCTGCTCGACGACGGCGAGCCGGTGGCGATGTCGAAGCGTGCCGGACGCTTCGTGACGCTGCGAGATGTCGTCGACGAGGTCGGCCGCGACGTGGTCCGTTTCATCATGCTGACACGCCGCAACGACGCCCCGCTTGAGTTTGACCTTCGAAGGGTGTTGGAGCAGTCGCGCGACAACCCGGTCTTCTACGTCCAGTACGCCCACGCCAGGGCGTGTTCGGCATTGCGCCGCGGGGCCGAGATCGTGCCCGAGAACGAGCTCACGCCTGCCGCTCTCGCCAGTGCCGATCTGACGTGCCTGGATGACCCGGCCGAGCTCGACCTGATCCGGCGGCTCTGCCAGTGGCCTCGGGTGCTGGCGGGCGCCGCTTTGACCCACGAGCCGCACCGCATCGCCTATCATCTGCAGGAGCTTGCGGGCGCCTTCCATCTGCTCTGGACCAGAGGGAAGGACGAGCCGCGGCTGCGCTTCGTCGATGCGGAGCGACCGTCGGAGACGCGCGCGCGGCTTGCGTTGATTAGCGGCGTCAGGATCGTTATTGCGGAGGGGCTGGCGCTGTTCGGAGTCGAGCCGGTGCAGGAGATGCGATGAGCGGCGGCGAAGACGGCTCGGAGACCCCGCCCGCGCCCGAGTCGCCGGACGCGGAGACGCCAGCGGCATCTCAGGAGCCGGTCGAGCAAGCCGACGAGGGGCGGGCGGAAAGCCGGCGCCCCCGACTGCTTCCGGTCTGGATTCTTCTGGGCGCTGCAGTGCTCGCGGGCGGCGCCTGGGCTGTAACCGAGCGGGTGGGGAGCGGAGGAGGACCACCACCTGACGAGGCTTCGGTGCCGCTCATCACCGCCTCAGCAGAGCCTTGGAAAGTGCGTCCCGACGATCCGGGTGGGTTGAAAATCCCGAATCAGGGCACGCTGATTTACGAAACGCTGTCGGCGGCCGAGCCCGAGGAAGCGCCGGAGCGGGTTTTGCCACCGCCGGAGGAGCCGCTGGCTCCGCCAAAGCCGGAGCCCGATAGCGCCGAAGCGCTCGCGGTGGCGGGGTCCGGCGCAGATACCGCGGTGGCGGCGTTAGAACCCGATGCAGGCGGCGTTGAAGAACCGGCGCCCGTGCCGGTCGAGGAGGCGACACCCCCAGGACCCGAGGCGCCGACGGAGCCCGTCTCGGCCGAAGAGGCACCCCCGCCCGAGCACGACGGCCCCCCAGAGTTCGCAGCGGTCGAGGAAGCGCCGCCGCTCGATCTCGAGACTTCGGAAATCGACGGGGTTCTGCTGCCGCCGCCGCCCAAGCCGGGAACGCTTGCGGCCATACTGGCCGATGAGGCGCGGAGGTCCGAGCTCGATGAGCCGGCCACGGTCGAAGCCCCCACGCGTGAAACCGAGCCACCGTCAGCAGTCGAGGACGTGCCGGGGCTGGAGGCTGACACGCTGGCTCTGGTCGAAGAAGTGCTGCAGCGAGACGCCGGGGCGCCCGCCGCGTCCTCCCAGGCTGAAGAGGCAGACCCGGTGCCGCTGCCCCCGTACAAGCCGCGCCCCGTGGCGCGGGCCGAGCCGGCTCGCGAAGGGCTCGCTCCACCGGCAACGGATCAACCCCGCGCCTGGCGTTACGTTCAGCTCGGCACCGCGAACGCGAGAAGCCCATTGGAGACGCTTTGGGAGACGCTCCGCCGCCGCCACGATGATGCACTCACCGGCCTTAGTCCGCTGATCATGCCAGTTGATCGCGGCGACAACGGCATCTTCTACCGGCTGCGCGCCGGTCCGCTCACCGACGTGGCTGCGGCGCGGAGGGTCTGCGAGCGGCTGAAGGAGCGTGGGCGCGAGTGCTTCGTGGCGCGAGATTGAGGACGGCGTGACGCCACGCGCCGCGCCGCGGGCGGTGATTCTCGGCTGCGCGGGCCCGGTACTCGACGCAGACGAGCGCCGCTTCATGACAGAAGCGGATCCAACGGGTTTCATCCTATTCAAGCGAAATTGTGAACGACCGGAGCAGGTTCGGACGCTGGTCGCGGCACTGCGCGAGGCCGTCGCGCGACCCGGCGCGCCGGTGTTGATCGATCAGGAAGGCGGCCGCGTAGCCCGCCTCGGCGCCCCGCACTGGTGCGTGCCGCCCGCGCCGGCGCTGCTCGGTGCGCTGGCCAGGATCGACGAGACCGCCGGCGCACGCGCGGCCTGGCTCAACGCCCGCTTGGTGGCGGCGGACCTGCATCCCCTCGGGATCACGGTCAACTGCGCGCCGGTGCTGGACCTCCACCTCGGTCATGCCGGCAATGCCATCGGCGACCGCTCGCTTGGCGCCGATCCGCACGTGGTAGGGCGATTGGGCCGGGCAGTCTGTGACGGCCTTGCCGCGGGCGGCATCGTCCCGGCCATCAAGCACTTGCCGGGTCACGGGCGCGCGGCTGCCGACAGCCACGCGGTGCTGCCGCGTGTCGAGGCATCGCTCGACGTGCTGCGCGCTTCCGATTTCGCGCCTTTTCGCGCGCTTTGCGATACGCCGGCGGGATTGACTGCCCATGTGTGCTATGCGGCACTCGACCCCGAGCGGCCCGGCACACTCTCCAGGACCGTGATCGAGGAGGCCGTGAGAGGCGCCATCGGCTTCGACGGCTTGTTGGTGAGCGACGATCTTTCCATGGGTGCCTTGACCGGACCGGTCGGCGCACGGGCCGCCGCTGCGCTCGCGGCCGGCTGCGACCTGGCTCTTCACTGCAACGGAAACCGCGACGAAATGGCGGATGTCACGGCGGCCGTGCCCCGACTCGAGGGCCGCGCGCGGGAGCGATTTGATTTGATGTTGGCGTTGCGGCACGAACCCGACCCCTTCGACCAAGCCGACGGCCGCCGTGAGCTGGATGCCTTGCTGGCCCGGGTGGCTCCTCCGTGATCGAGGCCTGGATCCTCGCCGCATCGGTCTGGGTGATTCCGGTGCTGCTCGCCATCACCCTGCACGAGGCCGCGCACGGTTGGGCAGCGCTCAAGCTCGGCGACGACACGGCGAAGCGGCTCGGCCGGGTCACGCTCAATCCGATCAAGCACGTGCACCCCGTGGGCACGATCCTGTTGCCGGGCGCGCTCATCGCCGTCGGCGCGCCCTTCGTCTTCGGCTTCGCGAAACCTGTGCCGGTCAACCCGGCGAGGCTTCGCAACCCCAGGGGCGGCATGGTCCTCGTAGCGCTCGCGGGGCCGGGGATGAACATCCTGCTGGCCTGCCTCTCGGCCTTGCTGCTCCACGTGGCAACGGCCCTTCCGGCGTCGCTGGCCGAATGGTGGCAGGCGACGTTCACCCTCGGCATCGTCATCAACCTGGTGCTGGCCATCTTCAACATGCTGCCGGTGCCGCCGCTCGACGGCGGCCGCGTGGTGCACGGGCTGCTGCCGCCGCGCCATGCCGAGCGTTTCGCGCGACTCGAACGCTTCGGTATAATTGCCGTGCTGGTGGCGTTCTTTCTGGTGCCGCTGGCGGCGGCGGAGTTCGGCAGCGCGTTCAACCCGCTGGCGGCGATCATCCTGCCGCCGACGGCAGCAGGTTTCGAGTTGATCGTCGGTTTGTTCGGCGTGGAGGCGTTGGTGTCATGGCTGATCTGACACCGTTTGAAGACGACGCGAGCGCGGGAGGCTCGGCTGCGCGCCCGCCCGGTGCGGCCGGCGACGAGCCCACGCTGATCGTCAACCTCGACGGCTTCGAGGGGCCGCTCGACCTGCTGCTCACGCTCGCCCGCACCCAGAAGGTCGACCTCGCCCGCATCTCGATACTGGCGCTGGCCGAGCAGTATCTGGACTACGTCGCCCAGGCGCGCCGGCTTCGCCTGGAGCTTGCGGCCAACTATCTGGTCATGGCGGCGTGGCTCGCCTACCTCAAGTCGCGCCTGCTCCTGCCCGACGAGGGGGAAGACGCTGAGGAGCCGAGCGGCCCCGAGATGGCTGCTGCGCTCGCCCTCAGGCTTCGTCGCCTGGCCGCGATGCGCGACGCCGCGGCGATCCTGATGGACCGGCCGCAACTGGGGCGGGACGTCTTCGCCGCCGGCGCGGCCGAGGGCCTGCCCGTGCATGAGGAGGCGCTGCACGAGGGCACGCTCGTCGAGCTGCTGCGGGCCTATGCCGCTCATCGCATCCGCCGCAAGCCGCGCGGCCTGTTGATCGAGCTCAGCGCCTATCACTCGATGGAGGACGCCTACAAGCGGCTGACACAGTTGCTGGGCAGCACGCCGGACTGGGAGATCCTTGAGCGCTTTCTGCCCCGCGGCTCTGGCCCCGAGAGCGAGGCGGCCGCGCGGTCGGGCGTGGCGAGCACATTGGCTGCGTCGCTGGAGCTTGCGCGCGAGGGCCAGTTGCAGCTTCGCCAGATGGAACCGTTCGGCCCGATCTACCTCCGCCGGAGGCGGGAAGAGACATGACCGATTCGCCCGAGTTGTCACTGACCGCAGAGCCCACCGAGGATGAGGAGCGTGCGGCCCGAGCGCGCCGCATCATGGAAGCCATGATCTTCGCGGCGGGCCGTCCGGTCGATGCTGCGACACTTGCGGCACAAGTGCCGGAGGGTACCGATGTCGAGGGAGAGCTCGCCGCGCTCGCCGCCTACTACGAGCACCGCGGCGTCCAGCTCGTGAAGGTCGCCGGCGGCTGGACCTTCCGCACCGCGGCGGATCTGGCCGATCACTTGGCCGTACACCGGGTGGTCCGCCGGCGCCTGTCGCGGGCGGCTCTGGAGACGCTTGCGATCATCGCCTACCACCAGCCGGTCACGCGGGCGGAGGTGGAGGAGATTCGCGGGGTCCACCTGGGACGGGGCACGCTCGACATCCTGCTGGAAGCCGGCTGGATCGCGCCGAAGGGGCGCCGGCGCACGCCGGGCCGCCCCGTCACCTGGGTGACCACGCCGGCATTCATGGAGCATTTCGGGCTGGAAAGCCTCGACGACCTTCCCGGCGTGGACGAGCTGGAGGCTGCGGGCCTGCTCGACAGCCCCGATCCGGCGGCGGAAGGGGCAGGCGCTCAACCGCCGCTGGAAGGAGAGGGCGGCGACGCGCCCGATGCCGACAAAGAGCCCGACGAGGATGACTCCGCAGAGGCGGTCTCCACGACGGTCGTGCCCCTCTCCGGCCGAGGCGTGCCGTCGTAAACCACTGGACGGCAGCGGCCCCGCCGCTGCCCAACTCCGATGTCTCAGCGCCGCCACGGCCTGCGTCACGCCCCGCGCGGGGGTGAGACGGCATCGAACTCTTCTTGCGGGATTAACCGGGATAGCCGGGATTCACCCGGATTAAGTGGGATTGAGTGAGATAACCGGGATTCACCGGGATTAAGTGGGATCAGGTGGCATGACCGGGATTCACCGGGATTGAGTGGGACTAAGTGGGACAATCGGGATTCCGGAGTGAAGATAGCCGCCGTCCTCGACGGGGGCGTCGACGGCGGTAGCCCGGATTGCGGAGAGCAGCCACCCCAGCGACGGGGTCCGCCAATCCTGTCTCCGCCCGTCGCACCGCGCCCGCTCTCGGCTTGCATGGCGCGATAATGCCTCACGCGCCGATCACTGTGCAGCGCACGATGTTCCGGGGCGTTCGGGGTAACCGGGCCGGCAGCCTCGTGCGGCACTGGGTAGAGCGAAGAAGTCCGCTCTAACGGCTACTCGGCCGCTTTGGCAGCGGCTTCCACCGGAGTGACGCGAGCGGCGCAGTACTTGAACTCCGGAATCTTGCCGAACGGGTCGAGGGCCGGGTTAGTCAACATGTTGCTGGCGGCCTCGGCGAAGCAGAAGGGCACGAAGACCACGCCGGCGGGCACACCGGCATCGGCGCGGGCGCGAAGGCCGATGGCGCCGCGCCGGGTCTCGATCGTGATCGGCGCGCCGGGCTCGATGTGCATGCGCTCAAGCTCCGCCGGTGCGAGATGGGCGACCGCTTCGGGCTCCAGGTGGTCGAGCACCGCGGCGCGCCGCGTCATCGCGCCCGTGTGCCAGTGCTCGAGCATGCGGCCGGTGGTCAGCACCATGGGGAACTCGTCGTCTGGCGATTCGTCCGGCGGCACGATCCCGGCGGGCACGAGCTTGCCGCGCTTGCTCGGCGTCGGATAGCCGTCCTCGAAGATCACGTCCTGGCCGGGTTCGTCCTCGCCCTCGCAGGGATAGGTCACGCCGCCTTCGCGGCGCAGCCTCTCCCAGCTGATGTTGTCGAGGGAGGGCATGCAGCCCTTCATCTCGGCGAAGACATCGGCCGGCCCGCCATAGTTCCAGTCGAGCCCGATGCGGCGCGCGATCTCCTGGATGATCCACCAGTCCTGCTTGACGCCGTCGGGCGCGGTAAGTGCGACGCGCCCCATCTGGACCTGGCGGTTGGTATTGGTGACCGTGCCGTCTTTTTCCGGCCACGCGGACGCCGGCAGCACCACGTCGGCGTGCCAGGCGGTCTCGGTCAGGAAGAGCTCCTGGATGACGAGATGGTCGAGCGAGGCGAGCGCTTCCCGCACATGCCGCAGGTTGGGGTCCGACATCGCCGGGTTCTCGCCCATGATGTACATGCCCCTGACTTGGCCCTCGTGGGCGGCGTTCATCACCTCGACCACGGTGAGGCCGGCGTTGGGGTCGAGTTCGGCGTTCCAAAATTCTGAGAACTCGTCGCGCAAGATGGGGTCGGTCACCCGCTGGTAGTCCGGGTACATCATTGGGATGAGCCCGGCGTCCGAGGCGCCCTGCACGTTGTTTTGCCCGCGCAGCGGGTGCAGACCGGTGCCGGGGCGGCCCACCTGTCCCGCGATCAGCGCCAGCGAGATCAGGCAGCGCGCGTTGTCGGTGCCGTGGATGTGCTGGGAGATGCCCATGCCCCAGAAGATGATCGCCGCCTCGGCACGCCCGTAGAGACGCGCGACCTCGCGCAGCACGTCGGGCTCGATGCCGCAGACCGGCCCCATCTCCTCCGGTGCGTAGTCCTTAAGATGGTTGCGGAGCTGCTCAAACCCTTCCGTGTGGGCCGAGACGTACTGCCGGTCGTAGAGCTCTTCCTCGACGATGACGTGCATCAGCGCGTTGAGCAGTGCCACGTCCGTACCGGACTTGAACTGCATGAAGTGGCTCGCGTGGCGGGAGAGCGCCGAGCCGCGCGGGTCGATCACGATCAGCTTCGCGCCGCGTTTCGCCGCGTTCTTGAAGAAGGTCGCGGCCACCGGATGGTTTGCGGTGGGCTGGGCGCCAATCACGATGATGACGTCGGAGTGTTCGACCTGGTTGAAGCTCGCGGTGACCGCGCCGGAGCCGATGCATTCCAGCAGCGCTGCCACCGAGGAGGCGTGGCAAAGCCTGGTGCAATGATCGACGTTGTTGGTGCCGAAGCCCGCGCGCACGAGCTTCTGAAACAGATAGGCCTCCTCGTTGGAGCCCTTGGCGGAACCGAAGCCCGCGAGCGCGCCCGCGCTGTGCTCGTCCCGAATTCGCTTGAGGCCCGCCGCCGCCACGTCGAGCGCTTCGTCCCAACTGGCCTCGCGGAAATGGGTGAAGGGATTCGCCGGGTCGATGTCGATATCGGCCGACTTGGGCGCGTCCTCCCGGCGGATCAGCGGCGCCGTCAACCGGTGCTGATGATTCACGTAGTCGAAGCCGAAGCGGCCCTTGACGCACAGCCTGCCGTGGTTGGCCGGGCCGTCCTTGCCGTCCACCCAGAGGATCTTGTTGTCCTTGACGTTGAAGGTGAGCTGGCAGCCGACGCCGCAGTAGGGGCAGACGCTGTCAACTTCCTTGGCCGGCGTCTCCTTGCCGACCTCCTTGGCCGGCATCAGCGCGCCGGTGGGGCAGGCCTGCACGCATTCGCCGCAGGCGACGCAGGTGCTCTCACCCATGGGGTCGTCGAAGTCGAAGACGATCTTGTTGCGCGCGCCCCGGCCGGCCATGCCGATCACGTCGTTGACCTGCACCTCGCGGCAGGCGCGGACGCAGCGGGTGCAATGGATGCAGGCGTCCAGGTTGACCGCCATCGCCGTGTGAGTGAGGTCGGGGGCAGGCGACTGCCGCGGTTCGAAGCGGCTCGTCGAGAGACCCATGGTCCCCGCCCAATCCCAAAGCTCGCACGACGGGTCGTGGCTCGACTCCGGCGGAGGCTGATCGGCGAGCAGCAGCTCCATCACCATGTCGCGGGAGCGCACCGCACGCTCCGCATCGACGCGGACCACCATCCCGTCCGCCGGCCTGCGGATGCAGGAGGCCGCGAGCACCCGCTCGCCTTCGATCTCCACCATGCAGACCCGGCAGTTGCCGTCCGGCCGGTAGCCGGGCTCGGGTGTGTAGCAAAGGTGGGGAATGTCGATCCCGTTCCGCTTGGCGACCTGCCAGATGGTCTCGTCCGGCTGCGCGGTGACGGCGCGGCCGTCGAGGGTGAAGCGGATGACGTCGCTCATGCGAGCTCCTCCGGGAAGTAGCGCAGGATCGAGAGCAGCGGGTTCGGCGCGGCCTGCCCGAGCCCACAGATCGAGGCGTCGGCCATGGCGGCACTCAACTCGCGCAAGAGCGGCGCATCCCAGTGGCCGTTACTCATCATGACTGCCGCCTTCTCGCAGCCGACACGGCAAGGCGTGCATTGCCCGCAGCTCTCGTCTTCGAAGAACCGCATCAGGTTCAGCGCCGCGCCCTTCAAATCGTCCTTGTCCGATAGCACCATGACCGCAGCCGAGCCAATGAAGCAGCCGTGCTCCTCCAGGGTGCCGAAATCGAGCGGGAGGTCGGCCATCGAGGCGGGCAGAATGCCGCCCGAGGCACCGCCGGGCAGGTAGGCGCGGAAGGTGTGGCCGTCGGCCATGCCGCCGCAGAATTCAGCCAACAGCTCGTTCATGGTGATCCCGGCCGGCGCCAGCTTGACGCCAGGCTCCTTCACCCGGCCGGACACCGAGAAGCTGTGGAAGCCGGAGCGCCCGTTGCGGCCTTCGTCCGCAAACCAGCGCGGCCCCCGCTCCAGGATGTCGCGCACCCAGTGGAGCGTCTCGACATTGTTGATGAGCGTGGGCCGGCCCCAGAGTCCGACCTGGGAGGGGAAGGGGGGCTTGTGCCTGGGCTCGCCCCGCTTGCCCTCGATGCTTTCCAGCATCGCCGACTCCTCGCCGCAGATATAGGCGCCCGCGCCCCGGCGGAGGATGAGCCTGGTCTGGTCAGTGAAGCCTGCGGCGTCGAGCTTCGCGATCTCCTCCAGCAGAACCTCGCGGATGCCGGGATACTCGTCGCGCAGGTAGATGTAGCACTCGGCGGCTTCCACAGCCCAGCCGGCGATCAGCGAGCCTTCGAGAAAGCGGTGCGGGTCGGTCTCCATGTAGACCCGGTCCTTGATGGTGCCGGGCTCGCCCTCATCCGCGTTCACCGCCATCAGCCGCGGGCCGGTCTCGGCGCGGACGAAGCGCCACTTGCGCCCGGTCGGGAAGCCCGCGCCGCCCTTGCCCTTGAGGCCGCTCTCCTCCAGCGCCGCGATCACGTCGTTGACGGACCGCGCGCCCGACAGGCATTCCTTGAGCACGGTGTAGCCGCCAGCAGCGACATAGGCGTCGAAATCAACGTAAGGCGGATTGACCGGCGAATGATCCGCTCCCTCGACACAAGCCAGGATCGACGCGACGGTCGCCTGGGTCACGTGGCGATGGCCCACCTCGGCCACCGGCGCTTCCTCGCAGCGGCCCATGCAGGGCGCCCGCACCACCCGTACCGCGTTTCCCACCGCGCCGGGGAGCGCCTCCAGCAACGCGGGCGCGCCGAGACATTCGCAGGTGAGGCTGTCACAGACCCGGACCGTGAGCGGTGGCGGCGGGCTCTCGCCCTCCATCACCACGTCGAAATGGGCGTAGAAGGTCGCGACCTCGTAGACCTCGGCCATGGCGAGGCGCATCTCGGCCGCGAGCGCCGCCAGATGACGGGCCGCGAGGCAGCCGTAGTGGTCCTGGATCTTGTGCAGGTGCTCGATCAGCAGGTCTTGGCGCCTGGGCTCATCTCCCAGCAGCGCGCGGATCTCTGCCTGCGCCGCCGGGTCGACCTGCCGTCCCTTCTCGGTGTAACGCGCTCTGCGCCTCCCGCTTCCGGGGTGTCTGGGCGCCTGATTTCCGGCCGATAGGGCCACTCACGGTCTCCGACGATGTTGGTCCGCCGAGCTCGGCGGGCGGTAAGACAAACTGGCCCCGATGCCTAACACCTAGCCGGTCGACGGTCGAGAATTAGTTTGAATGTCGATCCAGGTGCACCGCGTCGCGAGGCAGTGATCGGGTTGCTCAGAATGGGTCCTCGTCGAGCGGTGCGGGTGAATCGACCTTGGTGAGGCTGACCACGGCAGCGTTGATCAGGCGTTTGCCCGCATTTTCGAAATTCGCCGTCACCCGGTCGCCGATCACTGACTGCACCTGGCCGAGGCCCCAGTCCGGCGCCTGCGGATTCCTGACCCAGTCGCCTGGCGCGAGGCCCTCGACCATTTCATCCCTCTCTCAAACCGCAGGCCGCGAGGTCCCGCTCGCCCCCGGCCATGATAGCCGTGCGATGCTCCGTCGGCCATTTCCCGGCGTCCCGACACTCCTCACGGTCTCAAGATTTATGAGTAATTCGTTGAATTATAATGAAATACTCGCCGAGACGAATTCTTCAACTCGAGCGGGGAAGAGCGTCGGAATGGCTTGCCGAGGCGCCGGTCCATTTCTATACTCCGCGCCCATTTCAAGGGGGATGCGGCAGGGCAGTGGCGCAAGATCGGGTGAAGCTCCCGGCCAAGTACAAGCCGACGAGCAGGGAAGAATTCATGTCGCCGCGGATGCGGGAGTATTTCCGGCGCAAGCTGGAGACGTGGCGGCACGACATCCTCAACGAAACCGACGCGACCCTCGAGAAGCTCAGGCTCGATACCGTGCAGGAGCCCGACCTGGGGGATCGCGCCGCCGTTGAATCGGAACGCTCGGTCCAGCTTCGCACCCGGGACCGCGCCCGCAAGCTCGTTTCGAAGATCGAGGCTGCGCTCCAGCGGATCGACGACGGCTCCTACGGCTACTGCGAGGAAACCGCCGAGCCCATCAGCCTCCGTCGCCTGGAAGCCCGCCCCATCGCCACCCTCAGCGTCGAGGCGCAGGAGCGCCACGAGCGCCACGAGCGCACCCACCGCGACGGCTGATCGCCCGTAGCGCCGGTTTGGCCAGAGGGTGGCCGTGGCTGGCGGCTCGCGCGAACCATTGACGCGCTTGATCGTCGTCGCGGGGCACGCCGTGGCCGCGCTCGTAGAGCAGCCCCAAGGTATATTCGGCGAGATCGAAACTGCGCTCGGCGGCAGCGCGGAGGTGGGCGAGGCCGCGCGGCGTGTCGACGGCGGTGCCGGCGCCGGCGAGGAGCGCCAGCCCCACCCAGTAACGTGCGAAGAGCTCCGCTCGAGCGGCGTCGCGGTCGAGCGGCGCGGCGCGCTCGGCGCGCGTATGGGCTACGGCGGCCTCGAACCATTCGTCGGAGCCGAAGCCGAGGATGCCAGTTGCAGCTGCCTGCCGCCTGCGCTGCACCGCATTCATGGCGGCGTCAGCGGCGGCGCTGAACAGGTCGGCGGCGTGAGCCGGATCGCGGTCAAGGACCCTGGTACCCGCGCCGTGGAGCCCGCCGAGCGCCAGCAACCCCTGCGGATCACCGGCCTCCGCAGCCGCGCGCAAGTGGCGCAAGGCGGCCACGGCGCCGCGCTCGTGGTCGCGTGCGATCAGGCCAAGGGCGAGGTTCGCCGGCACATCTCCGCGCGCGGCCATCCCGGTGAGGTGGGCAAGGGCGCCCTCGTGGCCCTGGGATGCGGCGCGCTCCAGCCATTGAACCGCCTCCCGCCGGTCGCGAACGTCTCCTTCATCTTCGAGGCGCATGAGTCCCAGCAGGTATTGGGATGACGCGTGCCCCTGCACCGCCATGGAGAGCATAACGGACTGGCCCTCCGCGCCCGCGTTCGGCGTCGCCGTCAGCTGGAGCGCCATGGCGGCACTGCGTTCGATCTCCTGGTCATCGGCCGGCGCCGGTTCTCCCGGGTCCGCCGGGGCTGAGGCCGGTGCGAGCAGGAGGGCCGCAATCGAAAGCAGCCGCGCCAGGCGGGGCGGGAGGGCGATCATCGTCCAAGTCTATCACCGGGCCGAACGCGGCCCGAGCCGCCGGGCGGCGCCCGGCGGACTGGCTATCAGTTGCGAGCGCCGGCGGGAGGGCCGCCCTCGTCCGCCGCGCGCTCCAGGCACCGGCGGTCCCGGATGACGATGCCGGCGAAGGGGCGCACGATCTCGATGGTGCCGTCCCGTACAAGCTCGGCGAGAGCTCGGCTCACCGTTTCGGAGGCGAGACCCAGATAGTCGCCGATCTCCAACTGGCTCATCGGCAGCGGAACGATCCGCCGCCCGTCCTTGTCGTGCAGCCCAATGCGACCATCGCATTCCAGGAGGAAACCGGCGAGTCGCTCTCGCGCCGTCTTGCGCCCGACCCAGAGAAGTCTTTCCTGCGCCGCCGCAACCTCCCGGCGTAAAGCCGAAAGCAGGCTTTCCTGCAGCGTCGGTGTTTGCGCCGCGAGTTCTCTCAGCCGTGCGTGGGGAAACGAGCGGACGCTAGTGTGATCGACCGCATCGGCGCTGTATGCGTAGCGCTCGCCCACGGTGAGCCCCACCAGATCGCCTGGGAAGAAGAACGTCAGGATCTGCCTGCGCCCATCCGCCGTCGCCTTGTAGCCGGCGATGGTGCCGCTCAGCACGCGGTGGAGGCGATCTGCCCTGTCGCCTTCGAGTGCCAGCGATTCATGCGGCACCAGATGCTTGATGACGCCAATACCGTCGAGCCGGTCGAACCCGGCGGGCGGCCTCCCGGCAGCGGCCGGATGCACCGCCCGGTTCCTAGCGGCAACGCTCATGGTGATCGTCCCTTACCGCAGCTATTGCGGGCTTCCCGGACGCGTATTTCGTGGTTTTCGCGTGGCCGCGCAATTGGGGTGGTTGCGTAAGGAATTCTCCCTACGGGGCAGCGCGGATGGAATCCGGTGACGGCGCGCCGCTATGCGCTGCGGGCGATCAGATATCGCCCATGTCCACCTGCGCGATCATGGCCATGCGGACCAGGTGCGAGAGGCTGGGTGCTTCCAGTTTCTCCATGACCCGCGCGCGATGCACCTCGACGGTACGTGGGCTGATGCCGAGTTCGCGGGCGATGACCTTGTTGGCACTGCCTCGGGCGAGCCGCTCGAAGACCTCACGCTCCCGCGCGGTGAGCCGATCCAGCCGCCGGCCCACGTCGAGACGCCGCGCCTCGCGGCTCAGCGTCTCCTCCCGCAATGCTAGGGCCTGCGCGATACCGTCGAGAATGGTGCGGTCCGTAAACGGCTTTTCGACGAAGTCGACGGCGCCCGCCTTGATCGCTTTCACGGCCATGGCGATGTCGCCGTGACCGGTGATGATGATGACGGGCAGTTGCGGCGCCGCTTCGACGAGCCGCTGCCGCAGCTCCAGCCCGTCCATTTCCGGCATCCGCACGTCGACGAGAGCGCAGGCAGGCAAGGCCTGGGGCAGGGCGTTCAGGAAAGCCTGCCCCGAGTCGTAGGTATCGACGTCGTAGCCGGCGGCCTCCAGCAGCGCGCTCAGGGAATCGCGCACCGCATCGTCGTCGTCGATGACGGCGACGGCCTCGGCCCGGTCATTCATCGGCCCCGCCCCCGACTGGCAGCAGGAAATGGAAGGCGGCGCCGCCCTCCGGCGCGTTCTCGGCCCAGAGCCGCCCGCCGTGGGCATCGATGATGGTGCGGCTGATGGCGAGGCCGATCCCCAAGCCGTCCTCCTTGGTGGTCTGGAACGGGCGGAAGGGATTGTCCTCGACGCCCGGCGCAAGGCCTGGGCCGTTGTCCTTGATATCGACCTGGATTTGCCGGGGGCTCGCCGCCCAGGTCGCGATGCGGATCTTTCGCTCGCCCGGCCCCTCGAACGCTTCGATCGCGTTGCGCAGGATGTTGAGCACGACCTGCTGCACTTCGATGCGGTCGATCAGGACGGGCGGCAGCGTATCGTCGAGAGAAAAGATCAACTCGATATCGCGGTCGCTCGCGCCGATCAGGGCCAGCGCCGCTGCCTCCTCGACGATCGCGTTGATCGGCTCCAGGCGGCGCTCGCTCTCGTCCTTCTTGATGAAGCCCCGCAGCCGCTTGATGATCTCCGCCGCCCGCTCGGCCTGTTGCCCGGCCTTGTCCACGAGGTCAGCGATGGGCGTGGGGTCCACTTCATCGCGATCGAGTCGCCTTCGCGCCGCCCGCGTGTAGTTCATGACGGCCGTCAGCGGCTGATTCAGCTCGTGGGCGATGCCCGACGCCATCTCCCCCATGGCTGAGAGCCGCGAGGCGTGCATGAGTTCCTGCTGGAGGATGCCGGCGCGGCGCTGGATGTTCTCCCGCTCGGTGACGTCGTGGAGAAACCCGGTGAAGAGCCGCCCCTGTTCGAGCGTGATTTCGCCGATCGCGAGACGCGCGGGGAACGTGGTGCCGTCCTTGCGCCTGCCGACCACCACGCGGCCAATGCCGATGACGCGCTTCTCGCCGGTTTCGCGGTAGCGCGACAGGTGGGCATCGTGCGCTTCCCGATGAGGCGAGGGCATCAGCATCTTGACGTTCTGGCCCACCAGCTCGGCGCTGGAATAGCCGAAGAGGCGTTCCGCCGCCGGGTTGACCGTATCGATGATGCCGCTTTCGTCGATGATGACGATGGCGTCCGGCGCCGTCCGGGTGATCGAGCGCAGGCGTTCCTCGCGCTCCCGTGCTGCGGCGATAGCGGCGGCGCTGCTCCCCGAATCCGCCATTCGCCCGCCTGGTCCCGTCCGCTCAATCCAGGTGCTTGCGGATGATCTCCGCCATCTTCTCCGGCCCCTGGCCGAAGACGAAGTGGGTCAGATAGTCGCCATCGGGGTCCATGAAATAGATGTAGGACGTGTGATCGACCAGATAGGCACCGTCCTCGTCCGGCTCGTTGAGCCGGTAGTAGACGCGGTAGGCCCTGGCGGCGGCGTGGATCTGCTCGTCGCTGCCGGTCAGCCCGACCAGGCGCGGGTGGAAGGAGGGCACGTACTCCGCCAGGTACTCGACCGTATCGCGCGCCGGGTCGACCGTGACGAAGAGCGGCTGAACCTCGTCGCCGAGCTCGCCGAGCTCGTCCACGGCCTGGCCCATGATGAGCAGCTCGGTCGGGCAGATATCCGGGCAGTAGGCGTAGCCGAAGTAGACCAGCAGATAACGGTCGTCGAAGCTCTCCTCGGAGACCGTCTGCCCGGTGTGGTCCACGAGTTCGAAGGGACCCCCGATGGAGGCGGCTTGCGCGGCCGGCACTCCGATCCACAAGGTTGCGCCGATGACGGCGGCAGCGGCGACCATCGTGCGGAACATGCGGTGCATGGGCGTGCCCCTCTCGCTTCACTCGCCGTCCCCGTAATGTAGTGCGCCGCACCGCTGCGGTCGATGGCCGGGACGGAATACGGCTACACTCGCGAGAGGCAGTTACGGGGAGAGCGGGATGAGCAGAGCGGCCATCTACCGCGGCTATGATCGGGCGGCGCTCGACGCGCAGTACAACAACCGCGCGCGCATCCCCGAGTACGTCGACTATTTCGACCGCTGGCTGGCGTGGAGCGCGGAGACTCGCGCGGCGCTGCCGGGCGGGCGGGACGTCGCTTACGGCGATCTCCCGGTCGAGACCCTCGACATCTTTCCGGCGGAGCGGCACGACGCTCCGATCCTCATCATGATCCACGGCGGCTACTGGTATTCCCTCGACAAGCATCACGACAGCTTCGTGGCGGAGGGCTGCCGGCCCCACGGCGTCGCCACCGTCGTCATCAACTACGGCCTCGCGCCCGACTACCGCATGGACGAGATCGTGCGTCAGAACCGCGCCGCTGCCGCCTGGGTCTGGCGCAATGCCGCTTCAATCGGCGGCGATCCGAGACGCATTCACGCGCTCGGCCAGTCGGCGGGCGGTCACCTCGCCGCGATGCTGCTCGCGACCGACTGGCCGGCCTTCGGCGCCGGCCTGCCGGCCGACCTCGTGAAGAGTGCGGTCTCGATCTCGGGCATCTACGACCTGGAGCCGATCCGGCTCTGCTACCTCAACGACAAGGTCGGCATGGACGAAGCGGAGGCGCAGCGCAACAGCCCGGTCACGCAGCGCTACCCGGTGGCGGCACCGCTGATGCTGGTCTCGGGCGACATTGAGTCTGACGAATACGAACGCCAGGCCGACGCCATGACGGCGGTGTGGGAAGCGCACGGCTATCCGCTCAGCCGGCTGGAGCTTCCCGGCTTCAACCACTTCACCATGGCGGACCAGCTTCGCGAACCCGATAGCGAGCTTACGCGGGCGACGATGGCGCAAATGGGCGTGCCTTCCTGAACTTCAGTTCACCGTGAGCACGGCAGCGCCCTGGAGTTGCCCCGCGCGCAGGCGGTCGAGGGCCGTGTTGGCATCGGCGAGCGGCATGGGCTCTATGTGCATCTCGATCGCGGTCTTCGCGGCGAGCGCCAAAAACCCTTCGCCGTCGCGCCGCGTGAGGTTGGCGACCGAGACGATGCGCCGCTCCCGCCATAGAAGCTCGTAGGGGAACGACGGAATGTCGCTCATGTGGATGCCGGCGCTGACTACGGTGCCGCCCGGCGCGATGGCGCGAAGCGCGGCGGGGACCAGGGCGCCCACGGGCGCGAAGAGCAACGCGGCATCCAGCTCCTCCGGCGGCGCTTCGTCCGAGGCGCCGGCCCATTCGGCGCCGAGGCTGCGGGCGAAGTCGGCTGCCTCCCGATCGCCCGGCCGGACGAAGGCGAACACGCGGCGACCCTGGGCCCGCGCGACCTGGGCGATGATGTGCGCCGCCGCGCCGAAGCCGTAAAGCCCGAGGCGCTCGGCATCGCCCGCCATCGCGAGCGCGCGGTAGCCGATCAGCCCGGCACAGAGCAGCGGTGCCGAATGCGCATCGTCGCGCTCGCCGGGCAGGGGGAAGCAGTAGCGTTCGTCGGCGATACAGTAATCGCCGTAGCCGCCGTCCAGGGTGTAGCCGGTGAAGCGCGCATCCGGGCACAGGTTCTCCCGGCCGCTCCGGCAATAACGGCAGGTGCCGCAGGTCCAGCCGAGCCAGGGGATGCCGACGCGCTCTCCTTCGCTGAACCGCTCCACGCCCGCGCCGAGCGCCGCGATGCGCCCCACGATCTCGTGCCCTGGCACCACCGGCAGCCGCGGTTCGGTCAGATCGCCGTCCACCACGTGGAGGTCGGTGCGGCAGACACCGCAAGCCGCGACACGAACCAGGACCTGCCCCGCGCCGGGCTCGGGAATTGGCCGCTCCTCCAGGGTGAGCGCGGGGCCATCGCCGCGGTAAACCATGGCGCGCATGGCGGCAGCCCCGGTCACCGCTGGCTCATGCCTCGGTGATTCTGAGGAAACCCAGGTCGTCTACCCGGACGCGCTGGCCGGGGCAGATCAGGGTCGTCGACGACGGCTCTTCGACGATGACCGGGCCCGCCGCCTCGAAGCTCGGCGGCAGCAGGTCGCGGTCGTAGACGCGGGTCTCGTGCCGGCCGTCCTCACCGAAATCGACCGTGCGTCCGTCCCGCGCCGCCGCGTCTTCCGAGCGACCCTCCGAGGTCCACGGTGTCAGTTCCGGCCGGGCGACATCGGCGGTTGCGGTAAGACGGAAGGTGACCAGCTCGACCGGTGTGTCCGCGAGGCGGAAAGTGTAGGCGCGCTCGTGCGCGGCGTGGAACGTGTCGAGGATCGACTCGCGGCTCGCCTCATCGAGGTCGATGGGGATCGTCACCGCGTGCTCCTGACCGAAATAGCGCATGTCGAGATGGCAGGCGGCGCTGAAGGTGCCGCGCCCGCCTTCGGATGCGAAATATCGCTCCGCCTCCTGGTGCAGCTCGGCGAAGAGCGCGCGCACGTCCGCGATTTCGAGCGCATCCGCGCGCTGCAGCGCGGTGCGCAAAAAATCGCGGCGGGGCGCAGTCGCCAGCATGCCCCAGGCCGAGAAGAGGCCGGGATAGCGCGGCACCACGATCTCGTTCACGCCGAGCTCGCGGCCGAGGCTGGCCCCGTGCATGGCGCCGCCGCCGCCGCCTACCATCAGCGCGAAGTCGTTGGGATCGTGGCCGCGCTGGATCGAGACGAGCTTGAGCGCGTTGATCATGTTGGCGTCGACCAGACGAATAACGGCGACCGCCGCTTCGTCGACGCTGCAGCCCAGCCCGTCTGCGATCTTGCCCATGGCAGTCCGCGCCAGTCCGACATCGAGGGAGAACTGCCCGCCCGCGAAGTTTTCCGGGTTGAGCACGCCGGTGATGAGCTTGGCGTCGGTCACCGTGGGCTCGGCGCCGCCCCGGCCGTAGCACGCGGGGCCCGGATCGGCGCCGGCGCTGCGGGGCCCCACGCAGAGCGTGCCGCCCTCGTCGAACCAGGCGATCGAGCCGCCGCCCGCGCCGATCTCCACGATGTCGATCACCGGCACTCGTACCGGGTAGCCGTATCGAATGCGCGTCGCTTCCAGCCGGTAGTCGGTGGTGACCTTGGGCTCGCCGCCCTCGATGGTGGAGCACTTGGCGGTGGTGCCGCCGATGTCGAGATAGATCACGTCGGGCTCGTCGCAGAGCCGGCCGATCAGGGCCGCGCCGTTGACGCCCGCCGCCGGCCCCGATTCAAGCAGCGTGATCGGGTGCTCCCTGGCCCAGCCAAAGCTCGTGGTGCCGCCGTTCGACTGCATCGCCATCATCGGACAGTCCAGCCCGAGCCTGTCGATGCCGGCCTCAAGGGTATCGAAGTAACGCTGCACGATGGGCTGCACGTAGGCGTTGAGCACGGCCGTGTTGGCGCGCTCGTACTCGCGCCACTCGCGGGTGATCTCGTGCGAAGCGGTGATCGCAACGCCGTTGAGCCGGTCCCGCAGGTAGGCCGCCGTTTCCTCCTCATGCGCGGGCGCGGCGTAGGAGTGCAGGAACTGGATGGCGATCGCCTCCACCCCCTGCGCCCGGCACGCCTCGATCACGGGGTCCAGGTCTTCCAGGTGCAGCGGCACGCGGACGCGTCCCCTGGCGTCGACCCGCTCGCGCACCTCGAAGCGCAGCCGGCGCGGCACGAAGGGGACCTCCTTGCGGTAGCGCAGGTTGTAGAGATCGGGGCGGTTGCCGCGCGCGATCTCCAGCACGTCGCGAAAGCCCTCGGTGGTGACCAGCGCGGTCTTCGCGCCCGTCCGCTCCGTGATGGCGTTGATGACGGTCGTCCCGCCGTGGACGAAGTAATCCACCGCGTCGGCGTCGAGCGCCGCCTGGTCGATGGTGTCGAGCACGCCCCGCGTGAGGTCGTCCGGCGTGCTGAGCGACTTGGCGACGCCGAGCGCGCCGGTCTCCTCGTCGAAGTAGACGAGATCGGTGAAGGTCCCGCCGATATCGGTTGCCAGTCGGCCCATTGCGGTCTCCCTGCGGCGCGTCGGCGCCGATTATTCACCGCCGCAGGCAGGGGTCAAACGGGTCCATCCGGGCGTTGGGACACCGTCTGTCATGCAACTGCAACACAGATGTCACAATTGTCTCGCGGCGCTTCGGGAAGAATCGACGCATGGATTTGGCCGACGATCGGGAACCTGCTTGCGCGTGTCTCGACGCACTTCGATGCCAGACCGGGGCTGCAAGAGATTGGGTTCGTTCTGTCGTTTCGCAATTCCTTCACTTCGCCTTTCCGTCCCGATCCGATCGACAGGGTTCGTGTCTAACCCGGATTGCACACGCTGTCCCCCGGTCCATGGTGCGGTCGCCGGATCTGCCAGGGGCAGGCCGGAACGCGCCGTGCAGGCCGTGACATCGGGGGAAGTTCCGGGCTAAGCGCTGAACGAACGAATCCGGGGGAGGGGATGGAACGGTTCGACCTTGGGCGGCGGCTCTTCGCGGAGTGGCTGGGGACTCTGCTGCTGCTCGCCGTGGTCGTCGGCTCCGGCATCATGGGCGAGACGCTCTCGGGCGGAAACGTCGCGCTCGCGCTGCTCGGCAACACGATCCCCACCGGCGCGATCCTGGTGGTGCTGATCGTGATCTTCGGCCCCATCTCCGGTGCGCACTTCAACCCCGCCGTCACGCTCAGCTTCCTGATCCGCCGAGAGATCGGCCTGCGCGACGCCGGGCTCTACCTGCTGGCCCAGATCGCCGGCGGTATCTGCGGGGCGATGCTGGCGCACGGCATGTTCGAGGAGCCCATCGTCACCGCGTCGTTGAAGGAGCGCACCGGCTTCTCCCAATGGCTCGGCGAGTTCACGGCGACCTTCGGCTTGGTCGCGACGATCCTGGGCTGCCTGCGTTTCAGGCCCGAGCTGGTACCCTACGGCGTCGGCCTCTTCATCACCGCAGGCTACTGGTTCACCTCGTCCACGTCGTTCGCCAACCCGGCGGTGACCATCGCCCGCTCGCTCACTGACACATTCTCCGGAATCATGCCGCTCCACATGCCGGCCTTCATCGTGGCCCAGCTGATCGGCGCGGTGGTGGCGACCCTGCTGCTCGGCTGGCTGGTCAAGGCCCGCCGGCCGGCGGCAGCTGAGTCCGACACGAGCTAGAACGAGGCCAGCGCCACCTCGACCGCACCCAGCGCCCCGAAGTCGGCGCGCACGTGTTTCTTGTGCGCGATCTTGGCCGGCACGATGCAGGTGCCGGTGATGACCACGTCGCCGGCCGCGAGCGGCACGCCGTGGCGGACCCGGTCGTTGGCGAGCCAGGTGAGCGCAATGCGCGGGTCGCCCAGCGCGTTCACGCCTTTGCCTGTCGCCGCCTCTTCGCCGTCGATGGAGACCACGACCGGGTGGGCGGCAAGGTCCACGTTGCGCCAGCTTTCCGGCGCCTCGGGCCCGAGCACGCAATACTCGGTGCAGCCGTTGTCGGCGATGAGCTGGGCGGCGCCCACGACGGTGAAGTCCCTGAAGCGCGAATCCGGAATCTCGATGGCCGGATGCAGCGCCGCCACCGCATCCATCACCGCGTCAACCGTGTAGTCGCCGTCGCCGCCGGGCAGGTCCCGACCCAAGCAGAACGCGAACTCTGCCTCGACCACCGCCATGTGCAGATGGCCGGCAGGCAGCTTGGTGCCGCTCTGGTGGAGCTTGCTCCCCCACAGGCGCCCGGCGAGGGGGCCGTCCACGCCGATGTGCTTCTGGCCGGCCTCGCTGGTGGCCGCGATCTTCCAGCCGACGGGCGTGGCGCCGGCGAGACCCGCGAGCGCCTCCTGCACCGCGTAGCCCTCGGCTGGCGTGCTTGGACGGCACGCTTCAGGCAGGCCGTCGATCAGGTGATGGCCGCTCCAGGCCGTCCAGATGGCCTGCGCCGCCGCGTCGCTCTTCGAGTCCGTCATAAATCCAATCTACCGAGTGGGAGCATGAAGCGACAAGCGCACCCGATCAGCCATCAGCGGGGGCAGCCAACGGGATGTGCGGTGCGGCATCGCGGGGCAGGAGGCCCACGAGGCGGGGGTCGTCCACGATATCCACTTCGCTGTGGGTGATGGCGAAGCCGTGCCGCTGGTAGAAGGCGAGGGCGCCGGGGTGGTCGAGGGTGCAGGTGTTGAGGATCATGCGGCGAGGCCGGTGGCGCCCGGCGGCGGCGAGCGCGTGGCCGAGCAGCCAGCCGCCGAGGCCCTTGCCGATCCACGACGGCACCACGCCGAAATAGCGAAGCTCGATATCCGGCTTGGGCCGCAGGTTCAGCTCGATCAGGCCGATCTCCTCGCCGCCGGACTCCGCCACGTAGAGTTCCGTCTGGGGCGGCGCGATCTGGGCCGCGAGCGCGGCCTCGTCCAGCGTGAGGCGGCTCCACCAGAGCCAGTCGTCCCCGATCGCGTGATAGAGGCGCAGGTAGTCGGCGACCGGCATGGTCCCGCGCCGATTGACGGCAAGACCGGCGGCCGGCGGCGGCGGAGCCGCCCGCTCGGGCGGCGACTCCATCGCGAGATGGGTAATCACCGTGTAGAGCTTGCCGGCCGGAACGGACTCCGCCGTATGCGCACTCATGGCCGGGCGCTCAGAGCCCGCAGGAGATGCCTTCGTCCAGCAGCATGAGCGAGCCGTGGGCGGCGCGGCCGTCCTCGGAGCAGAGGAAGAGCGCGGCGGACGCCATGTCGTCGGCGTCGGAATAGGTCCGGTTGCTCGGCGTGACTGCGGTCATGCCCTCCAGCATCTCCTCGAACTGCGGCTCGGTGCGGATCTTCACGTTCATCGGTGTCGCCGTGTTGCCGGGCAGGATCGCGTTCACCGCGATGTTGTGGGGGCTGAGCTCCAGCGCGAGCGCGCGGGTGAGGTAGTTGATCGCCGCCTTCGACGCGCAATAGACCGAGAAGGTCTTGAACCCCATCACGCCTGTCACCGACGAGAGGTTGACGATCTTGCCGCCGCCCTGCGCGATCATCACCGGCGCCACCTCGTTGATCGCGAAGAAGGTGCCCTTCACGTTGATGTCCATGGTGGCGTCGTACTCGGCCTCGGTGGTCTCGCCGATGGGCGTCGGCTCGAAGATGCCGGCCGAGTTGACCAGGATGTCGATGCGGCCGAACGCATCCTTCACGTCGCCGACCAGCGCCTTGACCGCATCCACGTCGCGCACGTCGGCGACGAAGGCCTGTGCGGCGCCGCCCGCCGCCTCGATCTTTTCCGCCACCGCCTGGGCCTTGGCCAGGTTCGAGGAGCTGACGACCGCGATGCGCGCGCCCTCGGCCGCGAATCTGGTTGCGATGGCTTCGCCGATGCCCGACGAACCGCCGGTGATCAGCGCCGTCTTTCCCTCCAGTTTCACGATCCTCTCCTCCCCGGTCTCTCGTTTGGCTGCGTGAACGCAGGCCGCTCCCTGCAAGGCCGGCGAGAATATCAGCCGTGAACGGGAAAGTCTTTCGACCGGCGCGGCGGGGGCCGATAATGGCGCGGGGCGCGCGGCCCCGGCCGACCGCACGAGGGGAGGAGCCATGCACGGCCTGATGCAGGAGATCCCGCTGATGATCTCGTCGCTGATCCGCTACGCGGCGGAGTATCACGGCGACCGCCAGGTGGTCTCGCGCACCGTCGAGGGGCCGATCCATCGCTACGGCTACGCGGAATGCGAGCGGCGCGCGCGACGGGTCGCCAACGTCATGGCGCGGCTCGGGATCGGGCACGGCGACCGGGTCGGCACGCTGGCCTGGAACGGCTACCGGCACCTGGAGCTCTTCTACGGCGTCTCGGGCATGGGCGCCGTGCTGCACACGGTGAACCCGAGGCTCTTCACCGAGCAGATCGTCTACATCGTCAACCACGCCGCGGACCGGGTGCTGTTCGTGGACCTCACCTTCGTCGAGCTGGTGGAGCGCATTGCGGACCGGCTCACCACGGTCGAGCAGGTCGTGGTGATGGCCGACGAGGCGCACATGCCGACGACCGCGCTTCCCAACGTCTCCTGCTACGAGGCCCTGCTCGCGGGTGAGAGCGAGGACTTCGACTGGCCTCTTTTCGACGAGCGCGCCGCGTCCTCGCTCTGCTACACCTCGGGCACGACCGGCAATCCCAAGGGCGTGCTCTACAGCCACCGCTCGACCCTGCTGCACGCCATGGCCGCCTGCCAGAACAGCGCCATGGGGATCTCCGCCCACGACGTGCTGATGCCGATCGCGCCGATGTACCACGGCAACGCCTGGTCGCTGCCCTACCTCGGCTGCCTCTCCGGCGCGGGCCTGGTGCTGCCCGGCACGAAGATGGACGGCCGGAGCCTGCAGGAGCTGATCGAAGGGGAGGGGGTGACCTTCGCCCTCGGCGTGCCCACGGTCTTCACCATGCTGATCGACCACCTCGACGAGAGCGGCAAGAAGGTCGAGAGCCTGGAGCGGGTCGCCATCGGCGGCTCGGCGGTGCCGCGCGCGATGATCGAGCGGCTGGCCGATCCCTACGGCGTGACCGTGCGCCAGCTCTGGGGCATGACCGAGACCTCGCCCCTCGGCACCATGGCGACAGCGACACCCGCCATCGACGCGCTCTCCGCCGAGGAGCGTGAGGCAGTGCTGAGCCAGCAGGGGCGCGTGCAGTTCGGCCTGGAGCTCCAGATCACCGACGCCGACGGCGCGCCGGTGCCCCGCGACGGCAAGACGTTTGGCGACATGTGGGTGCGCGGCAACTGGGCCGCCAGCGGCTACTTCAAGGGCGAGGGCGGAGACAGGCTCGACGAAGACGGCTGGTTCCCCACCGGCGATGTCGCCACCCTCGACGAGCACGGCTTCATGCGCATCACCGACCGCACCAAGGACGTGATCAAGTCGGGCGGCGAGTGGATCAGCTCCATCGACCTGGAGAATGCGGCGGTCGGCCATCCCGACGTGAAGCAGGCCGCGGTCATCGGTGTCTTCCATCCCAAGTGGGAGGAGCGGCCGCTCATGGTGGTCGTGCCGCGGGACGGCTGTGTGCCGGACAAGGACACGATCAATACTTACCTCGCGGCCAAGGTCGCGAAGTGGTGGCTGCCTGATGACGTGGTGCTGGTCGACGAGCTGCCGCTCACCGCCACCGGCAAGATTCAAAAATCGCGCCTGCGCGAGATGTTCCAGGACTATCGCCTGCCCGGCGCCTGAACGGTTTTCCCGCTACAATCCTGCCTCCGCAGCGCGCGGCGACCCGCGAGGAGTTCGACCGATACGGGGACCGGGCTGCGCAGCAGCCCGGACGGCGCGACTGCGCCGCGCGCCGAAGGCGCGTAGCCAAGCGAGCGGAGCGAGCGCCCGGCGCCTGAGGGAAATGGTCAAACCCGCGCGCGCTCCGGGCCTGCGGCCCGGTCCCCTTCAGGGCAGGCTCTTCGTCTGCTTCCGCCGCTATGGCCGCCCCACATCGTCATGCGCGGACTTGATCCGTGCATCTCCATCCGCCGGCCCGAGGGACAGGATCGATGTGGGGCTGGTGCGATACACCCGCGGAGCGATTTCCGTCCAGGATTCATAGTGGTTAGAGCGTTATCCGATCAACCTGGATCGTAGCCTGCGGCGGCGAAGTAGTTTTTGCATTCCTGGGGCCTGAAGGTTTCGAGGATAGTTGCGATGGCTTTCCAGAGGCCGTCCACGGTGCGCTCGGCGGCTTTTCGTAACAGGGCCTTGAGCTTTGAGAAGGCCATTTCGATGGGGTT
>JAJDVB010000081.1 GCA_022826345.1 Alphaproteobacteria bacterium
ATCAAGGTGTCGGCCATTTTGCCAAAGCCGGTATTGATGCCGTAGACCGCTTCGCCGCTGTCGACGATCCCGGCAATGGTCTGATGTGACTGTTCGACAGCCGCCCGCGCCCGGACGCTGAGGCTCAGTTTGGCCGGAGCACCATAGATGGCCCTCCAGGTGGGCAGCCCGTTCAATCCTGTATCGAGTTCAAGCGTTTCCATGATCACGCTTCCTTCAGTCCGGCTGTGCGAAGGTCGTAAGCATCCGGGGTAGGCTGCAGGCTATGCGACCAAGGCCTGTTGTCGTTCAGCCTTCCAGTGCCAGGGCAGGAGCTCGTGCAGCCGAGTCTGCGGCATCTCGGCGATGCGATCGAGGACGTCGGCGAGCCAGCCTTGGGGGTCGACGTCGTTGAGCTTGGCGGTGCCGATGAGCGTGTACATCACCGCCGCCCGCTCGCCGCCGCGGTCGGAGCCCGCGAACAGCCAGGACTTGCGTCCGAGACAGAGCGGCCTGAGCGCGCACTCGGCGGCGTTATTTGTGAGGCAGATGCGACCGTCGTCGAGGAGGCGGGCGAAGCCGTTCCAGCGCTTCAACATGTAGTCCGTCGCTTTGGCCACGGCGGCGTGGCGCGAGAGCCCGGCGCGATCCGTGCGCATCCACTCCTCGAGCTCCGCGACGAGCGGCGCGCTCCGCTCCCGGCGCACGGCGAGGCGCCGCTCGACGGTCTCGCCGTTAATCGTGCGCTCGATATCGAGGATCGCGTCGATCCGCGTCACCGCTTCCAGCGCCAGCGGTGAGATCGGCGGCGTACCCTTGCCGCGCCTCTTGCCGGCCGCGATGTCGGCGAGCTCGTAAAACTTCCTCCGCCCATGGGCCCAGCACAGCGCTTTCGTGATGGGGCCCGCTGATCGACCGGGCTCGTAGCGCCGCTTGTATCCGGCGTAGGCGTCGGCCTGCAGGATGCCCGTGAAGCTCCGCAAGTGGTCAACCGGGTGATCACCCGAGCGGTGCCGGGAGTAGCGAAACAGCACCGCCGGCGGGTCGGGGCCACAGAACGGCTTATCGTCGCGCACGTAGATCCAGGCCCGCCCCGTGTCGGTCTTTCCCTTGGCCAGCACCGGCACAGGCGTGTCGTCCCCGTGCAGACGTTCTGCCGCCAGAACATGCGCCTCGATCAGCGCGTGCAGCGGCTTCAGCGCTACGGCACACGCGCCCACCTAGTCGGCCAGAGTCGAGACGCTGAGAGCGATCCCTTCGCGGGCGTAGCGGTTCCTTTGCCGGTTCAGAGGCTGGTGCCGCCCGTACTTCTCGAAGAGGATCATCGCCAGCAGGTTGGGGCCAGTCCAGCCCCGGGAGGTGTCGCGTGGAACGGCGCCGGCGGCATACCGCAATGTCACGTGAACACAAACCCCAAAGTACCCCGCAATTGGGGCACCGAAATGCACAATGGGGAGACTCGCGGCAACAGCGCGCAGCGGTAAAGTCGCCCCACGAGAACGGCTTGGCGAGTTAGGCATACAAAGCCCCTTGGGAGGCACATCGGCTCCAGAAGAAGGCCCCTACTGCCTCATGTGTCCAGGTGCTGTCAAAATCGGAAGTGGGTCAGTTTGAATGCCGCTGCTCTCCGACTCCCTCAATTTTGGCCAGCCGCTCGCGCCGGTAGAGGGTGCTTACGCGATGCAACATCTGACCCACCGCTGCTTCACCTTGTCCCAACAGTAGCCGCATCCCTGCAGCACCATAGTGGGCTTCCATCCGACGAAACCGGATGCTGGCAAGCTATTTCCAACCACCAAGAATGCGATTTCTTTCTGCCGCGATCAGAATTCCTGGACTGCAAAATCCGGGCTCATCTGACCGCGATTCCGATCTTATTTGACCGCGATTCCGGCGGACTTGACCGTCGGAGGCCGGGCCAGCGGTCCGGCCCGATCGCCCTGCGGGCGCTATCCACGTCCATGTTCCCAGGCGCGCCGATCCTCTCCCGGCTCAGCCTCATCGATCCATCGATCGACTCGAGGAGGCAGGGCCCCAATGAAGAGGATCGACACCATGAGCATCAGGGACATCCTTCGGCACCATCACGACCTGGGCTTGCCCCGGGCGGAGATCGCGGTGGCCGTGAGCGTGAGCGCGGGGACGGTATCGAACGTCCTGGAGCGCGCACAGGCGGCGGGTCTGTCATGGCCATTGCCGTCCGATCTCGACGATGACGGGCTGCGTGCGCGGCTGTATCCGCCGGCGCTGCGGGAGAGCGGGTACGCGCAGCCGGACTGGGATGGTGTGCTCCGTGAACTCCAGGCCAAGCGGCAGCGGCGCCGGGTCCGTGTGACGCGCCGCAAGCTCTGGGAGGAGTACCGCGACGAGGCCGAGGCCCAGGGCGGGAGGGCGTACAGCTATAGCCAGTTCTGCGCTCGTCTGAAGGCGCACCAGGGCAGCTGCGGCGGCTCGGCGCAGATGCACTTCGACTACGAGCCCGGGCTTTACGGGATGGCGGACTTCTCCGGCAAGACGCTGGCCCTTCGCACCGGGCGCGGCGAGACCGACGTGGAGATCTTCGTCGCGGTCCTGGCGCATTCGAACCTGATCTACGTGGAGGCGACGCCCGACCAGACGGTGCGCCACTGGACGATGGCCCACCGGCGCGCGCTCGAGTACTTCGGCGGCACCCCCCGGCGGTGGATTATCGACAACCTCAAGTCGGGGGTGGACGATCCCGACCGCGACGATATCCGGCTCAATCCCTGCTACCGGGAGTTCGCGCGCCACTACGAGATCGCGGTGCTGCCTGCGCGCAAGGCGCGAGCCACCGACAAGGGGCTGGTCGAGGGGTGTGTCAGGGCCGTGCAGACGCGCATCCTGCTGGCGCTGCGCCACCAGACTTTCTTCTCGCTCGACGCCATGAACGCGGCCATCCGCCGCGAACTCGACCGTCTCAACGATACCCCCATGGCCAAGTGCGGCGAGAGCCGGCGTGCGCTCTTCGAGGCGAACGAGCGGGCCGCCCTGGCCGCTCTGCCGGCTCACCCCTGGGAGTGGGGAGAGTGGGTCGAGCGCAAGGTCGGGCCGAACTGTCACGTCCGCTTCGAGCGCAACCACTACTCCGCGCCGGAGCGCTACATCGGCCGCCAGGTCGACGTCCGCGTCGGCGAACGCATGGTCGAGGTGTTCCTCGAACGCGGCGGCGAGC
>JAJDVB010000127.1 GCA_022826345.1 Alphaproteobacteria bacterium
CCTGCTTGACGGGGTGGCAATGGCTGACCGACCAGCCCGACGTGATCACGAACACGACCCGGCGCAACTGGGCCGTCGCGCCATCGTGATGATCCCAATGCCTCACCGTATCGGTTCATATGAATTGCGCCCGGTATGATAGGCGTCGCCCGTCGTCCACAGCACGCAGACATCGCTGCAGACGCCGGCGATCAGGAGCGTGTCGATACCAAGACGACGCAGGTTCATGTCGAGCTCGGTGCCGACAAAGATGCTGAAGCGCCGCTTGAGAACGCGGAGGTCGCCGGGCTCGGGCGCGAGCTCGTCGACGATATCGAAGCCCTTCGTGCCTTCGATGCAGGGCGGCGCCGGTGCTTCCCCAGGCGCGGCGCGGGGATGCTTGCCGGTAACCCAGCCGCTCCGCCCGTCCCAGAGGAGGCGCCCGCCGTCGAGCCCGTCGGCGCGATGCACCTCCTGGCTGAACACGACCGGCACCCGCGCCTGGCGGGCCGCCGCGATCACCCGGCCGATCCGGGTCACCATGCGCTCCGCCCCGATCGCATAGGAGCCGACATCGTCGTCGACAAAGTCGTTCTGCATATCGACCACGGCGAGCGCCGGTTGTCCGATCTCCAGTCCGTCCATCCTTGCGTCCTCCGATCCTCTCAGGCCCGTTGGTCGGGCGGGGCGGCCCTTGTCTATTGTAGCGCAAGACTAATTTTGGCCTTTATTGCGGCCCACCGCAGCGGCCGGTAGAGTGCCCTTCCAGCCGCAAGACGCGACCAGAAGCACTTCCGGGTAACGTCCGTCACCTGTAGGAGGCGGACGTTCGAAGAGAAGAATTCTTGCGGAATTGGGGTTCGGCTTTCGCGACGATGGGAGGCGGAACAATGGCCATTGGCAACTCTGTCAAGGAGACCGAGCGCTATCTCGATGTGATCGAGCGCTTCAATCCGGAAATCAATGCGGTCCTCACCACGACTCCGGAAATGGCGCTGGAAATGGCCCAAAAGGCCGACAAGGCTGCCGATGACGGCGAGTGGCTCGGGCTCCTGCACGGCGTGCCGATGCTGGTCAAGGACTGCCTCAATGTCGCTGGCACCCGGACCACGTTCGGCTCCGGAATGTATCGGGACAACATCGCCAATTCTGATTCCGAAGTGGTCCGACGCATCCGGAATTCGGGCCCGGTCTTTCTGGGGAAGACCAATTTGCCCGAGTTCTGTTACGGCGCGACCACCCATAACGTTCACTACGGCAATTGCCTGAATCCCTGGGATACAACACGGATACCCGGCGGCTCGAGCGGAGGCACCGCGGCGGCGCTGGCATCGGGCATGTGCCGCATTGCGTTCGGCTCCGACACCGGCGGCTCGGTCCGCGGACCGTCAGCTCTCTGCGGTATCTCTGGTATTCGTCCGACCGTTGGCCGCATCCCCAACACCAACGCTCTGGCGCTCACGATCCATGCCGACACGATCGGCATGATGGCGCGGACGGTGCCGGACGTGGCACGGGGATTCGCCTCGATCGCCGGTCATGATCCCGAAGACTCACTCAGCGAAGACGTGCCCCTGGAGAACTTTCTCCCGACGCTGCGGGACGGCATCGAGAACATCAGGGTCGGCATCCCCACCTCTTTCTACTTCGAGAATTGCCAACCGGACGTCGTCGCGCGCGTCATGGAAGCCTCGAAAGTCATCGAAGCCTGCGGCGCCACGCTGGTGGATGTCGAGATCGAGGGTGCCGAAGAGGCGCGGGTCGCCGCAGGCCCCACCATACTGGCGATCGACATGGCGGACATGCACCGCGACGGCCTGAAGAATTACCCGGAGGAATATGGCGACGAGGTCTTGAGGCGCCTGCGCGCCGGCGAGCCGTTCAAGGGAACCGATTATGCGAACGCGCTGAGAATTCTGATCCGGTGGAAGCACCAGTTCAAACGCATCTTCCAAGAGGTCGACATGCTGCTGACGCCGACGACGCCGATCGTTGCGCCGAGGTGGACGGACGCGGAGGACCTGCAGAAATCGACCCACTCCATTCTGCGCAACTGTTTCGGCTTCAGTTACGCGGGCGTGCCCTGCCTCAGCGTTCCCGTCGGGCTCGATTCCCAAGGCATGCCGGTCGGCATGCAGCTAACGGCAAAGTGGTTCCAGGAGCCGCTGCTGTTCCGCGCGGGCGTCGCTTACCAGGAGCGCACCGAGTTTCACAAGTTGAGGCCGAAGCTTTCGGCCTAGAGGGCGTCCGTCGCAGATGGACGCGGGCTAAAGCCCGGCTTCCCCGCCCACCGTCTTGTTCGATCCGAACGGCACGCGCCTGCGAAAGTCCGCAGCCATCTCCGCGTGGGTGACCATCCTGACGCCCTGGTGCCTAAACATATGGTCGACGAGGCGTTCCAGCGCCAACATGACGTGGGGCTTCGACGCGGCGTCGGGATGCATCCCCAGGGGGTACACGGCGTAGTCGTGATTGCGGTAAATCCAGTCGAAGAAGTCGATCCAGATTTGGCCGATCTGCTGCCCCGTGACCCAACCGTGGCTGTTGGGCGCGGTCTTCACGAACATTGTGGGCGGGGCATCGTCCAGGTGCCAGCTGAGGGGAATTTCGACGATGTCGACTTCCTTCCCCGGCACCCACGGCTTCATCCAGTCCGCGGCGTCTCTCGTATAGTCGATCTTCGTCCAGCTATCCCCGGTCCTCAAATAGTACGGAAAGCAGTCCTCCTCCATCATGCTGTACTCGTGCGAAAAGCCGCGTTCGAGCAACAAATCCACGGTGATGGAGGAGAACTCGGCCCACGGTGTCGCATAGCCCCGCGGCCTTTGGCCGGTCAACGCCTGGCAAAGCTCGATACTCTTGTCGAGAACGTCCCTCTCCTGCTCGGCGCTCATCGCGATCGGGTTCTCGTGGGAATAGCCGTGCACGCCGATCTCATGGCCGTCCTTCGCGATCATCTCGGCCGCTTTGGGGAAGCTCTCCATCGAGTGCCCGGTGATGTGCCAGGTCGTCGTGATGTCGTAGCGGCGGAAGAATTCCAGCAGGCGGGGGACGCCGCGCTTCGCCGCGAAGACGCCGCGCGAAATGTCGCAGGGTGAATCGGCGCCGCCGAACGAGCCGAGCCAAAGGGACACAGCGTCGAAATGCGGATTGAAGCAAACCTGGATGTCCTTTTCCGCCATCTTACTGTCCTTCCGAAGCACCCCTCGGATTGAACCGGCCAACCAGCGCCGCGGGGATTACAAATTCTGGTAAGGGCTCCACACTACAGCCCGGCTTCCCCACCCACCGTCTTGTTCGATCCAAACGGCACGCGCTTGCGAAAGTCCGCGGCCATTTCTGCGTGGGTAACCATCCTGACGCCCTGATGTCTCAGGATGTGATCGATCAGCCGCTCCATCGCCAACATGACGTGAGGCTTGGCCGCAGCGTCAGGATGGAGCGCCAGAGGATAAATCGCGTAGTCGTGGTTGCGGTAAATCCAGTCGAAGTAGTCGAGCCAGATCTGGCCGATCTCCTGACCCGTTATCCAGCCGTGGCTGTTGGGCGCGGTCTTCACGAACATCGTGGGCGGCGCATCGTCCAGATGCCAACTGAGGGGAATTTCGACGATGTCGACTTCCTTTCCCGGCACCCATGGCTTCATCCAGTCGGCGGCATCTCTGGTGTAGTCGATCTTGGTCCAGCTATCTCCGGTCCGTAGGTAATACGGAAAACAGTCCTCCTCCATCATGCTGAACTCGTGCGAAAAACCGCACTCCAGCAGCAAGTCCACGGTGATGGGGGTGAATTCCGCCCACGGTGTCGCATAGCCCCTTGGCCTTTCGCCGGTCAACGCCTGGCAAAGCTCGATACTCTTTTCGAGAACGTCCCTCTCCTGCTGGGGGCTCATGGCGAGCGGGTTTTCGTGGGAGTAGCCGTGCACGCCGACCTCGTGGCCGTCCTTCGCGATCATCTCGGCCGCTTTCGGGAAGCTCTCGATCGAGTGTCCGGTAATGTGCCAGGTCGTCGTGATGCCGTAGCGACGGAAAAATTCCAAGAGCCGCGGAACACCGCGCTTCGCCGCGAACACGCCCCGCGAAATGTCGCAGGGCGAATCAGCGCCGCCGAACGAGCCGAGCCAAAGGGATACGGCGTCGAAGTGGGGGTTGAAGCAAACCTGGATGTCTTTTTCTGCCATCTTTCAGTTCTCCTTTGGCGATCATTCGCCGGCCGCCGTCTGCCCGTCGTCGCCGGCGCGCCGGGTACGCCAGATGCGTCGGCGCATGTTGAGTCCGCCTGTTCTGCTCAACTGGGCGAGC
Source organism: Alphaproteobacteria bacterium (assembly GCA_022826345.1). The sequence goes on from JAJDVB010000127.1 coordinate 4,281, forward strand.
GACACGGCAATGATGAGTGCGCCGCCGTAAAAGAAGCTCTGCACGAATGTGGGCAGTCCGAGGATGGCGAGCCCCGTTATGCCGGTGACAAGGAAGTACACGGAGAGAAACGCGCCCCATGGATTAAACTGACCGGGCATGATCGTGGTGGAGCCGAGAAAGGCCGCCGCGAACGCCGGCAGCAGCATCGTCAGCGCCGACGTGGGATCGACGCCCCCGGCCGCACCCGCATACATGATGCCCGCAACAGCGGCCAGCACGCTGCAGGACACGAAAGAGAGCGTCCGAACCCGCCCGACTGCAATGCCATTGAGCTTCGAAACTTCCCTCGATTTACCCACAAACAAATGCTGACGCCCGATGGGCGTAAATTCGAAGACGAGCCAGACAATCAGGCAAATTCCGACCGCAATGTAGAAGCTGAACGGAAGGCCTCCGATGTCGCGATTCGTTATCAGGACCACCAACCAGTCGGACAAGCCGGTATAGGAGTTCGAATTACTGATCCATAAGACAATGCCGGCCAATATGGTCCCCATGCCCAGCGTCATGATGAAACTGTCGATGCCGACGAGGATGCAGAAGAAAGCGTTGACCAGCCCGACTGTGACTGCCATGCCAATGGCAATCCCGATCGCCGGCCCGATATCCATGCCGTACCTGATGTTAAGAACACCGACGATATTGCTCGACAGTGTCATCACGGCAGCCACCGACAGGTCGTAGTCGCCGCCCCTGAGCGTGACCACCGTCGCGATGGTCAGCACGACAATCGGCGCCGCGGAAGCCAGAATTGAAGTAAGCGTTCTCGGAACGAGAAACGCGTTGGGGGCCATGATGCCAAAAAAGATGATGATCGCGATAAAGCAGAGCGGCACGGAGAGCCGCCGCAGGAGTTGACCGTAATCGAGGCGTGTCAGCTCCACAGCCGCACCGTCGCACGTAGGGTGGCTTGGCCCGCCACGCTCAAATCCTCGCTTCGACCGGCCGGTTCATCGAGGCCAGGCGCGAGCCCCATTCATAGCAGGCCTCGCCGATGGAGCGCTTGTTGACCTCCGCTCCGCTCAGTTCCGCCCGTACGAAGCCTCCACCGAAAACGAGAACCCGGTCGCAAATTTCAGCCAACTGTTCCCAATCGGAGCTCGCAATGAGGACGGTACCGCCTGCCCTCGCGAACTGGTCGAGCAATTCCAGAATGTCCTCGTGGGCCGCGATGTCGACCGCTTGCGTCGGCTCGTCGAGCAGGAGCACGCGCTTGCCCGCCGCGAGCCACTTTGCGACCAGCACCTTCTGGCGGTTGCCGCCGCTCAGCGTCTTGAGCAAGGCGTTCATGGCCGGCGTGATGATGCCGTACCGGGCAACCGTGTCCCGCGCAGCCGCCCCGAGCTTCGGCCGCGAGACCCACGGATTGAGGCCTGCGCGCGGCTTGAGAAGCTGGACCGTGAGATTGTCTGTCACCGAGAGCTCGAGCGCCACGCCGGCCTTGTCTCGCTCGAGGGGCACCAGGCCCACCCCCATCCTGACCGCGTTCTCGGGACTGTGGCGCTTGAGATTGGCACGTTCGCCTTCGACTCTGATCTCGCCGGACGCGTTCTCCTTGAGCCCGAAGAGAGCCTGATTGACATCGGCATAGCCGGAGCCGACGAGCCCGGCGAAACCCACGATTTCGCCCGCTCTCGCCTCGAAGGAAACGCCATCGAGCCCGGACGCGCTCAGATCGGTCGCGCTCAGGCGAGGCTCCCCAGCCGAACGCGCTTCTCTCGGTCCGGCCTTGTCGAGACTGTGCCCCACGATCATTCGTACGATCTCGGAGGGCTCCGTCGACGCCGTCTCGACCCTCCCGGCCACTTCACCATCGCGCAGGACGGTCGCGACGGTTGTGACCTCCATGATCTCGTCCAGGTCGTGGGAGACGAGCATCAACGCATGGCCGGCTTCGGCAAGCGAGGCGAAGGTGCGGTACAGATCCTGCTTTTCGTCCAGGCTCATCGCCGCGGTCGGCTCGTCGAGAATCAATACCCGGCGGCCATCGGAATCGACGCGGCGGCCACCGGAGTCGGATCCGGATACCTCTCTGACGGCCCTGGCAATGGCGACCAACGCGCGGTCTCCCAAGCTGAGGGTCGAGACCGGATCTTCCGGTCGTCTGTCGATCGAGTATCGCTCCAGGACTTCTCTGGTCGCGCGGACCATCTGCTTCCGCGACTGCTTCCGCCTTCCCGAAGCGATCTCGGAGACGAAGAGATTCTCCAGAATCGATATTTCCGGGATGAGGGCCTTGTCCTGATGGACGAAGCTCAGGCCAAGGCCGCGTGCTTCCCCCGGCTTGAGCGGGAAGCTGAGTGGCGAACCCCACAGCGTCGCAGCCGCGCCGGGATCCGGCTCATGATAGCCTGAGAGAATCTTGATGAGGGTCGACTTGCCCGACCCGTTCGCGCCGAGCAAGCCGTGAATTTGGCCGGGGATGAGGTCTAAACCAACGTCCTTGAGAACCGTGTTGTTCCCAAAGGTCTTGGATAGACTCTCAATCCCCAGCGCGACTTCAGAAGCCGACGTCACGACCGATGTTCGCGGTCGGGCTTCCTACCGAAATCTGAGGCCTATTCTTCCAGACCCCAAAGCTTGAAGAACCCCTGCCTGACCTTGTCCCCGTAGCCGACCGAGTAGGCTGCAGGGGTGCCGGCTTCTGTTACGTTCGACGAGTCCCAAATACGCATCGGTATCTTCCGATCAACCGGGGGATTCTCTTCGCCGAGCAGGAGCCGGGCAGCCAGGTCAAGGAGCGACAGTCCGATGTGTTCGTTGCTCTCGCCCACATCCATCAGCACGTAGTCGCCCTTGGCAATCTCATCGAGGACCGATGGGGTGCCGGCGTATGTGACGACGTGAACCGTGCCGGGATCCGCCAACTGCCTGAGCACCGGCACGATGTAGGGCGTTTCCGGGTCATAGAGCGGCAGGATGTAGTTGAGCTCCGGATCGGCCAGCATCGCGCCCCGCACCGCGGCGGGTACCGTGGTCGCCCACTGCGCCACGGTCGCGTTCGCGATCGAGATTTCACAGTTCGGACAGTACTTTTCCAGCCCGTCCACGATCGCCTTGGTCTGAACCGGCGAACCGGTGATTTCGTCGGACTTGATGATCAGCACGTGCGCATTGCCCTCTGAGTGCAACGCGGTATACGCCGCTTGCAGAAGGCCGCAGATTTCGTAGGGCGCACCCACCGTCGCCTCGACATTGGCTGAGATACCCTGCGTGAGCCCGGAGGCGTGGGAATCCATGACCTTGATTCCCGCGGCCTTGGCTTCCGCGAGTTGCGGGCCCAGGAGGCGCGGGTCCGAGCCTCCCGTCAGGTCGATGACCGCAGCGCCATCGGTGATGGCTTGCGCGATCCCCCGCTGATGTTCTGCCAGCGATCCCTGATTCTGCCAATCCTTGAACTGGAAGCCGATGATCGGCTCGAGCTTGCGGATGCTGGAATAGATGCCCTCGGTAAACGGATTGGCGCTCGTCACCGAGATGCCGTAGATCAACTTGCCGCCGAGTGCTGCCTTGATGTCGATGGGGTCTCCCGGCGCCACAAAGTCCGGCTCGCCCCGGTAACTGTTGATCAGCTCCTCGAGCTCGGCTCTGAGTTCAGGCGTCAAGCTGGATTCTTCCGCCGTGCCATTCGACGAAAATCCAACCAACGCCACGGATGCCGCGAGAAGACCGACGGCGGCTATCCTCTTTGGTTTAAGAAAGTTCATTGTTAGCCTCCCGTTGTATTTCTAGTTAGTTTTTTGCGGCAATGAGAATTAGTTCTCACGCCCTTGCCGCGACCCGAGTCCGCCAATCCCACGGGATGGTGCGTTACCATTCTCGAGCGCGCATCGAGAGATTAGTGAGAAGTGTAGCGCGATCCCCCACTCGCGTTCTGCCCGCCCTCATCTCAACAGATCGGCAAAAACCACGGCGCGCACATCGCATTCGATGCAGATCGACGGCACGTCACCACGCTTAGCAGATGGGGTAGAGACCGACAAGGCGAAATGGCCGGAGGACGACCAGACGAACAGGCGGTGGGCGCTGATCGCAAGCCGCAACTGGACGATCCGGCGAGTCCGGGGGTGACTGCTCCCTACCGCGCCCAAGGATGCACGCCTGGGCGCGGTCGGTCGCGGCGCTAGAGCTCAGTCCGCACGGCGTCCGCCGCGAGCGGCGCAAGCCGCGCCGGACTGAATGGCGCGAGGTCAACGCGGCTGCTCGCGCCGTCGGCGATCAACTCGGCCACTGCCTCGCCCGTAGCCGGGGCGTTCAGCATGCCCCATACCGAGTGAGCGGTCGCCACGTAGGCGCCGTCTACGCCGGGGACGGCGCCGATGAGCGGCACTCCGTCCTCGACCACGGGCCGGTAGCAGGCCTGCTCTGCCAGTACCTCCGCATCGCCGAGCGCCGGCGCGACCTGCGCCGTCATGGCGCGGAGACGGGCCGCGCCGCCCTCCTCCGGCGCCACGGCGGCGGGGTCCACCGGCAACGGCGCCTCGCTGGAGAGACCGCAGACGTATGTGGTGCCGTCGGGCCTGGGATAGACCTCCGGCGAGGCGAAGTCGCCTGTCGCCGTCTCGAGTTCCGCGAAAAGCGCGTGGGGCTTCGGCTCGGGCGTGTAGCGGAAGACCACGCTGTGGCCCTTCAGGCCGTAGATCGCCGGCAGCGGCAGCCACCGGCTCGCCAACACCGACCACGGGCCCATGGCGATGACGACCGCGTCGCCCGCGACCTCCTGCCCGTCCACGATGGCGCCGCGTACGGCACCGCCCTCGCCGAACACGAGGCCGGTAACGCTGCCCATGAGGAGCCGCGCACCTGCTCCGATCGCAGCCCGCATCATGGCCTTGGTGAAGTCGGCCGGGTTGACCTGGGCCGTGGTTTCGCTGGTACCCAATTGGCGGTGGACGGCCGCGTCCTGCGCCAGCCAGCCGGGCCCGTCGAGGCGCCGGAAGGAGGCAACGTCCCGGCGCGCGCTGGCAACCACACCGAGCGTGTCGAGCCTGCGGTAGCCCCACTCGTCGTTGATCGTCTCGGCAAGCTCGGCGTGCAAGGCGAAGCTTCGCCGCGCCAGCGGCTCGACCGGCGAGCCGTCGCACCAGTCGAGCGCCAAGAACCCGCCCGACTTGCCCGAGGCCGCATTGGCAATGCCGGTGCGTTCGATCACCACGGCCTCGATGCCGCGCTGGCCGAGGAAATAGGCGATCGAGGTGCCGATCACGCCGCCGCCGCAGATCAGCACGCGCATCTGCGCCCCGCGACAACCGACCGTCGCCACCAACCAGACATTGCAGCTTCCTCATCGGGCCTGAAGCATCAAACCCTGCGCCGGCCCTGCTGCGGTTGCAACAACCAACTTGTCCGCTACAGTCGGCGCCCTTTTGACCCACGGATGGACGGACGCTCATGCTCAACCGCGAGGAACTGATCGCCCTTGTCGAGGACGCCTACTTCTCCAACGTCGACAACAAGAACCTGGAGCCTGCGGTCGCGTGCTTTGCGGAAGATGCCGAGCTTCGCATCCAATCAGCGCACGTGAGCCATGTTGGCCACGATCAGATCAGGCGCATGTTCAAAGACTTCATGGCCGCCACCAAGATCATCTACCACGGCGATTTCAGCCATGTCGTCGACGTGGAAAACCAGTGGATCGCCTCGCAGTTCGTCGCCCGCAACGACTATGACGACGGCCGCCACGTGGAGATGCGCAACTGCAATTTCTTCCAGATCGAGGACGACCGCTTCAAGCGCGTGACCATCTACATGACCGACGAGAACCCGCTGGTCTAATTGCCTTTCCTTGCGGCGATGAGCGTCATTCGCCAGACTCACGGCCGGCACTGGTGAGGAACAGGCATGAGCGACCGACCGCAGATCGACCCGCCCTACCTGCTCTTCCTCGGCGACGCGCGCGACGCGCTCGCCGCCAAGACCGCGCGCGGGGTGTTCGTCTTCAGGCCGGAATGGTGCCTCGGCCAGCTCAGGCTGCCAGGCTGTAAACCCCGCCTCGACCTGCCCGAGATGACGGTGGAGGAAGCCGCCGCCAAGGGCGCGAAGTGTCTCATCGTCGGCGTCGCCAACGCGGGCGGCGTGGTCAGCGAGACCTGGACCGCCACCCTCGTGGCAGCGCTCGAAGCGGGCCTCGACGTCGCGAGCGGCCTTCATGTGCGGCTCAGCGACCTGCCGGCGGTGCGCGATGCGGCCGAGGCCAACGGCCGGCATCTCTTCGACGTGCGCCATCCGTCGCAGGAGTTCAAGGTGGGGACCGGCGTGCGCAGACCCGGCAAGCGCCTGCTTACAGTGGGCACCGACGCCTCGGTCGGCAAGATGTACGCCACGCTCGCGCTGGAAGCCGAATGGCGCCGGCGCGGCGTCCCCTGCACCTTCCGCGCCACCGGGCAGACCGGCATCTTCGTCGCTGGCCGCGGGGTCTCGGTCGATGCGGTGGTGGCCGATTTCATCTCCGGCGCCACCGAGTGGCTCACGCCCGAGAACGACCCTGACCACTGGGACCTGGTTGAGGGGCAGGGCTCGCTCCACCACCCCTCTTATGCGGGCGTGACGCTGGGCCTGATCCACGGCGCCCAGCCGGATGCCATCGTGGTCTGCCACGAGCCAACACGGACCAACATGCGGGGCCTGCCGGATTGGCCGTTGCCCGAACTCGGCGCCTCCATCGAGGCGAACCTGCAGGCGGCGCGGCTCACCAATCCCGACGTCGTCTGCGCGGGCATCTGCGTCAACACCGAGGCGCTCGGTGAGTCGGAGGCGGAAGCGCTGTTGGAGGAGCTGGGCGCGACCCACGGCCTGCCTTGCGTCGATCCGATCCGCACCGGCGTGGGCCCGATCGCCGACCGCGTGCTCTAGGAGCCGACGCCGGTGAGCCGGCGCCTCACCGTTCGCCTCGAAACCTGGCCGCTCGCGAGCGCGTTTCGCATCTCCCGCGGCGCCAAGACGGAAGCGCACGTCGTCGTTGCCGAAATCGCGGACGGTTCCCACACCGGCCGGGGCGAGGCGGTCCCCTACCCCCGTTACAACGAGACGCCTGAAGGCACGCGCGCCGAGATCGAAGCCGCTCGCGAGGCGGTGGAAGCGGGAATTACGCGCGACGGCCTGTTGGAGGCGCTGCCGTCGGGCGCGGCCCGCAACGCGCTCGACTGCGCACTCTGGGACCTGGAGGCAAAGCAAGCCGGCCGGCCGGTCTGGGCGCTTGCGGTCCTGGAGGCGCCCCGCCCCTGCATAACCGCGGTGACCCTTAGCCTCGATACGCCGGAGAACATGGGCGAAGCCGCGGCCCGTCATGCCGCGCTCCCCCTGCTCAAGCTCAAGGTCACCGGCGAGGGCGACCTCGACCGCATCCGGGCAGTCCGTGCGAACGCGCCCGGTGCCCGGCTGATCGTGGACGCGAACGAGGGCTGGACCGTGCCGATGCTGGAGGAGTTCCTGCCGGCCTTTGCCGACCTCGGGGTCGAGATGTTGGAGCAGCCGCTGCCGGCGGCGGATGACGACGCGCTCGAAGGCCGGCAATTCGCGATCCCGCTTTGCGCCGACGAGAGCTGCCACACGCGGGAAGACCTGACACGGCTCGCAGGCCGCTACCCGATGGTCAACATCAAGCTGGACAAGACCGGGGGGCTGACGGAGGCGCTGGCACTCGCGAAGGAGGCGCGGGCCATGGGGTTCGACATCATGGTGGGCAGCATGGTCGGCACGTCGCTCGGCATGGCGCCGGCGGCGCTGCTCGCGGGCTTCGCCGACTACGTCGATCTCGACGGCCCGCTGCTGCTGGCCCGCGACCGCTCGCCGGGGCTCAGCTACGACGGCGCGGTCATGGCACCGCCGGAGCCCGCGCTTTGGGGATAGCGGTCACTGAATTCTTTACTAATTGATGTTTGGTAAAGAAATTGATATTGTTAGTCTGAATTGCTCGCGTCGAAAGGAATGACTTCATGCCGCGCGTGAGCGCGAAGCGTCAGATTACGCTCCCCATCGATCAGTGCAGAGAGGTCGGGATCGGGCCGGGGGACGAGTACCGCAGCTATGTCGCCGATGGCCGTATCACCATCGTGCGGAAGACCGCTGGCGCGGCCAGGGGTTTCTTGCGCCATGTAGCCGGCGACCCCGCCGTCAGCGACGAGGACTCCCTGCAGGACGCGCTTGACGAGCCAAAGCCTTGATCGTGCTCGATACGCACGTGTTGATCTGGGCCATGGAAGACGAACGGCGGCTCGGCACCGACGCACGCGCCGCAATCACGGCGGCGGAGCAAGCGGATGGCATAGGCATCTCCGCCATCACGCCATGGGAAATCGCCCTGCTGGCCGAGAAGGGCCGCCTCCGCCTCTCGCGCGAGGTCAGAGAGTGGATCATGGCAGTACTGGCCCTGCCAGCGTTCAATCTGCTACCGATCGAACCCACGATTGCCATCGAGAGTGTCCGACTGCCGGGCGCATTCCACGCCGATCCGGTGGATCGTTTCATCGTCGCAACCGCCCGCCACTAAGGCGCCCCCCTGCTCACCGCCGATTACGCCATCCTGACCTACGCCGCAGGCGGCCACGTGCAGACGATTGACGCCCTTCGCTAAGCGCCGGTGCACCACCCTACGACACGTCGAAGGCCGGGACCTCGCAGCGGGCGACGGCCACCCTGCGCGTGGTCGGCGGGGTGTTGCGGCTGCGGCCGACGAAGCGGGGAATGCCGTCTGTGATCACCGCGCCGATGGCGACCGGATCGCCGTTGCTCATGGTCGTCAGCGCATCCGGCTTGGTGGCACCGAGCGGGGCGTCGACGATAACAACGTCCGCATCCCGCCCCGGCCTGAGGAAGCCGCTGTTGAGCCCGTAGATTTCCGCCACGTTGCCGGTGGAGGCGGCGATCATCCAGGTCGGGTCGAAGCCCGCGATCGAGGCGATGTGGACCATCGTGTAGATCATGCCGAGCGGCATGACGCCGCTGCCGGTCGGCGTGTCGGTCGCAATCAAGAATCGGTCGAAGGCGTCGTGCTTGCGCGCCATCTCGGCGCAGAGCAGCGTGGTCCGAAGATTACCGGCAGTGCAGACCTGCATGGCGATCCCGGTCTCCGCCGCCACCTGCTCGAAATAGCGGTCCTCGATGGCGACCGGCCCGCCGTTGATGTGAAAGGAGACCGTGGGGTCGATGGCGATCAGGTCCGCGCCGGTGATCGGGAAGGAGCCGGGGATCGAGGCGCCGCCGGTGTGCAGCGTCGTCAGCAGCCCGGCCTCCCTGGCGTGGCGCACCAGCGCCACGTAGTCCTGCGCCGTCTCCACCGCCCCGAAGCCGGCCTTGGCGAGCCAGACGCCGTCCCGGTGCACGTCGTCGAAGTCGGCGCGGGTGAGGCCGGGCTCCAAGATGATGGAGCCGCCGTGCACGCGCATGCCGCCCGGTCGGTAGTGCTCGAAGCACTTGAAGGCCGCGATCGCCAGCGCCTTGACCCCTGCAGGGTCCTTCGGCCGGCCCGGCACGTGCACCTCGGAGGCGGAGATCGCCGTGGTGGTACCGCCGTGGACGTAGCTCGTGAGGTAACCCACGGTGTTCTGGCGTGGGGTGAAGTCGCCGAAGGTGACGTGAACCTGGGAATCGATCAGCCCCGGAATCGCCGTCGCCCCGCCGGCGTCGATGACGATGTCGCAGGCGTCGATGGCGCTGGCTTCCACCGCGCCGACCGCTTCCAGAATGCCGTCGGCCGCGACGAGGGCGTCGCCCGCGACGAAGGGTTCGCGCCAGTCGCCCGAGACGATGGCGCCGAGATTGACGACGCCGACCCTCACGGCTTGCCGGCGCCTTCGTTGCTGCGCATCAGCCCCTCCAGGATGCGCTCGGCGCCGGCCCAGTCGTAGCGGCGGAAGCAGTGCGCGGTGGTGACGAACTTGGCGCCGGCGTAGAACATCTCGTACTGGGTGTGGCGGCCGGCGAATTCGGAGCCCACGGCGTCCCAGGCGAGCTTCATCAGCGCCATGCGCTCGGCCGCGCCCTCGCCGTCGCGCGCGGAGACCTGGGTGCGCTCGATCAGGGGCGCGATGGCCGGATTCTCGAGGTCCGCGGCCGAGGACGGCAGCATGATGAGGCCGCCGCCCGAGAGCGTACGGATCCGCTCGATCAGGCGCGGGTAGAGGGCCTGAGTCTGGACCTGGGCCGCGTACATCATGCTCGCGTTCGGCACGTAGTAGTCGCCCACCATGCCGCCCGCGCTCTCCATGCCCCAGAGCAGCCCCTCCACGGCCGCGACCTCGGACGCCATCTCGCCGAGCTGCTCGCGCACCGGCGCCATCGCCACCGTGCCGATGGTCTCGGCGATGCGGCGCGCGAGCGCCACCAGGAACTTGAGCTTCACCACCAGGCGGATCTGCGACTGGTAGTTCTGGAGGACGTGGCCCGGCGTGTCGTGGAACTGGGCGCGGCACATGTCGGTGTCGCCGAAGACGAA
>JAJDVB010000118.1 GCA_022826345.1 Alphaproteobacteria bacterium
GATGGCGAAGATCGGCGCGACGGAGAAGGGAGGGGTCTGCCGGCTCGCGCTGACGGACGTGGACAAGGCGGCGCGCGACCTTTTCGTCCAGTGGTGCGAGGAGGCGGGCTGCAGCGTCAGCATCGACAGGATGGGCAACATTTTTGCGCGCCGCGCCGGCAGGGACGACACGCTGCCGCCGGTGATGACCGGCAGCCACATCGACAGCCAGCCGACCGGCGGCAAGTTCGACGGCATCTACGGCGTGCTCGCAGGGCTCGAGGTGATCCGCACCCTCAACGACCTCGGCTACGAGACCGACGCGCCCATCGAGGTCTCGGCCTGGACCAACGAGGAGGGCTCGCGCTTCGCGCCGGCCATGGTGGCCTCCGGCGTCTTCGGTGGCGTCTTCACGCTGGAGGAAGGCCTGGCGTGCGCGGACGTCGACGGCAAGACCATCGGCGAGGAGCTGGAGCGCATCGGCTACGCCGGCGAGATGGAGTGCGGCGGGCGCGAGGTCGGCGCCTTCTTCGAGGTCCACATCGAGCAGGGGCCGATCCTGGAAGCGGAGGAGAAGACCATCGGCATCGTGCAGGGGGTGCAGGGCATCAGCTGGTTCGACGTGACCGTGACCGGCATGGAATCCCACGCCGGCACCACGCCCATGGAGCGCCGCAGAGACGCGATGGTGGGCGCCGCGATGCTGGTCGCGTCGATCGACCAGCTCGCGCTCGACAACGCGCCGGACGCGCGTTCCACCATCGGTGTGATGCGGGTGAGCCCCAACTCGCGCAACGTGATCCCCGGCTCGGTCTACTTCTCGGTGGACCTGCGCCACCCGGACCCCGACACGCTGGCGGCGATGACCGCCGAGGCCCAACGCCAGGCAGAGGCACTTGCCGCCGAGCGCCGTCTGGAAATCACCTTCGAGGAGATCTGGCACTCGCCGCCCATCAAGTTCGCCGCCGATTGTGTGGGCGCCGTACAGAATGCGGCTGAAGCCCTCGGCTACGAGAATCAGCCGATCACCTCGGGCGCGGGCCACGATGCGGTCTACGTCTCGCGCGTCGCCCCCACCGGCATGATCTTCATCCCCTGCGAGGACGGGATCAGCCATAACGAGATCGAGGCGGCGACCCAGGCCGATGTCGCCGCCGGCTGCGACGTGCTGCTCAACGCGATGGTCGCGCTCGCCACCCGCGACGAGGACGAAGCGCGCGAGAGCGCGTAACCAAGACGGGAAATCCGGAGCTTGAGCGAGTCCGTCTTTGACGGGCTCGCGACAGGCCGCGACTGCGGCCCGCCGCTTATGCGGCGCCCTCGCGGAGGCGCCGGCCGCAGGCCGGCTGCCGTGAGCGATAAAGAGCTATCCCGCAACCTCGCGGCGGACGATGGCGGCGCCCTCCACCATCGCCTTGAGCTTGCCGAACGCGGTCTCGCGCGTGAGATACTTCATGCCGCAGTCGGGCGCGGCGACGAGGCGGTCCGCCGGCACGACCGCGAGCGCTTCGCGCAACCGGTTCGCCACCGTCTCCGGCCGCTCGATGGCGGGATCGTTCATGTCGATCACGCCGTAGAGGATCTCTTTCGACGGCAGGTGAGCGAGGATCGCCGGATCGAGACCGGGCTGGGCCGCCTCAATGGAAATTTGATCCACCGCCGCTACCTCCAGCTCCGGCAGGAAGGAATAGCCTGAGGGCTTCTCCGTCTTGATTACGGCCGCGTAGCCGAAGCAGAGGTGCAGCGCGGTCTTGCCGTTCACGCCTTCCAGCGCCCGGTTGATCGCCTTGACTGCGTATCCGCGCGCGGCGTCGGGCCGGGCCTGCACGTAGGGCTCGTCGAGCTGCACGATGTCGGCGCCAGCGGCGAAGAGGTCTTTGATCTCCTCGTTCACCGCGTCGGCGTAGTCCATGGCGAGGCTTTCGTCGTCCGGGTAGTAGGCGTTCTCCGCCTGCTGGGTCATGGTGAAGGGGCCGGGCAGCGTGATCTTGATCGTGCGCTCCGTGTTGGCGCGCAGGAACTTCACGTCCTCCACTTCGATCGGCCGCTCACGCCGGATCGGCCCTGAGACCAGGGGGACGGGCGCCGGATTGCCGGTGCGGTCCATGTGCGTGCCGATCTTCTCCTTGTCGATGCCGCCGAGCGCGGTGGCGACCCGGTTGGAATAGCTCTCGCGCCTGATCTCGCCGTCACTGACGACGTCAACGCCCGCGCGCTCCTGATCTCGGATTGCGGCGAGCGTCGCCGCCTCCTGCGCCTCCTCCAGATGCTCGGGCGGGATGCGCCAGATCTCGTGCGCGCGCACCCGGGGCGGCAGCCGGTTCACCAGATTGTCCCGGTCGATCAGCCACTCCGGCTGCGGATAGCTGCCGACGACGGCGGTGGTCAGCACGGTCTCGCTCATGGCATCCGTCCCGGTCGTTGCTCAAGATCGGGCCGCCCCGGCGGCCGCGACCCCCACAGCCTACCGCTTGCGCACAGTATTGCCACATTGATCCCCTACCCCGAGGCTAGGGAATCCCGTTAGTCTCGCGTGGCACCTGCGCGCGGCAAAGCACGGAGTAAGGGGCGATGAAGCTCTGCCTGATCCAGATGAACAGCACGCCCGACCACGGAGAGAACGTGGCGCGCGCCGCCGACTACATCGACCGGGCGGTCGCGGCGGGCAAACCGGATCTCGTGGTCGTGCCCGAGTTCTTCAACCACCCCTACGTCTTCCAGTACCGCGATTACGCGCACATCGACGAGGCGGAGGGTGAGGACGGCATCGCCATCTCGACCATGCGCGCCAAGGCACGCGAGCACGGCATCCACATCATCGCCACCATCTTCGAGTCCGTGTCTGCCGGCCTCTGCTACGACAGCGCCATCGTGATCGACCCTGCGGGCGCGATTCTCGGGCGCTACCGCAAGGCGCATCCGGCGGCGGTGCGCAGCCTCGAAAAAATCTACTTCCGCTACGGCTCCCACTTCCCCGTGTTCCGTATCGGCGAGTGGCGGGTCGGCATAAACATTTGCTACGACACGTTCTTTCCCGAATCCGCGCGCTGCGCCGCAGTCAACGGGGCGGAGCTGATCGTGGTTCCCTTCGCGGCACCGGCGGTCGCCTGCTGGCGCGAGACCATGCAGACCCGCGCCTTCGAGAACGGCGTCTATTTCGCGCCCTGCAACAAGGTGGGACTGGAGGGGGAGTGGACCTTCGGCGGTCGCAGCATGATCGTCGCCCCCGATTCCGAGGTGCTCGCCGAAGCCGGCGACGAGGGCGACGAGACTATCACGGCGACCCTCGACCGAGCGCGCGTCTTCGACGCCCGCCGCGCCTGGCCCATGTTCCGCGACCGCCGTCCTGACCTCTACACCGCGATCACGACACCGACGGAAGACATTCCGCGTATCGACTGATCGTCGTGGCCTTGGTGATGAGAAGCGGGAAGCGAATTCTGGCGGGCGCCGGCCTCGCCTGTGCTCTGGCGTTTGGCGCTGCGGTGCAGCCGGCCGCGGTTGCTATGGCTGCGGTGGAGGAGGGCGCGCCCGTGTCCGCCGCGCGCATGATTCCCGTGGCGCCGGTCGATGCCGGCAGCACCGCCGGGCGCATCGTCCTCGGGGTCGCCGGCTGGTTGGAGCAGCGCTTGGGTTCCGGGTCGGAGGGCGTGCGGCTCGCTCTCGACGCGCCGATGTGGGCTGAGGAGCGGGATGGCACCTACGTCCTCCACCTGCCCGGCGCACGTCTCGTGGAGCCCACCGTACCCCTTGTGCAGTGGGAACTCGGCGATCTGGCCGTTGCGGTGATGCCCCAAGGTGAGGCCACCTACGATTTCGAGACGGCCTTGCCACCCGTAATCGGTAGCGGTGAGCAGCGGCTCACCATCGACGAGGGCAAGGTTTCCGGCACCTGGCGGTCCGATCTGGAAGTCGCCACCCGGCTGGAGGCCGATGCCACGAACCTGCGGCTCTTCGAAGGTCAGGGTGCGGCCATGGCGGAGGCGGTAACGGTTGGTGCGCTTTCCTTGGTGGATGAAATGGCTGAGGGCTCCGATGGGCTGTGGGACGGTCGCTCCGCGTTTGGTCTTTCGAATTTGGAGGGCGAGGGCTTTGCTCTCGGTCGGCTCGACTTCGCGAGCAGCTTTGAGGACTTCGATCGCGATCTGGCCCTGCACATGCGCGGAGATTTCGGTGATCTCACGGGCGGCATGGGAGGGCCGACGGCGCTCGCGGATCTTCTGACACCACTCATGGACAGCCACTGGGGGCGCTCCGAAATGACGATCGCCCTGCATGACCTGACGGCGAGCAACGACGACACGGGCTTGAGCGGTGCCGGCACGCTCTCGCTCGGTCGGCTGGAGTGGCACGTCGATCTCGACGGTCGAGCGGAGCTTACGGACCTCGCCACGCGCATCATGGCGTCTGACCTTTGGCTCGGCGGGGAGGCCGCCGTCGAAATTCCGCCCGCGCTGATGCCTCGCACAGCCACCCTCGACATCGCCCTCACGCGACTGCCGGTGCGCCGCATCGCCGACTCCCTCTCCGGGCTCGCGAAGCGGGACGGGACGGCCCAGTTCGGCGACGAGCCGATGATGGAGGTCATTCTGGACCACCTGGATGCGGCGGATTCGTCGTTGGTAATTCGGGACATCCACATCGTCACGCCGTCGTGCGAGTTCCGTGCCGAGGGACGGCTCCAGGTCGAGCCGGCGAGCGTCTTCGGCGTCATCGGCCGCGTGGATGCCCGCGTTCGGGGTCTGAATGCCCTCATGGCGCTGGCTGCAGAGGAGGGGGACGAAGAGGCGGTGGCCCTGCTGATCGTGCTTCAGGGTCTCGGCCGGCCGGTCTTCGAGGAGGGCGCGGATGAGGCGTTCTATGCCTTCGAGATCGACCTGCGCCGCGATGGCGCGGTCACCGTCAACGGCATCCCCTTCGACATGCTCCTCGGCGACCTTTCGCTCCAATGAGCGGCCGCCCGGCTCACGTTGACCGGCAAGGACGATGGAACGCGGGGCACAGCGCCCGCTGACGCTGAGCCGCGAGGCGCTCGCCTCGGGCGCGATCCGACGCTTCGTCGAAGCGCATTCGCACATCGAGACGCGGAGCCCGGCAGAGCTCGCTGCCTCCCTTCGTTCGGCGCTCGCAGGCCGTGATCTCTCCGGCGGCGTCTGGCTCTTCGCTTACGGCTCGCTGATCTGGAACCCGCTCATCGATGTCGCCGAGAGGCGGCTCGGCACGGCGTACGGCTATCACCGGCGCTTCTGCATCTGGTCGGAGCTCGGCCGCGGCAGCCCCGAACGGCCCGGCCTGGTGCTCGCCCTCGACCACGGCGGCGCTTGCCGTGGCGTGCTGTTACGCATTGCGCCGGATCGGGTCGAAAGCGAACTGGACGTAGTCTGGCAGCGGGAGATGCTCACCTCGGTCTATCACGCACGCTGGCTTCGGGTGCGGAGCGCGGCGGGCTCGGTCGAGGCGCTCGCCTTCACCGTCAACCGCGCCCATTCGCGCTATGCGGGGCGGCTCTCGGAAGAGCGCATTCTGGACGCGATCGCCGCCGCCGAAGGGCCGATCGGGCGCTGCGCCGATTACCTTATCGAGACCGTTGCCTCCCTGCGCGCCCTTGGCATCTGCGAGCCGGGCCTGGCCGCGCTCAACGACCGGCTGGCAGCGCGCGGGGGCGCATAGCCGTCGGAGGCAATCCACGCTGCCCCTTGCCAGGGTGCGACGGGAGCGGGATAGTCTTGCGCAAAAGGCCGGAGGCAACGGCATGAGTGAAGAGTTCGATTGGGAGATCCCGCTCTCGGCGCAGCCGAAGCCGGAGCAGGTGTCCTTCGACCTCGACCGCGCGCTCGGCGCCGTCGTGGGCTTGCGCGCAACCATCCCGGAGGACGCGTTCACAGCCGGGATCCTGGGGACCGAGAGGACCGGCAACGGAGTCCTGATCAGCGAAAGCGGCCACGTGCTCACCATCGGCTACCTGGTCGCCGAGGCGGAATCGGTCTGGCTGACGGCGAGCGACGGCAGCGTGCTGGCAGGCCACGCGCTGGGCTACGACTTCGAATCGGGGTTCGGTCTGGTGCAGGCGCTGGGCCGCTTCAGCGTGCCAGCGCTCGAGATCGGCTCCTCGGCCGCCCTTGAGGTCGGCGACTTCGTCGTCGTGGCCGGCGAAGGCGGCAGGCGGCGCTCGCTCAATGCCCGCGTCACCGCCAAGCGTGAGTTCGCTGGCTACTGGGAATACGTGCTGGACGAGGCCGTCTTCACCGCACCGCCGCATCCCAACTGGGGCGGGTGCGGCCTGATCGACCGCCACGGCCGGCTCGTCGGCATCGGCTCGCTGCTGGTGCGCCAGGCCGGCGCTGGCGGGGATGACACGCTCGACGGCAACATGATTGTCCCGATCGACCTGCTGACGCCGATTCTCGACGACATGCAGACGCTGGGGCGAACCCAGCGCCCGCCCAGGCCTTGGCTCGGCGCCTACGTCACCGAGGTCGACGAGGCACTCGTCGTCGCAGGGCTAGCGCCGGAGGGGCCGGCCGAGCAGGCGGAATTGCAGGTCGGCGATCAGGTGCTCGCGGTCAACCGGCAGCCGGTCGGCAGCCTCGTCGAGCTCTTCCGCAGCGTCTGGGCGGTGGGCGAGGCGGGCGTCGCCGTGCCGCTCACCGTGATGCGAAACGGAGAGCCCCACGAAGTCCGGGTGCTGAGCGCGACCCGCGACGAGTTCATGAAGACTCCTCAACTGCACTGACGGCGCCGGGCTTGAGCCAGGCCGCGCCGCGCAGGCCGCTCTCGGGCCCGTAGCGTGCGCGAACCAGCCGGGTGGTGGGTTGCGTCACGCTCGCGTGCGCGCCCCAGGCGGCGGGCACCAGACGGTAGAGCGCGTCGATCTCAGAGAGGCCGCCACCCAGCACGATCACGTCGGGGTCGAGCAGGTTGATGACGCTGGCGAGCGCCTGGGCCAGGCGCTCGGCATAGCGGCCTACGGCGTCCGCCGCGAGCGCTTCCCCTGTCGCCGCCCGCGTGCCGATCTCTGCGGCCGTAGCCTGGCCGCCCCCGAGCGCTGCGTAGTCGCGCGCGAGCGCCGCCCCGTTGAGCCAGGTCTCGACACAGCCCTGGGAGAATCGCCCGCAGGCGCAGGGCACGCCGGCGCCCCCCGGCGCGGGCCAGGGGTTGTGGCCCCACTCGCCGGCATTGGCGTTGGCGCCCACCAGGGGCTCGCCCCGCACTACCAGCCCGCCGCCCACGCCGGTGCCGAGGATGACCCCGAACACCACCTCTGCCCCTGCACCGGCGCCGTCGGTGGCTTCGGAGAGGGCGAAGCAGTTGGCGTCATTGGCGAGCGCCACCGGGTAGCCCAGTCGAGCCTCCAGGGTCTGGCGTAGCGGCCGCCCTTCGAGCCAGGGCAGGTTGACGATCATGCTGATTTCGCCGTCCCGCGTGATGACGCCAGGGAGGCTCACGCCCACGCCGGGTGCATGCACGCCCGCGGTCGCGAGCTCCCCCACCATCTCGGCGACGGCATCGACCACGCCGTCGAAGCTCTCCGGCACCGGCCGGCGCAGGCGCGCACGCTCCACCCCGTCGTCGTCGAAGCCGATGGCGGCGAGCTTGGTGCCGCCGATGTCGAAGCCGATGCGCATTGCGCCCTACTGCACCTCCGACGCATCGCTGCGCTCCCCGCCGACCCAGGTGGCGCGGACGCGCAACTCGTCGTCGAGCCAGACCAGATCGGCGCGGAGCCCCGGCGCGAGCCGCCCCCGGCTCTCGGCGAGCCCGAGGAAGTCCGCAGGATAGGCGGCGGCCATGGCGAGCGCCTCTTCGAGCGGGATGCCCGCGTGGGCGACGCAGTTTCTCACCGCTTGCCCCATGTCGAGCAACGAGCCCGCGAGCCGACCATCGGCCGTGCGCAGGCAGCCGTCGATCACACACACGCGCTCGTTGCCCAGGGCGAATTCATCGAGGGCCGGGGCGCCCACCGGCGCCATCGCATCGGTAACGAGGAACAGTTTGCCGGTGGGCTTCGCACGCCAGGCGAGGCGCACCACGTCCCAATGCACATGGGCGCCGTCGGCGATGATGCTGCAGGCGAGGTGGTCGCGCGTGAGCGCCTCACCGGCGACGCCCAGCTCCCGGTGACCGAGGGGGCTCATGGCATTGAACAGGTGGGTGACGCCGGCCAGCCGCGACGCCGCCATATCGAAGGTGCCGGCGTCGGCCTCGGTGTGCCCGGCGGCGACGATGACGCCGCGCGCCACGAGCGTGGTGATGTGGTCGAGCTCCACGCTCTCCGGCGCGAGCGTCACCAGGGTTCGCCCGGCGCCCAGCGATGCAAGCAGGTCGATGTCATCGTCGCCCAGCGCCGCAATCTCGTTCGCGTCATGGGCCCCACGCCGGGCCAGGTTGATGTGAGGCCCCTCGAAGTGGATGCCGAGGACCCCCGGCATCCCCTGATCGAGCGCTTCCCGTACCGCCTCAACCGCTCGCGCCATGTCGGCGCGCGGGCCGGAGATGAAGGTCGGCAGAAAACCCGTGGTGCCGAAGGCGCGATGGGCCCGGCCGATCGCCGCGATGGTCGCTGGCGTCGGCGCATCGTTGAACATCACGCCACCACCGCCGTTGACCTGGACGTCGATGAACCCGGCGGCCAGCGTGCCCCCCGAGAGCCGTGTGACTTGGACTCTGGTGGGTATCGCCTCCTCCGCCACGATGTCTCGAATGACGCCGTCTGCGAACAGCAGGGCGTGGTCGGAAAGAATCCCCTCCGGCGTGTGCAGCCGGGCGGCGGTCAGGGCTTCCATCGCCGCCCTAGCGGCCCGCGCCGGGAAACGGGTTCGCCGGCGCGAGGCGGAATGTTAGTGTCGGTGCAAAGTTCACGGAACCGGGTGTAAGCCATGCTGCGCGCTGCCTCAATCGGGATGGGCTGGTGGTCCGACGAGCTAGCGGACGCCACACAGGGTAAGTCGGACGTGATCCGCATCGTGACCTGCTTCACCCGATCGGAAGATAAGCGCGCCGCCTTCGCCGAAAAATACGGCACGGCCCAGCACGACTCCTACGAAGCGGTGCTCGCGGACGACGGCGTCGACGCGGTCATCCTGACCACGCCGCACTCGACCCACGCCGAGCAGGTGATCGCGGCGGCGGCGGCCGGCAAGCACGTCTTCTGCGAGAAGCCTTTCACGCTGACCCGCACGAGCGCGCAGGCAGCGGTGGATGCCTGCGCCGAGGCAGGCGTGGTGCTCGCGATCGGGCAGAACCGGCGCTGGCACAGCGCGACCCGCGCGCTAAAGCGCAGGGTGGAGGGCGGTGATTTCGGCACGATCCTCCACGCCGAGGCGAATTTCTCAGTACCGAGCGCGCTCAGCTATCCGCCAGAGCTCTGGCGCTCCAACCGCGTCGAGAGCCCAGCCGGCTCGATCACCGGGCTCGGCATCCACATGATCGATGCTCTCGTTTATCTGCTGGGGCCGATCACGCGGGTGGCGGCGCAGGCCCACCGGCACGCGGTCCCAGTCGACATCGACGATACGACCTCGGTATTGTTCCTCTTCGAATCCGGGGTCTCGGGCTACCTCGGTACGATGTTCGCCTGTCCCCATACCTCCTACATCAATGTCTACGGCACCGGCGGCAACGCCTTCGCCCAGATCGACAATAGTCAGCTCATTCTCCAATCGGCGGACGGGGTCAGGCGCGAGGAGCCCATCCAGCCGAACGATACACTCAGGCTGGAGCTCGACGAGTTCGCCGCCACTTGCGCTGGCGAGGCGCAGTACACAGTGACGACCGAGGAGGCCGTGCACGGCATCGCCGTGATGGAGGCGCTGGTCAAGGCTACGGAAACTGGCCAGTGGGTGGAGGTCGCAGGCGGGGGCGAGGCATGAGCGCGCGCCACACCTTCTTCTGCATCGATGGCCACACCTGCGGCAATCCCGTGCGCGTGGTGGCGGGCGGCGGCCCGACGCTCACCGGAGCTACCATGAGCGAGCGGCGCCAACACTTCCTCCGCGACTACGACTGGATCCGCCGGGCGCTCATGTTCGAGCCCCGCGGCCACGACCTGATGTCGGGCTCCGTGCTCTACCCACCGCTCTCGCCCGACGCCGATATCGCGCTGCTCTTCGTCGAGACCTCCGGCTGCCTGCCCATGTGCGGCCATGGCACCATCGGGACCGTGACCATTGCCCTGGAGCACGGCCTCGTTTCCCCGCGTGACGAGGGCACGCTGGTGCTGGACACACCGGCGGGCCGGGTCGAAGCGCGTTACCGGCAGAACGGCACACGGGTCGAGGCCGTGCGCATCACCAACGTGCCGAGCTTCCTGGCGGAGACAGGCGTCGCCGTGGAGTGCCCCGGCCTCGGCCCGCTCACGGTGGACATCGCCTATGGTGGCAACTTCTATGCGATCGTCGATCCGCAGCCGGGCTATGCGGGAATGGAAGAATTCTCGGCAGCCGAGCTGTTGGCGATGAGCCCCGGCTTGCGCGAGGCTTGCAACCGGGTGGTGGAGTGCGTCCATCCCGACGATGCGTCGATTGCCGGCGTCAGTCACGTGATGTGGACCGGCGCGCCGCAGGACCCCGGCGCTCATGCGCGGAACGCCGTCTTCTACGGCTCCGGCGCGCTCGACCGCTCCCCTTGCGGCACCGGCAGCTCGGCCCGCATGGCGCAGTGGGCGGCCACCGGAAAACTCGCGCCCGGCGACGAGTTCGTGCACGAGAGCATCATCGGCAGCCTCTTCCACTGCCGCGTCGAGAGCGCGACCAGGGTGGGCAACCACGACGCGATCGTGCCGAGCGTCGAGGGCTGGGCGCGGGTCACCGGGCTCAACACGATCTTCGTCGACGAGGACGATCCCTTCGCCCACGGCTTCCAGGTGACCTGAAGGAGACCACGCGATGAATCAGGTTCCAGGCCGCACCGTCCGGCGCGGCGCGCGATCCCTCGGCGCGGCTCTTGCTACTCTCCTCGTCGCCGCGCTCGTCCCCGGCTGCGCCGCCTACGGCGATTCCTCGGGCGAGACGCTGCTCGATCCCGAGGCCCACGAGGCCGCAGCCGGCGCGTCCGCGACCTATACCGTCACCTTCACGGGCGCCTGGACCGTCGAGGCCACGCCCGGCGGCGTTCCCGACGGCGTGCACTTCTCGCCGCTGATCGGCGGTGTCCACAACGCCGACGTGGCGTTCCTGGAGGCCGGCGGCAAAGCCACGCCGGGGATCGAGTCCATGGCGGAGCGCGGGCGGACGGCCACGCTCACCAGGGAAATCGAGGCTGCCGGCGCGAACGCGCTCCGCGTCCTCGTCAAGGAGTCGGGCAGCGGGGCGACGGGTTCGTCGACCTTCGAGGCGGTCACGGTGACCACGGACCACCCGCGCATCACCGTGCTCTCGATGATCGCGCCGAGCCCCGACTGGTTCGTCGGCGTCTCGGGCCTCTCCCTGCTCGACGCGGGAGGCGCGTGGCTGGAATCGCGCACGGTCGAGCTCTTCCCCTGGGACGCAGGCACGGAGGAGGGCGAGAAGCTCTCGTTCGACAACGACGCGACCGTGCCGCAGGGCACCATCACCAGCCTGCGGGGTGTGGGCGTGTTCTCCGACGCGCCGATCGCGACGTTGACCTTCACCCGGCATCCGGCCGAATAGCGGCTGCATGGCCGTCGCCATGCCGTGCGGGGGCGCTTCATGAGGCGGACCGTATCGAGGCTCCCGGCCCTGCTGCTCGTGATCGCGCTGGCGGGCGGGTTGCTGGCACAGGGTCCGAGCGCGGCGGCCGAGGAGTACA
>JAJDVB010000065.1 GCA_022826345.1 Alphaproteobacteria bacterium
GCCTCCAGATCTACATAGCTGAACAAACTGCCGCTGCGCTCGTCCGTGCCCCGCATCGCGCCATCGCCCCGATTCGCTACCCAATCAGCGAATCACGCCAATCCCACCAACGCCAGAGAGTTTTTCAGCAGCCTGCTAGAGAGTGGCCCCTGTCTCTCCGAACAGGTGGAAGCGCTCCCGCCCCACCCGCACCGGAACCTCGTCTCCGGGCCGGACGAGCGCTTCCTCGGAGAGCTTGATCGTGACCGGTTCGGTCGTGAACTCCGTCTGCAGATAGGCCAGCGACTCCCCACCCAGCTTCTCGACAATCTCGACCCGCCCGTGGAAATCCGCCTCGGCCTCGGACGCGATGTAAAGGTGCTCCGGCCGAATGCCCAGCGTGACCGGCCCCGGCGCCGCGCCGCGCAGGCGCCCGGCCGGCAGCGACGCCGAGCCGAACCGCACCTGCGGCTCTCGTCCTTCGGCCGCTTCGATCGCGGCGTCGATGAAGTTCATCGCAGGCGCGCCGATAAACCCGGCCACGAAGCGGTTGGCGGGCGCATCGTAGAGCTCCTCCGGCGCGCCGACCTGCTCGATCCGCCCATGGTCGAACACCACGATCCGGTCGGCGAGCGTCATGGCCTCGGTCTGGTCGTGGGTGACGTAGACCATGGTGGCGTCGAGACGGTCGCGCAGCCGCGCGATCTCGAGCCGCATCCGCACGCGGAGCGCGGCGTCGAGGTTGGAGAGCGGCTCGTCGAACAGGAAGACCTGCGGGTCGCGGATGATGGAGCGCCCGATGGCCACGCGCTGGCGCTGCCCGCCGGAGAGCTCGCGCGGGTAGCGCCCGAGCAGCGCCTCGATCTGAAGCGTCGCGGCAACCTCGGACACGCGCCGGGCGATCTCGGCCTTGGGCACCTTGGCGAGCCTGAGCCCGAAGCCGATGTTCTGCGCCGCCGTCATGTGGGGGAAGAGGGCGTAGGACTGGAACACCATCGCCACCCCGCGCCGCGCCGGCGCGACGTCGGTCACGTCCTGCCCGCCGATCAGGATGCGCCCGGCGCTCACGCTCTCCAGGCCCGAAATCATCCGCAGCGTTGTGGTCTTGCCGCACCCGGAGGGGCCGACGAGGACCACGAACTCGCCGTGCGCGATCGCCAGATCGACGCCGTCGACGGCGAGCACCGAGCCGAAGCGCTTCGAGACGCCATGCAGGGCGAGCTCCGCCATCGTCAGCCCTTCACCGCCCCCATGGTCATCCCCTTGATGAAGTAGCGCTGGAAGAACAGGAACACGATGAGCGTCGGCAGGCTCGCGATCAGCGACAGCGAGCCCTGCACCCCCCAGGCCACCGAGTACTGCCCCTGCAGGTTCACGATCCCCAGCATGATGGTCCGCTTCTCGTCGGACTGGGTGAAGATGAGCGGCCACAGGAAGTCGTTCCAGATCCAGGTGAACTGGAGCGTCGCCAGCACCGCCAGCGCCGGCAGGCTCAGCGGCAGCGCCACCCGGGTCAGCACCTGCCACTCGTTCGCGCCTTCCAGGATGGCCGCCTCACGCAGCGCGGTCGGGACGGTGGCGAAGAAGTTGCGCATCAAGAGCGTGCAGATGGGGATGCCCATCGCGGTGTGGATGATGACGATGGGGTACAGCGTGTCGATCAGATCCATGGCGTTGAAGAGTCGGAACAGCGGGATCAGGATCACCTGCGGCGGGAAGAACATGCCCGACACGATGACGAGGAAGAGCAGGTTGCTGCCACGGAACGGCAGCTTGGCGAACACGTAGCCGGCCAGCGACCCCAGCGCGATCGAGGCCACCGTCGCAGGCGCGGTGACGATAAACGTGTTGACGAAGTAGCGGTGCACGGCCGGATTGGCGAGCACCTCGGCGTAGTTGCCCCAGAACAGCTCGGACGGGATCGTCCACAGTTGGCCCAGCGCGATGTCGCGGGTGGTCTTGATCGAGGAGAGCAGCACGCCGGCGGTGGGCGCCAGGAAGAGCACCGCCAGAACCCCGAGCGAGATGAAGATCACCGCGGGCCAGGGGTTGAACCGTCTGGTCGGGACCGGGGCGAGCGCCACGTTAGCCCGCATTTCTCACCAGGGTCATGGTCTGCGCGACGCTGTCTGCCCGACAGAGCAGGAACGGCGTGCAGCGCGATGCAGGGACATCGGGCAAACGCCGTGACGCACTCTGTCGGGCGGACAGCGCCGCCCTTCGGGTCGCGCCCAGGCGCCCGCCCACGGCGTCGCGGGCCTCAACCGTATTCCCCGATACGCTTTTCGGCTCGCTCCTGGTGGATCGAACGCCTGGACGCGACGCAGGCCGTGACCCTGGTGAGAAAGGCGGGCTAGCCATGGAGCTCGTCGACCTTGCGCAGCTGGCGGAAGTAGAGGCGGATGATGGTCAGCGCGATCAGGAATAGGACCACCGAGATGGCGCTGCCGTAACCCATCAGGTACTTCTTGAAGGACTCGTTGTACATGTGCATGGCCAGCGTGTCGGAGCTGTTGAACGGCCCGCCGCCGGTCATGGTGTAGAGAATGTCGAACCCCTTGAGCGAGTTGATGACGTTGAGCGCGATCACCACCACCGTGGCAGGCGCGAGCAGAGGGATGACCACCAGGCGGATGCGCTGAAAGACCTTCGCGCCCTCGATCTCGCACACCTCCAGCAGATCCTCGGGCATGGTGGTCAGCCCGGCGAGGAAGATCACCATGGAGAGCCCGGTCTGCTGCCACGACCAGGCGAGGATCACCGACCACAGCGCGCTATCCGGCTTCGCCAGCCAGGCGTAGTTGAAGTTCTCGCCGCTCACCGCCTCCACCACGGTGTTCAGCAGCCCCCAGTCCGGCTGGTAGATCCAGACCCAGATCTGTCCGACCACCACGGCGGAGAGGCAGATCGGCAGGTAGAAGATCGACTTGAACACCGAGCCGCCGGGAATGCGGCTGTCGATCAGGAGCGCAAGCGCAAGCCCGAGCACGGTCGGCACGACGATCGCCGCGACGATCCAGAACGCCGTGTTGATTGCGGCGTTGAAGAACAGCTTGTCGGTGTAGATCTTGAGGAAGTTGTCGAAGCCGACGTAGTCGTAGTCGGGATTGAAGCCGTTCCAGTTGGTGAAGCTGTAGTAGAAGGAGCTCGCGAGCGGCCAGATCACGAACGCCGCGAACACCGCAAGCGGCAGCGCCAGCAGGATTACCCGCCAGAAACGGTTCTCCCGTTCCATCGGTCACTGCTCATAGCGGGAAGTGGGCAGGCTGCCGGGTGAATGCCGCCCGGCGGCCCGCCCGCACGAGATCGCGCCTACTCCGTGAACGCTTGGGCTGCGTCCGCGGCGACCTGCGCGAGGATGTCGTCGACCTGGCTCGGGTCGTCCATGAAGCGCGAGAACATGGAGAGCCCGGCCTCCGCCACCGGCGGTGGCGTCGCGAGGTCGTAGTTGAACGCGAAGTTGTCGGCGCCTGCCACGACGGTGGAGACCCGCTGCATGACGACGTTGTAGTTCGCCGGATCGACGTTGACGTTGGCGCTGAGCGCCCCGTATGCGCCGGTCCAGCTCGCCTGCACATCGGCGTTCGACATCATGAAGCTGAGGAACGCCTCGGCGCCGGCGCGGTTCTCCCCGTCGTTGGAGATGACGAGGCCATCCACCGGGCCGACCACCGACGTGGGAACGCCGTCAGCGATGGACGGGAACGGGAAGAAGTCGTAGTCCGTGCCGGGCTCGAGCCCCAGTCCGTTCCAGTAGCCGGTGATCCAGGTGCCCATCAGGGTCATCGCCGCATCGCCGCGGGCCACCTTGTCCGACGCGTCCGTCCACGAATCGGCGTTGGCGTTGGGCGCGAAGTAGCCCTTGTCCGCCAGGTCCTTCCACATCGCCATGGCGGCCTTGACTTCGGCGTCGTCGTAAGAGGCCGAGCCGTTCATCAGGCTCGCGCGGTAGTCGGGGCCGGCGGTGCCGAGCAGCAGATAGTCGAACCAGAACTGGGCGGGCCAGCGGTTCTTAGAGCCGAGCGCGATCGGCGTCACGCCCTTGCCCTTCAGCGTCTCGCAGAGCGCGAGGAAGCCGTCCCAGGTCGTCGGCATCTCGGTGACGCCGGCATCCGCGAGCACCTGGGTGTTATAGAACATGCCCGCGTAGTGGTAGTTGAACGGCACCAGGTAGCGTTGGCCGTTGTACATGGTGGCGCTGTCTGCCACCGACTTCGCGACCACATTGTCGAGGCCGTCCCGGGCCCACATCTCGTCGATGGGATGGAGGCTTCCGGAATCGACGACGAACTGCGTCCGCGCGCCTGCCCAGTAGCTGAAGACGTCCGGCAGGCTGTCGCCGGCCGCGCGCACCAGGATGTCTGTCTTGAAGTCCTCGTGGCCGATGGGGCTGTTCTTGATCGTGTAGTCCGTGGCGGCTTCGAACTTCGCGACCTGTTCGTTGAAAATCTTGAGTCCGAACTCGCCGGTGAAGTAGTGCGTGAGCGTGACGTCGCCGCCTTGCGCGAAGGCGGGCGCGCCGAGCAGCAGCGCCGGCACGACCGCCGCGGCGGCCAGCAGCCTGCGCCTGTTGAGAGTGATCATGGTTCTTCCCCCGTGCGGTTGACATGCCAGCGTTGCGTAAGAGCAACCCGGAAGTGAACCGCATCGCTCCGCGCGGTGTCAACGAGAACGGGGCGAATATCCCGAGGTATCGCATGCGAGCATACCGAACCGTCAGCAAGACATCGGCAGCATGTGTTGCACGACGGCGCGGATACCGCCTAGGTTCGCGGCGCATCGGTCGCGCGGGATGCCTCCGCATGGCCGGCGCATCCACCCGCCGCCGCAACGGGAGCTGACGACACATGCAGACCGGTCCCATCGGAGTCGGCATCGTGGGCACGGGCCGCATCTCCGATCTGCACGCCATCGAGTACCTGGCCAACCCGCTGGCGCGGATCGTGGCGCTCTGCGACGTGGACGCGGCGCGTGCGGCAGAGCGGGCGTCGTCCTGGGGCTTGGACGACGTCGCCATCGAGGGCGACATCGACGCCTTGCTCGCCCGCACGGACGTGGATCTCGTCGAGATCCTGCTCCCCCATCACCTGCATCTGGAAGCGGCGCTGAAGGCTGTCGACGCCGGCAAGATCGTCTCGCTTCAGAAGCCGATGTGCATCTCGCTGGAAGGGGCCGACCGCCTGGTCGCCGCCGCGGACGCCGCGGACCGACCGTTCAAGGTGTTCGAGAATTTCCTGTTCTACCCCCCGGTCGTGCGGGCGCGGGAGCTGATCGCGGACGACGCGATCGGCCCGCCGCTCTCCATCCGCATCAAGAGCAATCCGGGACGGAGCAAGACCGCCTGGGACGTGCCGGCAAGCGCTATCGCCTGGCGGCAACGGCCCGAGCACGCCGGCGGCGGGCCTCTGGTGTTCGACGACGGCCACCACAAGTTCGCCCTCGCCTGGCACTTCATGGGCGAGCCGGAGGAGGTCCACGCCTTCATCGGAGAGACCGAGACGGCGGACCACCGGGAGCGGCTGGACGCGCCCTCGATCGTGTCGTTCCGCTTTCCCGGCAACCGCATCGGCAACCTGGAGATCGTCCATTCGCCGGAGCTCGAGATCGCAACCCGGCACTATGCCCAGGACGACCGCGTGGAGATCACCGGCAGCAAGGGGGTGATCTGGGTGAACGGCGGCCACGGGCGCCTGGGCGACACGCCGCCGGTCGCGCTCTATCGGGACGGCACCCTCACCGAGTTCCGCGACGTGGCGACCGGCTGGGAGCAGAGCTTCGTACTCTCAACACGCCACTTTCTGGAAGTCCTGTCGCAAGGCGGGCGGCCGGTGTTGACCGCGCGCGAGGGCCGACAGGTGCTGCGCTTCGCGCTCGCCGCTCTGGAATCCGCCCGGCTGGGCAAGCCGGTGCCGGTCGCTGCCGAGGGAGGAACGAGCGCATGACGAACGCCACTGGCACGCCGGGACCGCTGCCGCCCTCGATGGACGAGAGAGCGGCCTGGCTCGCCGCTGCCGGCGGCCTGAATGCGGCCATCGATGCAAGCCGGCTCGGCGAGCCGGTCGCCCTCCCCCTCGCCGAGGCGCTGGTGCTGGGCCTGATGCGTCAGGGTGTGACCAAATATCTCGCGATCTTCGGGCACGGTTCCACCGCGGTGGGCGAGGTGCTGCGGGTCTACCAGGACCACGGCCTGGTCCGGTGCTGGCAATTCCGCAACGAGGTCGCGATGGCCCACGCCGCCACGGCGCTTCGCTGGGTCTACGGAGAGCCCTCCGCCGTCGTCACCTCCATCGGGCCGGGGGCGATGCAGGCGATGGCCGGATCGCTGGCGGCGGCCTCCAACGGCGTCGGCGTCTATCACCTCTACGGCGATGAGACCACACACGGCGAAGGCTACAACATGCAGCAGGTGCCGAAGCCGGCGCAGGGGCTTTTCGGGCAGATGACCGCGCTGATGGGCGAGTCCTGGACCCTGCACAGCCCCGGCGGGCTGCGGGCGGCGCTGCGCCGGGGCGCGATGACGGTGTTCCACCCGTGGAAGGCCGGTCCGTTTTATCTCAACCTGCCCCTCAACACCCAGCCTGCGGAGACCCTGATCCGGCTGGATACCCTGCCGGCGGCGCCCGCATTCTCCCCTGCCGCACCCGCCGACGAGGACGCCTACACGCAAGCCGTAGCGCTCGTCGCCGGCGCCCGGCGCGTCGCTGTCAAGGCGGGCGGCGGGGCGCGGCCCTTCGCCCGCGAAATCCGGGAGTTCGCGGAGCTGACGGGCGCGGCGGTGGTGCTCAGCCCCGGCTCGACCGGGGTGCTTCCCGACGACCACCCGCAGAACCTGCACGTCGGCGGCTCCAAGGGGAGCATCAGCGGCAACTTCGCGATGGAGGAGGCGGACCTTCTGGTGGTCATCGGCAGCCGGGCGGTGTGCCAGAGCGACTGCTCGGGGACGGGATGGCCGAAGGTCCGCCACGTCGTCAACATCAACGCCGATCCGGAGGACGTCCAGCACTACAACCGCACCTCTGCGCTATGCGGCGATGCAGGCGCGGTGTTGGAGCGCCTGAACGATGCGCTGCGCCGCGATCATCCCGAGGCACCCGCGCGCAAACGGGAATGGCTCGACGCCTGCGCCGCGAAGAAGGCCGAGTGGCGAGCTTTCAGGACCGCGCAGCTCGATGCCGCTCAACCCGTCGACGCGGTCTGGCAGCGGGAGGTGCTGACCCAGCCCCAGGCGATCGCGGTGACTGCGGCATTCTGCAAGGCGCGCGCCGCCATCAAGTTCTTCGACGCCGGCGACGTGCAGGCCAACGGTTTCCAGATCGTCGAGGACGACGAGCCCTACGAGACCTTCACCGAGGCCGGCGCGTCCTACATGGGGTTCTCGGTGTCGGCCCTGCTCGCCGGTGCGCTGGCCGAGAACGGGCGCTACGGCGTCGCCTTCACCGGCGACGGGTCGTTCACCATGAACCCGCAAGTGTTGATCGACGGCGTGGAGCACGGCGTGCGCGGCGCCATCGCCCTGTTCGACAACCGCCGCATGGGCGCGATCAGCGGGTTGCAGCAGGCGCAGTACGGAGCGGATTTCCGCACCTCGGACTCCGTGCCGGTGGACTACGTGCAGATGGCGGCAGCGGTGCCGGGCGTGAAGGCGCTATCGGGCGGGTTCGATCCGTCCTCCCTGGAAGCGGCGCTCGAAGAAGCGTTCGACTACGACGGCCTCAGCCTGATCCACGTCCCGGTCTACTACGGGGACGACCCCAGGGGCGGCATGGGCGCCTACGGGCGCTGGAACGTCGGCAACTGGTGCGACGACGTGCAGGACCGCTACGTGCGCACGCTGATCTGACCGCGGGCGGCGGGCTTGCCGAGGCAGGGTCGGCGAGGTTCCGTCTGCCTGCTCGTCTGGCTTCCAGACCCGATTGACCCCCGAAATTGGAGTGATGTAAAGTAATCTCATTCACTCCAATTTCCACGTTGGAACCGCCATGCCCCAACAGGTAACCGCGCGCTTACCCGACCCGGTGGTCGAAGCGCTGGACACGGCCGCGCAACAGCTCAGGCGCAGCCGCGCGGACGTCATCCGCCTCGCCGTCGAGCACTATCTCGAGGACTTCGACGATCTCTCCGTCGCAATCGACCGGCTCCGCGATCCGAGCGATCCGGTGTTGGATTGGGACAAGGTCCGGCGTGAGCTTCTCCATACGGATTAAGGAGAGCGCCGCCAAAGAGTTGAGGCGTGTGGCGAAGCCGGATCGGGGGCGGATCGTTGCGGCCATCGACCGGCTGGCCCAAACCCCTCATCTCGGTGCCGCGCTGAAAGGCGACATGCGGGGCTTGCGGCGGCTCCGGGTTGGGGACTACCGCGTGGTGTACGAAATCCGGGACGATGAGCTCGTCATTCTGGTGGTTCGCATCGCGCACCGACGGGACGCCTATCGGCGGACGCCTTGATGAGTTGCCTCGGTAGAGGCGCCTCCGGCATGGTTTGCGACAATCCGGCGCCAACGCTTGTGATCATCGGCGTGCGCGGTGAGCGCCACGTTGCACAGACCCGGCTCACAAAGAGGCGCAGACCGCGCCGGGCGGCGGCATGATACTCACCCAAGCAAATGCCTCGCTAAACCGTACGGTCATCTGTTCTCCAAGGGTATGATCGTCATGAACTTGAATGTTGTCAGGGAAGTGTCGGCTGAAACGTACGGCCGAATGACGCAACCTTTCCGGGAACGCTTGAGGCATCGGAGGAGCACGATGAAGAGGCTCTTGATCATCACGGTCTTGGCACTGGGACTCACGGCTCCGACAGTCGGGGCTCTGGCCCATCACGGCTGGTCGTGGACGACCGGCGGTAACATCGATCTGACGGGCATCATCAAGTCCGTCCGCCTGGGAAATCCACACGGCATCCTGAAGATCGACGTGGAGGGCGAGGAGTGGACGGCCGAGGTCGGCCAGCCTTGGCGCAATGAGCGCGCCGGCCTCAAGGACGGCGATCTGGCCGAAGGGGTCGAGATCCGGGTGATCGGCGAGCCGACCGCCGATCTATCGGAAAAACTGGTCAAGGTGGAACGGCTGTTCCTGGGCAAACGGGAGTACGTCCTTTACTCCGAGCGCGACTGAGACCTTGGAGGCCCTGTTCGCGGCGCTGGAGGGAACGGCCCTGGCGCAAACTCTGCGGAGTTCCCGCTGGGGCTATGCTGCCCTCAACGCCACACACATCTTCGCAATCGCCTTGCTGATCGGGTCCGTCCTCCCGCTCAATCTGCGGCTTCTTGGCGTGTGGCGCGGCATCTCCCGCGAAGCGGTGGTGCGGGTGCTCGCGCCCGTCGCCGCGGGCGGGCTCGCCCTTGCCCTGGTCACGGGGCCGCTGCTGTTCTCGGTCCGGGCGCAGGAATACAGTGGCGTCGAATTCCTGCAGATCAAGTTGATCTTCATCGCGGTCGGGGTCCTGTCGACGCTCGCTCTGTGTTGGTCCCACGGGTTCCTGCTCAAGGACGCCCCGCGCGCCCGCCTGGTCGGTCACGCCATCCTCTCGACGGTGTGCTGGCTTGGAGCACTTGTCTGTGGGCGATTGATCGCGTTCGCGGGGGATTGAGGCCTCTATCGCTCGCCCAGCATGAACGTCTCTGTTCCATGCAACCGAGCATGGGCGGCAACGCGACCCTATCGGCACAAGGCGTTGCCGGCGTTCTTGACGAATTCGTTGGCCGGCTGCTTTTCCGTCAGCGTTTCGAGAAAGGTGACGAGGTCGGCTTGTTCGCGCGCGCTCAGGTCCAGGCGGCGCAGGATCCGCTCGCCTCCGGCGTGCAGCCGTTCCTCGTCGAGCGTCGAATAGTGGTGGGCGACGTCGGCGAGCGTCGCGAGGCTGCCGGCATGCATGTAGGGCGCGGTGAGCGCCACGTTGCGCAGGCCCGGCACCCGGAACTCGCCGAAGTTGCTTTGGCGCAGGTCGACATAACGGGTCTTGGCGGCGGTGGAGCGGTGTGCATCGTCGTTGAAGCGGCCCAGCAGGGTGTAGGGGCTCTCACGCAGTTTGCGGATGCCGCCGTGCCGGCCGGAATCGACCCGGCCGGGTTCGACGAAATGCGGCACGCCGGCATCGGCGAACTCGCCGTTGGTGAAGGCCGGGCCGAAATGGCAGAAGGCGCAGTTGCCCTGGCCGATGAAGAGGCGCAGGCCGCGCTTGGCGGCGGCGGGATAGCGGGCCCGGCCGGCCGTATCGTCGTGGGCCAGGGCGTCGCGGAAATCGTCGAACGGCGTGCGGCCGGTGACCGGGGTCTCGAGGAACGCCGCCAGCGCCTTGCCGAGATCGACGAAAACCCGTTCGTCGTCAGCGCCGGGCGCTTCGCCGAAAGCGCGCCGATAGCCGCAGGAAAGCTGCCGGTCGGAGCGGACCAGCCGCGCCGCGCCGCCGGGGCCGACACCCATTTCACGGCTGTCGAGCAGGGGCCGCAGGTTTTGCGCCCACAGCGAGTCCTGCGCGCCGTCCCAGCCGAACCAGCGGTTGAAGCGCAGGTTGAACAGGCTGGGCGCGTTGCGGTCGACGGTCTGGTGCCCGCGGCTGCGCGGTAGGCCGTCGGTCCAGGCCCGGTCCGGCTGGTGGCAGGTCGCGCAGGAGACCGTGCCCGAGGACGACAGGCGCGGATCGAAGAACAGCGACCGGCCGAAAGCGATAGCGGCCGGTTTGCCGGAGACCCGGTTGCTCGGATCGGGCTGCGAGGCCGGCGGCCACGGCCCGTGGCGCAGGATCCGGCGTTCCTCCTCGGCAGTGAAGTCGACGGCCGGCGCCGGCGCAGCGATACCCGAAAGTGTGCAGATTGCTATTGTGAAGCCTGACAGCCCCGCGGCGACGCGCGCACCGAAACGCCAGCGTGTCACTCCAGCACCGCCTCCGCTGTCAGCGTCTCCCGGCCCGCCGCCCCGCGCACATCCAGAATTAGCTGCCAGCGCCCCGGCATGTGAAACATCAGGCCTTCGGCCGCTCCGGACAGGCCGTTCAGTGTCACCGCGGGCCGGTAGTTCATGCCGTGCCGGTGGTCCGGCATCCAGCCGCGCACCTTGACGCGGTCGACCGGCGGCCCGCACAGATGGAAGCGGATGGAGAAATGCGCGCCGACCGGGATGGGGGCGGGTTCCGATCGCCACCATGCCGTCCATTGCTCGCCGGCGATTTTCGCGCCGCCGGTCCAGCCTTCGGGACGGTCGCAGGCCGCCGCCTGGCCGGCCGCGAGGACGAGCGCAAGCGCAACCGCCAGCGCCAATCCGCTGAGGCGCCACCGGGCCACGGTTATTTTCGGAGGTTTGCCAGGTGGGGCCGGATCATCGTCTCGCCGTTGCGCCATGCGATGTTTTCGGCGAGGTCGGGCGGCAGGTCGCCCAGCCATTCCCTGGTCCATTCCGCGTGCTGGACGACGTAGTGCCAGCGCTCCGGCGTGAAGGTGTCGGTGCCGACCATGACGCGGTCCGGGAAGGCGGCGAACAGGCTGCGCCAGTCGTCATCGACCAAGCCGTCACGGGCGTGTTCGCTGCGGAAGGCCAGGTCGGTCCACAGATTCGCGTGCTTCCCGAGCATCGGGCCGACGGTATCCGGACCGACGAAGCCGGCATGGGCCCACAGCACCCGCGCCTCCGGCCATTGGGCGAAGATTTCGTCGACGGCGCCGGCGTCCGAATGGGCGTGCAGGAGAAGATTGTGCTGCCGCGCCAGCTCGATCATGCGCCGCGGCACGGCCTTGTCGGTTTGCGCGGCGAAGAGGTGGAACTCGCCGACTGCGACCCACTTGAAGCGCTCCAGACGGTCCTCGAGGAAGTCGATCACCGACGGATCGTCGACCCAACTGTTGATCTCGCCGCGCCGGCGGTAAGGGCGCAGGCTGGGCAGGACAAGGTCCGGCGCGGCGGCGTAGAGCGCGCGGGTGCCGGCGTCGCCCGAGCTCGAAACCAGCGCCCGCTTCAGCCCAGCCTTCTGCAGAATGGCGACGGCTTCGCCAGCGGAAAACCGCTCGGCCGCGTCGTGGCTGAAATGGATGTGGGCGTCGAAGATCGGCAGCGGCGCGTCGGCGGCGCGGGCCGCCGAGGGCAGCAGCGCCGCTGCTGCCGCGGTTGCCAGAAAGCGACGGCGCGAGAGTATGGCAGGGCTCCTTCCTGCTGGCGCCCCGGAATCCTGTCACTCCCGGCGGCTGCAAGGCAAGCCTAGAGGCCGCTTCCGCGATCGCGCGCTTCGGCTCGGTTGCGCCGGGATTTGCGAATCCGGAGAATCCGGCCCGTCGATGCGACGCGGAACGAGGCTGACGACACGACCCTTGGGGACTACCTGCATGAAGACACTTGATCGAAAGCTCGGCGCGATCCTGCGGGGAAGCGGCGCGAGGACCGACTTCATCATCGCGGACGCCAAGGACGCCGACATGGGTGGCGGGCGGCCCGCCCCCGGCCCTGAGCGCGGCGCGGACGGGCGGCCGCTCGACGCGTTCCGGCCGCTCGACGGATACCTCGACGAGATCCGGGCGATCACCCGTCAGGGAATCGTCGACGTGATGCTCGTCTCGTCTTCCACTCTGGAGCGGCTTGGAAGCGGAATATTCGAGGGCTCCCAGGTCACGCCGGCCATTCGCGCCAACGACACGACGGACATTTGGGGCGTGCGGGGCGGCGCCTACGCATCCGAGCCGTCGCGGCCGTTCCGCACCGCTTCGCTCACCCGCGCGCGCGAGCTCGGGTGCGACCTTTGTCTCTACTCGATCACCTTCAACAACCGCGTGGACGACGACCTGCGGAGTCTCGAGGCGTTCGCCGACTTCCGCGAGGACGCGGAGCGGAGCGGCATGCGCTACTTCCTGGAGGTGTTCAACCCCAACGTCGACGCAGGCCTCGCCTCGCTCGAGGAGATCGGCGCCTACGTCGGGGACTGCATCATCCGCTGCCTCGCGGGGCTGACGCGAGCGGAGCGGCCCCTCTTCCTCAAGATCGCCTACAACGGCCCGCGCGCAATGGGCGAGCTCTGCTCGTACGACCCCGAGCTGGTCGTGGGAATCCTCGGCGGGGCGGCGGGGGCCAACCGCGACACCTTTCAACTCCTCGCGGATGCCCAACGGGACGGCGCCCGGGTGGCCCTCTTCGGCCGCAAGATCAAGCTCGCGGAGTCTCCGCTTGAGATGATCCGCCACATGCGGCGGGTGGTCGACGGGGAGCTCACGCCGGAGGAGGCCGTCCAGGAATATCACGCCGCGATCCGGGCGGCCGGCCTCGTGCCAGCCCGCTCCCTGGACGAGGACCTCCGGATCACCGAGCCGGCCCTCCTGCCCAGGGCTTGAGCGGAACGAGACGACCGGAAGCGGCCGGAAGCAGGGCGGAGCCACGACGGATGGCGGAACCAAGAAGCGGCGTATTGACCTTCGGGTCGTTCATCACCGACCACAACCTCGCCATCGAGGACTACCCGCCCGAGGACCGGATGACTTATATCAGCCGCCGCCATCTCGCGCCCGGCGGGCCGGGCTACAACATCGCGGCGAACCTGCACCGGCTCGACCCGGACATGCGCGTCGAGTGCCACGGCCTGCTCGGCGACGACGAGAACGGCAAGGTGGTCCTCGACGCGCTCGCTCGACACGGCATCTCGCCGGACGGGATGACCCTCACCCGCGAGGCGCCGCAGGTATACGTCGAGGTCATGGCGTCGCAGGCGACCGGGCGTCGGACCTTCTTCTTTTTCCGCGGGACGGCCGACCTGCTGGACGAGACTCACGCCGATCCCGGCGCTTCGCGAGCCCGAATCTTCCACGTGGGCGCCCCCGGGCTTCACCCGCGCCTGGACCGGCCGCATCCGGACGGCGGAAACGGCTGGACACGGGTCCTTGCGCGCGCCCGCGCGCTTGGCTTTCGCACGAACATGGAGATGGCGAGCCTGGAGGGCGACATCCTGCGCC
The DNA here is from genome assembly GCA_022826345.1 of Alphaproteobacteria bacterium. The sequence continues at coordinate 13,902 of JAJDVB010000065.1, forward strand.
CCATCGTGCGGCCGTGCCTTCCCCTCCTCGACAGCATCGTCATCAACGACCTCGAGGGCGAGGCGGTGACGGAGATCGAGATTCGCCCCGAGGGGGTCCTCGACTGGGAGGCGGCGGGACGGGCGTGCCGGCGGCTCCGCGAGATGGGGGTCCGGCAGGTGGCAGCCATCCACTTCCCCGAGGGCGCGGTCGCGGTCGATGCGGAGGATGCCCTTCACGCGCAGGCGGCCGTGCGCTGGCCGGATTCGCGCATCGTGAGCGCGGTAGGCGCAGGCGACGCCTTCGCGGCCGGGCTCGTCTACGGCCTGCACGAAGGATGGCCGGTGCCACGCGGCCTCGAGCTCGCCGTCTCCGTGGCGGCGGTGTGCCTGGAGAGCCTCGACACCAACGCCACCATCGGCACCTGGCAGGAGTGCGAGGCGGAGACCGCTCCTTACGGATACCGCGACGGCCCTCCCTGAACGCCCCCGCCGGCACGTCGTTGTCCGGCCGCATCTCACGTTGAATCTGTCTGGCGTACCGACGGAGAAGATCACCAGCAGGTGCGGCAGCGCTTGGAACCATCTCCATTGTTTCGGATGACGATGCGCTGGCGAAGATGCTGGCGCTCAACTTGTCGAGGTCTAATTCGTATGTGAGCTCGCCGGCGCCGATCGCCCCGTCTCTCTCGCTATAGGATTATGTCGACCGAATTCCCGCCTTGGGTGTGGATCGTGATCGCGACAACGCACTGCAACGAAGGCGGGCAGCAGCTCTGGGATGGACGGCGCGACGCATTGGACCTGCAGGCGACGGCCGAACTGATGCCGAAGCCGGGCGTAGGCCGCTGGGGAGGTTGACTAGGCCCAGTACGTCACTCTCGATAGCGACCGGAAACGCTCAGGCCTTTTGTCGCTCACGGCAGCCGGTCTGCGGCCGGCGCCTGCGCGGGCGCGCCGCAGGAGCGGCGGGCCGCAGTCGCGGCCTATCGCGTGTCCGCCAAAGACGGACACGCCCTAAACCTCTCCCCGTCCGAGGCCCCGGACCATGGTGCGATGTACAGGGCGCGGGGGGCGCGCCAACATCGCGCCATGCGGGGACAAGATCATTCGGCGCGTGAGCGAGTGGACCCTGACAAGCGGAAGGGGGAAAAAAGGGCTCGCACCGTCGTCGGCGTCGCAACGGAAGCCGGCCGCCGCTTTGGTCCACCATGGACCACTGGTTTTAATCCACTTTGAGCCACCTTGGGCCACTTTGGGCCGGAATAGGCCGGAATAGGCCGCATAGAAAACCAATTTGCCGCTTCTGCGACAATCCGCCTCAGACGGCTTGGCACCGTTACGACTTCGGTCGTCAGGCCGCCGGCACGATCGCTCCGTCCCAGCCGGCGGACGCGAGCACCCCTTTGTCCACGATCAGCCGTGCCGCCATGGTCGGCCGGGGCGAGGTGCCGATGCGGAGCTCGCCCACGATACCGAGCAGCATGTAGGCCTCGCGCCGCGAGAGCCCGGTCCAGCGCGCGACTAGGCCGACGGCAGCGTCCGACGCGTCCTCGGTCGCAGCTTCCACCGAGGGGCCGTAGCCCACGATCTGCACCGTGCCGTTGTGTTCGAAGATCGGCCGCTCCACCGGGCTCGCCTTGTTCAGGTCGATGCGCGCTCGCACCCGCGCCGAGCATTCGACTCCGGTGCCGCTGATGATGCCGTCGCTGATCGCAGCATGCGGGTCGGCCATGAAAATGAGCGCGTCGTCGACCATGACCGGCAGGTGGACCCGCGCGCCGACGCCGACGTCGCGCTGGTCGAAGTCGCCGCCGTAGGGTCCCGCATGGGAGGGGCGGTAGCCCTCGGGCGGCATGGTCGACAGCGTGCCGAGGTTGGGCGCGAGCGGGATCGCAACCCGGTCGCCGAACCAGGCCTGACCGTCGCGGATCGGGCAGGCGACGATGGCGGGCTCCTCGAACTCCTCCTTGAGCACGCCGAAATCGCGGAGCACCGCGTTGGCGCCCTCGCCGAAGGGCTCGATCGAGAGCAGGTCGATCGCCACCGAATCGCCCGGCCGCGCGCCGCGCACGGCGATCGGCCCGGTCACCGGCGCCAACGGATGCCCTTCAGAGGCCGGGGTGAACGGCGTCGGCACCTCGGTGATGTCCTCGATGTCGTCGAAGGCGCCGTCCACTGTCACCTCGATCTCCGTGCCGGGGTCGATGGTCATGGCCGGCGGGGTCGAGGGGCCGACAGTGAAGAGATAGGTCTTGCCCATGTTCCTGCTCCAAGCGCCCGCTCAGCCGGCGAGCGCGGCGTCACGCTCCTGATGGAAATTGTGCAGTCCGATCTCGTTCCGTCCGAACACGATCTCGCGCTGGATGCCGGCGGCGAGGTTCGCCTGCACCCCCTCCATCACGGCGAAGTCCTCGTTGTCCAGCACACCCAAAGCGAGCCGCATCATCTCCTCCCAGTCGCGATTGGAACGGTCGTCGGCGGGCGAGGCGAAGCTGAAGCGGCACATCGTCGTGTCGGGCCGTTCGGGGTCGGGGAAGAAGCGCGCCAGCTCGACGTGCGGCCCCTGGCTGATGAACACCGCATTGGGGAAGAGGCGATAGACGATGGTCGCGTGCGGCACCACGCGCCAGGTCTCCGGGTCGTCGCCGCGTTGGTCCATGATGCTGCGGCGGGGCGCCACCAGCCGGGCGTGCCGGCCGCAGGCCTCGTAGAGGAAGACCGTGCCGAACAGCGTCTTGCCGATGGAGGCGCGGTGCAGGATGGGCACGTGGTAGTACTCGAGGAAGGTATCGACCCCGAGCTTCCAGTTCATCCGCTTGGTCCAGACGTGACTGCCGCGGTGGCGGTAGTCGGCCAGCCCGAAGGCCGCAAGCTCGGCACCGAAATCGCCGAGAGCTTCGTCGAGGTCGAGCGTGCCGGCGGGGTCCAGCAGCAGCCAGACGAAGCCGTGGCGCTCCTCCGTGGGGAAGCGCACCAGTCCGGTCTCGCCGACGGCGACATCGGGGAAGTACTCGGCCCCCGGCTGCGCCGTGAGCACGCCGCAGCGGTCGTAGGTCCAGTTGTGGTAGGGGCAGACGAAGTTCTTACTCACTTGACCCGCGCCGTCGAGCAGGCGGGCGCCGCGGTGCCGGCAGGTGTTCAGCAGCCCGCGTACCGTGCCCTCATCGTCGCGAATGAGCATGACCGGGACGCCGGCGATGTCGAGCGTGAGGTAGTCGCCGGGCTCGGCCACCTCACAGCCGAAGGCGACCGGCAGCGGGTGGCCGCGGAAGATCTTCTCGATCTCGTCCGCGAGCGCCGCCCGGCAGGTGTAGCGCCTGCCGTCCACGGCCATGGAAGTCTCGGCCTCGGGCAAGGCGCGTCGGTCGATCCGGTCGAGCGCTTCGGCGGCGAGGCGGAGTTCGGTCTGGTGCAGCAACGGTCCCTCTCTGCGGTGGTGTCTCCGCCCATACTAGCCCATTGCGGGGTTCGCGACCCCACCCGCGCGGCGGCGTGGGCGCGATGGCATGGGTGGGCCCGTCCATCGCCTGAATTACGGACGCTGCGCCAACGACTTACGCACCGCGCACGGCGATTCGACCGGATGACTAAGCTCGGCTATAATGGATTGATGGAAAAGCGAAGCGACTCCACTCTCTTCGCTCTATTGCGCTGTCATTCAAGATCGTTCTCCACTCTCATCGTGTGAGGGCGGAACTCATGGTGGCGACCCCAATCTCTCGCAAAATCGTTGGATGGTCAACAATCGTAGGCGCCTTGGCTTTGGCAATGGTCGGCGCGACTTTTTCGCTCGCCAGTACCACCGAAGTCGATGCCGAATCCGTCGAGATGATTCCGGACGCCGACGAACAGTTGACGCAAAGCGAGCTTCGCTGGTGCATCTTCGAGTCCGCCAGACTGGACGGAGAAATCGAAGAGCTGAATGCGGGTTTAGTGTGGGAAGTCGAAAACTATAATGTGCGGTCCAGAGCCTATCAGGAGCAATGCTCAAAGAAGAAATTTAGCGAGGCGGACAAGTCCGCGATCGAAGAGGAGTTGACACCTGCCAAGAGTCTCTCTCTCAGAGAGCAGGGCGCCGCGCGGGTCACGGAGGCCCGCGTCGAGCGGGAGAACAGACGCGTTCACGTCAAGGAGCATGTCGCCCGCGTGCTTGCGGCACCGGAACATGCCGCCGAGGAACTCGGCCGCGTTTCGCAATGGGGCGACCTCGTTGCAACCGGCCGGGAGCAGGGACCCTGGCACGAGGTCGAGTGGCCCGCCGCCGCGCCGGGACAGGCGCCGGGTGCCGGATGGGTTCTGGGCGGTCTCCTGGGCCAGGGTGCCGGGATCGACGGTCGCTTCGCCTACTGCGAGCAGCGCGCAGGCGATCGCGCAACCCACAACGATGTCTTGAGGAGGGACATTGATCTTCACACGATCAGCTCGTTTACGGTCGAGAACGGACTGGAAGACAACGCCTACGTGAAGCTGGTTCGCGAACAGGATAACGCGGTGGTTTCCCTGTTTGTCGCGGCGAAGCAAACGGCCTCGGTGATCGGATTACCGACCGGTTCCTATGAAATCGTCTTCGCGACAGGCTCCAATTTCAGCCGTGGCTGCGATTCATTCTCTCAACGCGGTGCTGCCCGAAGATTCCCGAACCGAATTGACTACGGCCATCGCGCCGTGGTTTGGACTCTCTCGTTGCAGAGCGCAGACGACGGCAACGCGCGTGCAGATTCGATGAGCTACGACGAATTCGACAAGCTTTAGTGGACGGATTTTTTGCGCCGAAAAGCCTCCGTTCCCGCGCGTTCATAAGAAGATTAAGTCTTGGCACAAATGGCGCGAACTATTGGACGCGCCTGACTCGTCCACTTTCAAATTCACCCATACCACTCGTAGAATCATGACCAGCGAATCGTGTCGCCGGAAGGGGCTGTCGCAGCCACGGACGATTTGGGGCCGCGCGGCCGCCGGGAGAGGAGCATGACCGAATCCCCGGAAACTCAAGACCTTGCCATCACCCTCGGGGTCGAGGAGGAGTTCTTTCTCGTCGATCCCGAGTCTCGCGACCTCGACGCCGATCCGGACGAGGGCATCTTCGAGGCGTGCGAGCGGGCCGGCGGGCCGCACAAGGTGGTTCACGAGTTCCTACGCTCCCAGATCGAAACCAACACGCGGGTGTGCGGCTCGGTGGCCGAGGTGCGCGAGGCGCTGAGCGAGACCCGGCGTCTCGTCATCGACGCGGCGGAGGCGCACGGCGCCCGGGTGATGGCCGCCTCCACCCATCCCTTCGCGTCATGGCGGGAGCAGGCGCCCACGCCCGGCGAGCGTTACAGGCGCTTCGCCTCCACGTATCAGGAGAGCGTGCGTCGCACCCTCGTCGGCGGCATGCACATTCACGCGGGCTTCGGCAACGACGACTCGCGCATCCGGGTCATGACCGCACTCAGGCGCTACCTGCCGTTTCTCCATGCTCTCTCCACCTCCTCGCCGTTCAACAGCGGGCACGACACCGGCTTCAGGTCCTTCCGCCTGACCGTGATGGGCGCCCTGCCGCGCACCGGCCTGCCCAGCCCGCTGCACTCCCGGGCCGAGTACGAGCGGCTCGTCGCCGAGTATCTGCGCATGGACTACATCGGCGACGCCAGGGAGCTCTGGTGGGACATTCGCCCGGCCAGCGCGTTCCCCACCATCGAGCTGCGCATCTGCGACGTGTGCACGCGCCTGGAGGACGCGGTGAGCATCGCGGCGCTCTACGCCTGCCTCATCCGCTGGCTCCTGCGGCACGACCGTGACGGCGCACTGCCGCCCGAGCCGCACACCGAGCTCATATCCCAGGATCGTTGGATCGCCCAGCGCTACGGCGTGCTCGCCTTCTTCGGCGACCGGGCCTCCGGCAGCGGACGGATCGACATCGACGACTACGCGGCGGCGCTGGTGGAGACGCTTGTAGACGACGCCCGCGCGCTCGGCTGCGAGGCGGAGGTCCGCCGCGCGCTCACCATCGTGAGAGACGGGACCGGCGCCGACCGCCAGATCGATCTGTACCGCCTGCGCCGCCTTGAGGGCGACAGCGAGGCGGAGGCCCTGCACCGCGTGGTGGATCAGGTGCTGGCCGAGACGAAGGAGGGACTCGGGGAAGGCGGCGAGTGAGGGGAGCCGGCGTCGGTCACGGGTTGCCCCTAGCTATTGTAGGCACGCACCCGAAACCTACCACATGTCGAAGGGGCGTTGGCAGCCGCCGCACCTCTCCCTATATTGGGCGTCGGCGCTTCAATTCGATCCCAGACCCGATTGAGCCCCATGGCCGATAACCTCGATCTCTTCGCAGGGCTCGATGAGAGCGCCCCCGCCAAGAAGCGCAAGCCTGCGCGCAAGGCCGCGCGGAAGGCGCCGCGTGCGCCCGGCCGGCGGCCCAAGGCAAAGGCGCCCGCAGCCCAGCCCGCGCCATCCGCCAACGGCGACTACACCGCACACGACATCGAGATTCTGGAGGGGCTGGAGCCGGTGCGCCGCCGGCCCGGCATGTACGTCGGCGGCACCGATCAGCGGGCGCTGCACCACCTGCTCGCCGAGCTCATCGACAACGCGATGGACGAGGCGATCGCCGGCCACGCGAGCCGGATCGAGATCGCGCTCCACGGCGACGGCTCGGCCTCGGTCAAGGACAATGGCCGGGGCATCCCCGTCGACCCGCACCCCAAATACGAGAACGTCTCGGCGCTGCAGGTGATCCTCACCACGCTGCATTCGGGCGGCAAGTTCGGCGACAAGGTGTACGCGACCTCGGGCGGCTTGCACGGGGTCGGCCTCTCGGTGGTCAACGCGCTCTCGGAGCGGCTGACGGTGGAGGTCGCGCGGGACAAGCGGCTGTGGCGGCAGTCCTACGCCAGGGGCACGCCCGCCGGCCCGCTGGAGGACGCGGGCCCCGTCACCAACCGGCGCGGCACGCTGGTGCGCTTCCACCCCGACCCCGAGATTTTTGGGGACGGCGTCCGCTTCGGACCGGGGCCGCTCTTCGAGATGGCGCGGACCCGCGCCTACCTCTACCGCGGGGTCGAGATTCGCTGGTCGTGCGATGCGGCGCTGCTCGCCGATGCCGGCACGGTGCCGGAGACGGCGGTCCTGCACTATCCGGGCGGCTTGGTCGACTATCTGAACGCCACCCTCGGCAAGCGCCACACGCTGACGCCCGCGCCCTTCGCGGGTCAGGGCGCGCTCAACGGCGATTCTGGGCGCATCGAGTGGGCGCTGGCCTGGCCGGAGGATGAGGACGGCTTCGTCGCCTCTCACTGCAACACGGTGCCGACCAGTCAGGGCGGCAGCCACGAGGCGGGGATGCGTGCCGCCCTCGTGCGCGGGCTGAAGGCCTACGGCGCGCTCGTCGGCAACAAGCGCGCGGCCCAGCTCACCGCCGACGACGTGACGGGCGGCGCTTGCGCGCTGCTCTCGGTGTTTCTGCGCGACCCGCAGTTTCAGGGGCAGACCAAGGAGCGCCTGGCCTCGCCCGAAGCCGGCCGCCTGGTGGAGAACGCCCTCGGCGATCACTTCGACCACTGGCTCTCGGCCGATCCCACCGCCGCCAACCTGCTGCTAGAGCGCGTCGTCGAGCGCGCCGAGGAGCGGCTCAGGCGCAGGAAGGACCGAGAGGTGGCGCGCAAGCGTGCGGCGCGCAAGACCCGGCTGCCGGGCAAGCTCGCCGATTGCGCGCGGGAGGCGGCGGACGGCACCGAGATCTTCCTGGTCGAGGGCGATTCGGCGGGCGGTTCAGCCAAGCAGGCGCGCAACCGCGAGACCCAGGCCGTGCTGCCGCTGCGCGGGAAAATCCTCAATGTGGCAAGCGCCAGCGCCGACAAGCTGCGGGGCAACAAGGAGCTCGACGATCTGGTCCAGGCGCTGGGCTGCGGCACAGGCGCGCGCTTCGACGCAGGCGCGCTCCGCTACGAGCGCGTCGTCATCATGACCGATGCGGACGTGGACGGCGCCCATATCGCCGCACTGCTGATGACGTTCTTCTACCGGCAGATGCCGGGGCTCATCGATGCCGGGCACCTTTTCCTGGCGCAGCCGCCGCTTTACCGGCTCGCGCGGGGCGGCACCACCCGCTATGCCCGCGACGATGCCGACCGCGACCGGTTGCTCGCCAGCGGCTTTTCCGGCGCCGGCAAGGTCGAGATCAGCCGCTTCAAGGGGCTCGGCGAGATGCCGCCGGCCCAGCTCAAGGAAACCACCATGGACCCTGCGCGGCGCACGCTGCTGCGCGTCGAGATCGCCGAGGACGCAGGCACGGCCACGGCACGCCGGGTCGAGGAGTTGATGGGCCGCCGCCCCGAATCCCGCCTCGCCTTCATCCAGACTCACGCCGACAGGGTGACCGCGCTCGACCTGTGAGGGGCGGCGCCACCTACGTTCCCCCTCCGCCCTCCCGGGCCGTAGGCCCGGACGGCGCGACTGCGCCGCGCGCGAATGCGCGTAGCCAAGCGAGCGGAGCGAGCGTCCGTTCCTATGGGTTCCTGACCATTCCGCGCTGTTCCCATCTAGTGCGTAATAACAGATACTTAGATAGAATACTTGGCCCTTGCGTTCCGGCCCGTTCTGCCCCATTCTTGATCGAAGCGTGGGACACAACGTGGGTGGAGATTATGGCATATTCCGGCTCGGCCGCCGCGAACGCCGCCAAACCGGGACACCTCAACGCCGCATTCGTCCGGACCGTCAGCCGACCAGGCGTCTACGGCGATCAGCACGGCCTGAGGCTGCGAGTCTACAAGTCCCGAAAACGGGCGTCGATCTCCAGGCAGTGGATCTGGCGCGGAACCGTCAACGGAAACCGACGCGATATCGGGCTCGGCGGCTTCCCCTGGGTTTCCCTGGCCGAAGCCCGGCAGACCGCCTTCGAGTACCGCAAGATCTCGAAGGCCGGCGGCGACCCTAAGACCCTCAGGTGCAGGCCCGAAGTACCGACTTTCGCGCAGGCGGCCGAGACCGTGATCGCCATGCATCGAGAGGGCTGGAAGGACGGGGGCAAGAGCGAGATGCAGTGGCGGGCGAGCCTCAGGGACTACGCCATGCCGAAGCTCGGCCGCAAGGGCGTCGACGAGATCACTACCGCAGATGTGATGGCGGTGCTCATCCCGCACTGGCACACCAAGACCGAGACCATGCGCCGCGTGCGCCAGCGCATCGGGGCGGTGATGAAGTGGGCTGTAGCGCAGGGCCATAGAGACGACAACCCCGCCGGCGACGCCATCGCCGCCGCGCTGCCCAAGGGCGGCAGCGTGCGCCGGCATCAGCGCGCCCTGCCCTTCCGGGAGGTCGGGGCCGCGCTCGCCAGGGTGAGGACATCGGATGCGTACCGGCCTGCGGTGCTCGCCTTCGAGTTTCTGGTGCTGACGGCGTGCCGGTCCGGGGAAGTTCGCTTCGCGACCTGGGACGAGATCGATTTCGCATCGGCGACGTGGACGATACCGGCGCGGCGGATGAAGGCGAGGCGCGAGCATCGTGTTCCGCTGTCTGCGCGAGCGTTGGAGATTCTGCGCGAGGCGCGCACGTTGGCAGACGGTTCGAACCTGATCTTTCCGTCTCAGCGCGCCCGTGCGATCCACGGCGGCACGGTCTCCAGGCTCATCCGGGAGTTGGGGATCGATGCGGTGCCGCACGGGTTCCGGTCGTCCTTTCGGGACTGGGCGGCGGAGTGCACCGATGTGCCTCGCGAGGTTTGCGAGCTCGCCTTGGCGCACGTGAACTCCGACCGGGTTGAAGCCGCCTATCGGCGGACCGATCTTTTCGACAAGAGGCGGGCGCTCATGGAGCAGTGGTCGGACTTCGTCGTCGGGTGATCGGCTAAAGAGCAGCAAGCGCCTTCTCGCCCGGGCAGACGTCAAGCGCATCGAAGGCAACCGCTTCGACGACTCTTGGGAACGACGATCCGCCGCGAGATCATGAATTTCTCAAATCAAACGTGCCCCCTATGCGCTCGCCGTGCATCGCACGCCGGGCTTCCGCGAGCGTCCGGTCATTGGGGCCGGCGGTTTCATGGGGGTCGGAATTTTGCACGGCGTCGTCCTGCCATCCACACAGAGGACAAACTGCGTCCGATCCACCCCCTGGTTCGCGAAGCGTCTGCGCCCCGCAGCACTTGCAGGGATGCCGTTTCTTCACCTGACGATCTCTTCGGTCGCGGACCATCGACGCAACTGGCCTTGCCAGTAGCGGAGTCCATCCTGCACCACGCCCCGTCCCGGACGGAAATAGGTCTTTAAGAACCCATTTTGCCCTATCACGCCGAAGCGGTCGCTGGGCGCATGATAGAGCATACGGTCGCCATTGTGACGTAGCGCCATACGCGTGCCGGAAGGCGGGGTCTTCAGGAATCGGGTCATTTCCTCCGCATACCGGAGGATCGTGGGATTCCCCGGGAACTTCTCCCCGTGCTTACGCCAGTGGCTATAAATGTTCCGCCACTGGACCCAATGGCGGTTTGCGGCGAGGAGCGCCTGCTGACCACTGTACACCGCGCCGCGCGACATGCGCGCCGCAATACGTCCCGCGTGAGCGAGCAGAGCGAGGGACGCCGGATGCCGGCCTGCCGCCGCTTCGCTCTCCCCGGGGACCCAGCACTGCTCCCCGACCATATCGCATCGCACTGGACCTAAGGATGGGAGCGTCTGCAGCAGCTGTCCACGGACTTCGTCGAACTGGAACGACTCGGAGTCCGTTGCCCCGGCCGGAAGGGCATTTTCAAGCAGCAATTCGATGGGCAGCCGCTCACACAGGCCGCTATAGCAGAGCTCAAAGGCACCCGCCGCCCTACTGGGCACTGAAGGCGCCCCCGCCGTATTGATCACGCGCGCGAACGCCATCAACTGGCCGCCGAGTTCGAACCACTGTGCCCATGCGCGGAGCGCTTCACCCGTGCGGTTCCGTTCCTGAATGCGTTCGAGTTCCGCTTGGTGCCCGACGACCAGCGCGTGCCAAGCCTCCGTGCCTCGCGTGAAGCGGTCCTGGAGGTTCGCCTCCAGCGCCCAATCCGCAGCGAAGCCGATTCGGTCTTCGGCCCGGCGAAGCTCTTCCGCACCGGGTGCAATGACGGTCAGGTTGTCGCGGCCATCAATCGCTTCTACATCGAGAGTTCTGCGCCCGTCCTGGGCGTTCGGCTCGGGAATGCAGAAGGCGAGGCTCACAAATGCCGCGGCGAGCAGCACGGCCTTTCCGTTCATCGAAGTAGCTCCAACTCCATTAGACTCCTGTCGAAATAGTCGGTCCCGCCCGGTCCGCAGCGCTGGAAATCCGCATTGGGGAGGCTTATCACCTCGTATTTTCTCGGCGTTCGGCCTTCCCACGACTCCACCGTAGTCGATATCTCCGCTAAGCGCGTCCTCCTGTCTGCCAGCCACGTCGGATCGCAAATCGCGTGGCCGGTTCCAGCCAGGTTTTCTCCAGCTTGAGGCGCGCCGAGCATTTCCAACGCCGTCCCTACTGCGTCCAGCATCCCGGCGTGCAACCCGCACAGGTTGATCATTCCTTCTATGCGCGCCTTCAGAGGTCCGGACAGTTCTTCCCTTAGCTGTTCTCCCTCAACCCGTGCTCCCTCATCTACTCGGATCACCGAAACCCGACGGAAGTCGCAATAATCCAAGCCCTCATTCATCTCTCCTAACTCGTAGTGCCAGGACGGCCTTTCCGCCTCGTAACTCGCGTGGAGTGACTCGACCTTCTTCTCAACTGCTTCGAGTTCCCGGTCGAGTGCAGCTGCACCGCGCTCTTCGCGTGCCGCTACTGAGGCGCTTCGAGTCACGTCACGCATCTTCGCCAGTCGCGTTCGGTAGAACGTCTTCATCTCCCGGAGTTCCTCCCGATTGTGTCTTGCCTTGTGGACAGTCCACTCCCAACTCAGGGCCTCCAGAAGGACAGCCAAATTCCGGTCGTCTTTTTGCGCCAGGATTCGCGACTCCTCTTGGAGTAGACGCTGCGCCCCGACCAACCCTTGCCAGTCCAACTCGTCCGGCTGCATGCACGCCTCGATCTTACGCCGGACGACTGCAAGACGCTCCTTCACCACCTGGATGACGCCGCGCACGGTATCGCGCTGATTCTTGTCGAAACCCGCCTCGATCTCCTCTCTCATCTCGTCCGGGAGCCTGTGGATCTGCATGAGGACGGTCACTAGGCCGTCGGCAAACGCGTCGAACCGTTCGTGCAGTTCAACGCTGAGTTCGTAGTTCTGTTCAATGAGTCGAAGCGACACGTCTTCCTGGGCGCTACTGTCGATTAAGCTGATCGCTTTGCCGATCAACTGGAGGCCCGCGGCGATGGTGGCGGGGTCTTGAGCGTTCGTCGGAGTTGCCGTCGTCGTCAGCCCCGCTGTCAGAACTGCAACGGCAATCGTCTTGCCGAGAGCTGGAGCCGTCTCGATCTTCATGCGCTTGCCTCCTCGATCACTCTTCTCCTACCATGACGAGACTGTGACCGGAACTGTTGGATGACCTTATGGCCGACTACGAGCGGCCGGAGGATTTGTTGGGGGATTATAGCGAATAGTCACATTTTCCGCTTGACCCCGCGCCCATCAACCCCTATCTTATAGTCACAACAGAGGGTTGAACGATGGCACGCAAGGCACCCGGTAAATCGCACCGCAAGGGACTGACCTTCACCGAGGTCGCCGACATGTTCCGCGACGAAGACGCGGCGCGGGAGTGGATCGCAGACCAGCGCTGGCCGAATGGCGCGCACTGCCCCAAGTGCGGCACGACCAACGTTCAGTCCAACATCAAGCACAAGACCATGACGCACCGCTGCCGCGAGTGCATGAGCGGCAAGAGCAAGACCATGTTCTCGATCAAGACCGGCACGGTCATGGAGGGGTCGAACCTGAAGTATCGCGCTTGGGCCGTGGGCATCTACCTGTTCACGACGAACATCAAGGGCGTCTCGTCCATGCGCCTGCATCGCGAGTTGGGCATCAGCCAGAAGGCGGCATGGTTCATGCTGCATCGCCTGCGGCTGGCGTTCGAGGCCGAGAGCGGGCCGTTCGAGGGGCCGGTGGAATTCGACGAAACGCACATCGGGGGCAAGCGGAAGAACAAGCCGCTGTCGAAGCGGAAAGAGTTGAAGGGCCGGGGCGCGGTGGACATGACCACCGTTGCCGGGGCGAAGGATCGCGAGACCAACCGCGTCAGCGCCCGTGTGGTCGAGAACACCGACGCGCCGACGCTGCAAGGCTTCGTCCGCGAGCACGCGAAGCCCGGCGCCACGGTCTACACAGACGAGGCGAAAGCCTACAAGGGGATGCCGGAGTTCTCCCATGAGGCCGTGAACCACAGCGTCTCCGAATATGTCCGGGATCAGGCTTCAATCAACGGCATGGAGAGCTTTTGGGCGATGCCGAAGCGGGGGCATCAGGGCATCTACCACAAGTTCTCGCCCAAGCACTTGGACCGCTACGTTACGGAGTTCTCCGGTCGGCATAACGACCGCGAGGCGGACACCATCGACCAAATGGTCGGGATCGTCGCGGGCATGGAAGGCAAGCGCCTGACCTACGCTGACTTGATCGCGGATAACGGGCTGGACTCGGGCGCGCGGTCATGACCGAGAAAGAGAATAGCCATCAGGACTGGGTAGATCTGCGGGCGGGCTGCACAGAGCAAGGCACTTTCAATCTCATTGCAGAGACCGTGGAGCGTGACGTTGAACGCTTCAACAAGCTCCCTTCAAAGATGCGGAGAAATCGAACATTCAAAGCCGAGCGTAGCGAGCGCGGGATTGTCTACGTCGCCCAAGTGAGCCAGTCCGGCGGGTGGATAGCGGGGAGGACCGGGGTAAACGTTGAAATGAACGGAGCGACCATTCGAGTGTGGCGCCATCAGGAGTGCCAGTTTGAAATCAAGCAGGACTGGAACGAAGCGACACTGACCTGCGATTTGAAGGTCGAAGAGGAAATCCTTTCTGTCTGGCAAATCAGCCAGAAGGCCATCGGAGGCTTGCTCTTCGGCTATGGCTGAATGGCAAGCCACACAACACAAAGGGAGGACCTGATATGGCTACCACAACAGAAGTCATCCGCATCGAAGCGGATACGCTCGACGATGCGATTTCTGAGCTACAGAAGCTCAAAGCTGTTCTCGAGGGCCCCACGCCAGCCAGCACGGGTGGGAGCCTCTACGAGACCATGGCATCAGCGAGCATCAGTGTCACTGTTGGGCCTGTTACCATCACAGTCACCATATCGACATGACCGCCACCAAACCGAAGCGGCGGAAGCTGCCGGAGCCCCGGACGATCACGCTCCCGGATCAGAAGACCTACCAGCCGCCGAAGGCGGAATCGGAGCGGGAATACGACATGCCGGGTGCGAAGATGAAGACGGTGCGGCGCGCGTTTTTCCGCCCGGTCAACGTGCACCGCGAGGGCTGCGACTGACCGGCGAAAAGCGGCGGAGTGCCGGAGAAGGAACCCAAGCCGACACCCCGCCCGGAGCGCCCGAGCAAGAGGCGTGAGGCGCCCCAACAACTAGCAGCCGCGTTTCAGCGAGGGGCATGTGTTGTAGTCAGGATGCCCGCGTTCTGCCGCCTCCGCGCAATACCGGATATCGGGTCTTCCCGTCACTTGAAAAATTTTGGTTTTGTATGTCCGGCCCGGTTCCAGGTAGTGATGGCCACTGACCGAACCGTGGCACTTGTCTTTCCCAAACCCGTTGTCGATCCAATACACGTTCACAGTCCAACTGCAGTTGTTCGTATATGAAAAGTGTTGATCGATTGTGCCGTTGGATAGCGGAACTTCCTCTTCCCATTTGAACTGAAGGCAATGTCCCGAATTTTGCGCCGAAACTTCAGCAGAAGTCAGAACTAGCCCGCACACGGCGAGCGCTGCGATCATTGTCTTCATGGTTTGCTCTTCCTAGAGCCTGCTAGTCGAGAAATTGTTTGCAGGAGGCGATTAGCCCCTTGATATCTTCCGCCGAAAGAACCTCTGGCATTGGCAGATCGTCCACATCAACGTCGAGGGAAGGATTGGTGAACACCTGCCAAATTGATGAATCCGCCGCCGCCTTGAGCGCTTCGCCATCGGTCTCGATCTTC
>JAJDVB010000156.1 GCA_022826345.1 Alphaproteobacteria bacterium
CGACGAGCTGACTCTGCGAGGCCGTCTCACCCACACCATGGTGATGCATCCCTATCCCGGTCCCCTCCACCTGGTGAGCCGCAGTCAATCGACGATACTGGACCGTCCAACCGTGCCGTCACTCACGGCTGTCGGCGAGCCAATCGACCTTGCCGTGTTCCTCGTACCGGCATCGGCTGTCGCCGAGACTTTGGAAGAGGCCGGTCGATGCGGCGTTCGCGCCGCCACTGTCATTGCCTCCGGTTTCGCCGAGGAGCAGGGGCAGGCCGGGACAGTGCTGCAGCGCAAGATCAGGGACGTGGCGCGCCATCACGGTATCCTCCTCAACGGTCCCAACTCGGAAGGTTTCGTCGTTCCGGCCCGCGGCCTGGCGGCCACTTTCAGTCCGGTGCTCGATCGATCGTTACCGGAGGCGGTCTGGGGCGAGACGATGTTTCGGCCGCTCTCCATCATCGCGCAGAGTGGCGCACTGGGCTTCGGTCTCTACGAAATTGCCCGTCACAAGGGTCTGCCGGTTGACCACGTGATCACCACCGGCAACGAAGCGTGTCTCGACGTCTGCGATTATCTTGAACATGTGCTCGATCATGGCGACGCTGGCGTCTTCGTCCTCTATGTGGAGGAGATACGCAACGGTCGACGCTTCATGGCGCTTGCCCGGCGGGCGCTCATCGAAGGCCGTCCGGTCGCGCTGGCCAAGTCCGGCGTTTCCGAGGCCGGACGCCGGAGTGCCATTTCCCACACCGGTGCGTTGGCGGGCGCGGATTCAGTTTACGACGCCGTGTTCCGCCGCCTGGGTATCGCACGAGCCGGTGGCATGGAGGAACTGATCGACATCGCCGCCACGTTCGCCCGCTACATTCCCCGTCAGCGTCCTGAAGGCCGCCGAATCGGCATCGCGTCGTCCTCGGGTGGCGCCGCAGCCTGGTTTGCGGATTCCTGCGTGTCGACCGGCCTGGACGTGCCTGCGCTCGATGCCGATTCGCGTGCCAGGATCGATCCGTTGCTCCCTTCCTATGGCAGCTCGGCCAACCCGGTCGACGCCACGGCTCAGGCCATCCATGCGGTCGGCTACGCGGGCTTCATCGATGTTTTGTCCGAGAGTTCGTCGATCGACATGGTCGCTCAGGTGGCGACTCTCGGAACAACGAAGATCATGGAGCGCGAGAGCGGCAAGCTTGCCGAGGTGAGCCGTCGCCTCGCCAAGCCGGCGGTGATGTGGAGCTACACGATCCCTGCCCGAAGGTCGATTGAGATTGCTGCGCGAGCGGGAGTGCCGTTGATGGCGGACATGCGTCACGCCGCCCGGGCGATGGCGGCTCTTGCCGATCATGCCGAGGCCTTCCACGCGAGCATGGTGCCTTTCGACGACCTGCCGGACCCCATCCCGAACCCTTCGGAGAACCGCGTCGTGTTGTGCGAGGCCGAGGCGCGCGAAGTACTCTCCTCTTGTGGAGTCCCTGTTGGTCCGGCGGAGCTCGCGGCATCGCCGGAGGCAGCAGTCTCGGCATGGCGCCGCTTTGAAAGGCCAGTGGCCCTCAAGGTTCAGTCGCCTGACATTCCGCACAAGTCCGACATCGGCGCAGTTGCCCTTGACCTTTCCGATGAAGCGGCAGTGAAGGCTGCTTACCGGAAAGTCCTCGACAACGTTATCACCAGATCCCCGACCGCCGAACTGCGCGGCGTCCTGGTCCAGCCCATGGCCGATCCAGGCGTCGAGACGATCGTCGGCAGCGTGACCGACCCGACCTTCGGACCGATGGTCATGGTTGGCCTCGGTGGACTCTTTGCCGAGGCCTTGCGCGATTTTGTCCTCTCTCCGGCACCGGTGGACGAGGCAGAGGCGCGAGCCATGATCGGCCGGCTGAAGGGCGCCTCTCTCTTTGCTGGCGCACGCGGACGGCCTCCCTCCGATACAGAAGCACTGGTCGCACTCATCGTGCGCGTCTCGACCGTGGCCATGGCACGCAACAACCGTATCGCCGAGATCGACCTCAATCCTGTCATCGTCCAGGCCCACGGCCTGACGGTCGCCGACGCCCTGATCGTCACCACTTAGACATCATGGATGCCGCTCGCGACAATCAACTGTCCAGGGGGTTCCTGTTGCCCGCCGTATCGGTCGGCCCTGGCAGGTTGAGCACCAAGCCGGACGGTTCGCGCGACAAGGCCGAGTCCCGGAATTGCAGTCGCAAGATCCGGAGCAGTGGGCGCGGTTCAAACAGAAGGGGTGGGCTGCATGGCGTTTCTTGAACAGGTTGCCATCTTTCTCGCCGCCGCCGTGGTGGTTGTCCCGCTGGCCAGGCGGGCAGGATTGGGGTCGGTCTTGGGCTACATGCTGGCGGGCGTGATCGTCGGCCCTTGGGTGCTGGACCTGGTCGACGACGAGCGCGAGATCCTCCATCTCGCCGAGTTCGGCGTCGTCCTTCTGCTGTTCGTCATTGGCCTCGAACTTCAGCCACGCCGTCTCTGGGCCATGCGCCGGGCGGTGTTCGGGCTGGGCGGCGGGCAGTTCGCGCTGACCGCCGCGGCACTCGCCGGCCTTGCCATCGCGTTGGGACTGCCGTTTGAGGCCGCCGTGGTCGCCGGTCTCGCCCTGTCGCTGTCGTCGACCGCCTTTGCCCTGCAGGCGCTCGCCGAGCGCAGTGAACTCACCACTCGCCACGGCCGCCTGTCCTTCTCGATCCTGCTGTTCCAGGACCTCGCGGTGATCCCGATCTTGGCCCTCCTGCCCCTGCTTGCGACTGTGCACGGTGGCGCCGGGGACAGGATGCCCTGGCTCGACATCGCCGGGGCGGTCGGCACGATCGCGCTCGTCACCGTCGGCGGCCGCTACTTCCTGCGCCACGCCCTGCGACTCGTGGCGCGCTTCGGCACACACGAGGTGTTCACCGCCACTGCGCTGCTCACGGTCGTGGGCGTGGCGCTGCTGATGGAGCAAGTTGGCCTCTCCATGGCGCTCGGCGCATTCCTGGCCGGCGTGCTGCTCGCCGATTCGGAGTACCGGCACGAGCTGGAAGCCGACATCGAGCCCTTCAAGGGGCTGCTGCTCGGATTGTTCTTCATGGCCGTCGGCATGACGGTCGATATCGGGCTGGTGATCGAGACCCCGCTCGCGGTGCTCGGTCTCGCGCTCGGCCTCATGCTGGTCAAGATGCTGTGCCTCGCCGCCGTCGCCCGCGTCGATACGTCGAACTGGCGGACGGTCCGCGGCACGGCCGTGGCGCTCTCGCAGGGCGGCGAGTTCGCCTTCGTGATCCTCGCCCTCGGCGTGTCCTCCTCGCTGATGGAGGGGCGCGCGGCCGACATGCTGATCGTCGCGGTGACGTTGTCGATGGCGGCGACGCCGCTGGCCTTCAAGGCGGGCGACCGGCTGAACGCCCGCCTCGAACGGGAGCCCGAGCCGGACTACGAGCGCCACATCGAGGAGGAGAACCGGGTCATCGTCGCCGGGTTCGGACGGGTCGGCCAGATCGTCGGCCGCATCCTGCGGCTGCGCCGCATCGGCTTCACCGCGCTCGAGACCAGCGCCGAGCAGGTCGATTTCGTGCGCCGCTTCGGCAACAAGGTCTATTACGGCGACGCGAGCCGGGTGGAGCTGCTGCGCGCCGCGCGGGCCGACAAGGCGGTCCTCTTCGTGCTCGCGATCGAGGACGTCGAGCGCTCGCTCGCCACCGCCCGGGCGGTGCGCAAGCACTTCCCCCACCTGACGATATTCGCGCGCGCGAGAAACCGCCGGCATGCCTATGCGCTGATGGACCTCGGCATCGACCGCATCGTGCGCGACACGTTCCATTCCAGCCTGGAGCTCGCCCAGGGGGTCCTCGTCGAGCTCGGCCTCGGCGAACTCGATAGCCGGCAGACGGTCGAGACCTTCCGCGACCACGATACCGCGCGCCTGGTCGCGCAGCACGGGATCGCCCACGACACCGACCGGATGATCGAGGAGACCCGGCACTGGACCCGCGAGCTGGAGGAAATGTTCGCCGAGGACGAGCGCGACTCCGCCGGGCCGGAACTCTAGGTGCGGAGCGCCGATAGGGCGCCCCCGGTAGGACCGGGCGCCGGGGATTACCCCGTGGTCTTCCTCCTTGCCGGTCTTCGCGGCGCGCGACGGCGGTTATCGTTATATTTTCGTGTGATCGTTTGACTGTATGGTATCGAATCTATACAGAGCGGCCGGTTCGTCCGGTCGTGCGTCGGTGCCGGAGTCCGGTCGTCTCAGCGGAGGGAGCGTAGCGCCTTGACCCAGTCCGACGAGCTGAGGCGGGAGATCGAGGCGCTGCGCGCGCGCAGCGCCACGCTCAACGCGGCCATCCTGAGGATCAACGCGAGCCTCGACCTCGACACCGTGCTCAGCGAGGTGGTGGAGAGCGCCCGGGCGCTCACCGGCGCCCGCTGGGGCGTCATCGCCACCGTCGACGAGGCGGGCGCGCCGCTCGACTTCGTGTTCTCGGGATTCACGCCGGAGGAACAGCGCGAGCTCTACACCTGGCCCGACCACGCCCGCCTGTTCGAGCATTTCCGCAGCCTGCCGGGGCCGCTGCGCCTCGCCGACCTGTCGGGCTATGTCCGCGCGCTCGGCATCGCGCCCCCGCGCGCGTTCTCCCGCACCTTCCAGGGCACGCCGATGCGCCACCGCGGCGCCGACGTCGGCAGCTTCTTCCTCGCCGACAAGGCGGACGGGGAGGCGTTCACCGACGACGACGAGGAGGTGCTGACGCTGTTCGCCTCCCAGGCCGCCGCCGTGATCGTCAACGCGCGCGCCCACCGCGACGAGCGCCGCGCGCGGGCCGATCTCGAGGCCCTGGTCGAGACCTCGCCGGTCGGGGTCCTGGTGTTCGACGCCGAAAGCGGGCGGGCGGTGTCGGTCAACCGCGAGGCGCGGCGGATCGCCGAGAGCCTGCGTCAGCCGGGCCGTCCGTACGAGCATCTCCTGGAGGTGATGTCCTTCCGCCGCGCCGACGGCAGCGAGGTGAACCTGAGCGAGTTCCCGATCTCGCAACTCCTCCAGAGCGGCGAGACGATGCGCGCCGAGGAGGTGGCGCTCTCGGTGCCGGACGGGCGCAGCGTCCGGGCGCTGGTCAACGCCACGCCGATCCGCGCCGAGGACGGCGCCATCGGATCGGTGGTGATCACCGTCCAGGATCTCGCGCCGCTCGACGAGATCGAGCGGCTGCGCACCGAGTTCCTCGGCCTGGTGGGCCACGAGCTGCGCGAGCCGCTGACCTCGATCAGGGGCTCGGCGGTGACGCTGATGGAGGACGCCGCGGCGCTCGACCCGGCCGAGATGCGCGAGTTCCACCGCATCATCGTCGAGCAGTCGGGCCACATGCGGGGCCTGATCGGCGACCTGCTGGACGCCGGCCGCATCGATTCCGGCACGCTGTCGGTTTCGCCCGCGCCCTCGGAGGTGGCCGACCTGGTGGAGCGGGCGCGGAACACCTTCGTCGGCGGCGGCGGGCGGCACGGCATCGCGGTCGACCTCCCGATCGACCTGCCGCTGGCGATGGCCGACCGCCGGCGCATCGTGCAGGTGCTCAACAACCTCTTCAACAACGCCGCCCGGCACGCCCCGGAATCGTCCTCGATCCGGGTCTCGGCGATGCGCGAGGACGCCCATGTCGCGATCTCGGTCTCCGACGAG
>JAJDVB010000180.1 GCA_022826345.1 Alphaproteobacteria bacterium
GATGGCCACGCGCGACGACCTCGCCGAGCTCCGCGCGCTGATCGAGACCCGCCACGCCACCGCGCGCTGGCTCCGCGGCGCGCTCTCGACCGCCGCCATCGCCGCCGGCTTCCTCGCCCTGCTGCTCGTCTTCACCGGGTAGGGCGGATCATTCCATGAAGCTCGGCAGATAGAGCGAGAGCGCCGGGACGAACACGATCAGCGCGACGCGGACCAGGTCGGCGGCGACGAAGGGGAGGACGCCGCGGAAGATCTCGGTCAGCCTGATGTCGGGCAGCATCGCGTTGAGGACGAACACGTTGAGCCCGATCGGCGGCGTGATCAGGCTGATCTCGATCACCACCACCACGACGATGCCGAACCAGATCAGGTCGAACCCGAGGGTCTGCATCACCGGATAGAAGACCGGCACGGTCAGCAGCATCATCGACACGCTTTCCAGGATGCAGCCGAGCACGATGTAGATCGCCACGCAGATCAGCACGACCGCGATCGGCGCGATGTCGACGCTCTCGAACCAGTCGGCGAGCACGTTGGGCAGGCGCGAGACGTTGATGAAGTTGGCGAACAGCAGCGAGCCGATCAGCAGCGTCATCAGCACCGCCGTGGTGCGCCCGCTCTCGGCCAGGATCTCCAGCGTGACCCGGAGCGTCAGCGTGCGCCGCGCCAGCGCGATGAAGAAGGCACCGGTCGCGCCGATCCCCGCCGCCTCGGTCGGGGTGAAGAAGCCGACATAGATGCCGCCCATCACGATCAGGAACAGCACCAGCATGCCCCACACCCCGCCGAGCGCGCGGATGCGCTCGGACCACGGCACCGGCTCGGCGGGCGGGCCGAGCTCGGGGTTGATCCGGGTCATCACCGCGACCGCGCCGGCATAGAGCGCGACGCCGAGGATCCCCGGGATGATCCCCGCCGCGAAGAGCTGGCCGATATCGGTCTCGGTCATGATGCCGTAGAACACCAGCGCGATGCTGGGCGGGATCAGGATGCCGAGCGTGCCGCCGGCGGCGATCGACCCGGCCGCCAGGCTGTCGGCGTAGCCGAAGCGCCGCATCGGCGGCATCGCCACCTTGGCCATGGTGGCGGCGGTGGCGAAGCTCGACCCGCACACCGCGCTGAACCCGCCGCAGGCGACCACGGTGGCCATCGCGAGGCCGCCGCGGCGGTGCCCGAGCCACTTGTTCGACGCCTCGTAGAGGTCCTGGCTGATCCCCGACCGGGCGACGAAATTGCCCATCAGGATGAACAGCGGCAGCACCGAGAAGTCGTAGACCATCACCATGTCGGTGGCGGTGTTGCCGATGCTCCTCATCGCCGGCCCGAGCCCGACGAACCAGGCGAAGCCGAGGGTCCCCACCAGCCCCATCCCGAAGGCGATCGGCACCTGCAGCAGCAGGAGCGCGAACAGAGCGACGAAGCCGATGACGACCGCTTCCATGGCTCAAGCGCTTCCGCCGCGCTCTTCGCCCGGCCCGGCCAGCGCCATGGCGGCGAGGAACAGCAGGATCGCCGCCGCCAGCAGGGTCAGCGCCGCCATCCCGTAGACGAAGATCCCGGTCTCGATCTGCAGGAACATCATCAGCTCGTTGGCGTCGTCGAGCGCGCGCGCCTGGATCCACATCTCGCGCGTCCAGAACAGGCCGAGCGCGCCGGCGAGCAGGTGGATGAGGAACTTCTGGATGCGCCGGGCGGGGCCGCCGAACAGCCCGTCGAGCAGGCCGATCGCGATATGGTCCTGGCGGGCGCAGACGATGGGAAGGCCGAGATAGACGGTGAAGCCCATCATCACCTCGGTCACCTCGAACCCGGCCGGGACCGGCGCGTTGAACGCCTGCCGGCCGAACACGTCGACGAAGGTGAGCGCCATCATCGCGAACACCAGCACGGCGAGCACCGTGCCGAGCGTCGCGTCGAGAAAATGCGCGAGGCGCCGTTCCATCCCGCCGGCGCGCGGCTACGCCGTCCTTCGATACGCGGCTTCGCCGCTACTCAGGATGAGGAGATATTTTGCGGTCCACCCGTCTCCCCTCATCCCGAGCAGGCGCGTCAGCGCCGTATCGAGGGACGCCACGCCGCGCGGTTCCCGCCCTAGCCGCCGTAGCCCGCGACCTCGGCGCGGTACGTCGCCAGCGTCTTCGCGCCGTCGATGCCGGCCTTGTTCGCCTTCTCGATCCAGCGCGCCTCGTAATGCTTGAGCTTGTCCTTGAGGCCGGCGAGCGCCTTGCCTTCCAGCGTGTTCCAGACCACGCCGTCCTCCTTCAGCTTGCTGGGCGCCCACGCCTCGCGCTCGTCCCAGCCGCGCCCGATCCGGAGCGAGAGGGCCTCGCCGGCGAGCTTCATCACCGTCGCCTGGTCCTTGGCGGCGATCTTCTGCCACTTCGCCTTGTTCATCGCCATCGAGAACGAGACGTTGTAGAGCCCGCCCGGGATGTGGGTGGCGTACTTCGTGAACTTGGCGATCTTGAAGGCGTAGATCGCCTCGTCGGTCAGGGTCGTGCCGTCGAACACGCCCTTGGCCAGCCCGTCGCGCAGCTTGGTGACCGGCGCCGACATCGGGACCGCGCCGAGCGCCTTCAGCGCCTCCGAGACGATCGCGTTCGGGATGCGCAGCTTGAGCCCTTTGAAATCGGCCAGCGCGTTTATCGGCCGCTTGTTGTTGTAGACCTGCCCCGGCACGTGGACGAACATCGTCAGCGTGTGCACCTCCTTGTGCATCCCGGCCGGCTCGAGGACCTTCTTGAACACCCGCCAGTAGGCGACCGAGTTGGCCTCGCCGCTCCTGGTGATGAACGGAAGCTCGACCATCTCGCTCAGCGGGAACGAGCCCGGCGTGTAGCCGTGCACCACCCAGACCACGTCGGCGATCCCGTCGCGGGCGAGCTGGTACTGGCGGGGCGGCGCGCCGAGCCCCTTCGCGGTCGGCTGGATGTTGACCCGGCCTTCGGTCGCCGCGGCGACCTCCTTGTACCATTTGTGCAGCAGCGGCCGCTGGGTCCAGTGTGCCGGCGGCAGCCACTGGCTGTAGCGCAGGTTGAGCTTGTCCGCCGCGATGGCGCCGGTCGGGACGACCGCGCCCGCGGCCGCCGCCGTGGCGGCGATCGCGCCGAGTACCGCAATCCGCTTGAGCATGTTTTGCACCCCTGTCCGTTGTTTCGACCGCACCGCGCCGCGACTGCCGCGCACGGTTCCGTCCAGGCAAAACTCTAGGCACCGCCGCAAGGGACGGCAACCGCGCTCCTCACCCGGTGAACACGAGCAGCAGGGCGAGGAAGCCGGCGGCTATGGCGGCGGTGGAGAGCGTGCCGCGGAGCCAGCGCGCGGTGGCGTGGCGGGTCTCGATCAGCGCGCGGAGCTCGGCGAGGTCGTCGCGGGTCGCCATCCGCTCCTCGATCCGGGCGACGCGCTCGTGCAGGTCGGGCGGGCGCTGCATCCCTAGAGCGCGCCCATCGCGGCGCGCCGTCCCTCGATACGGCCCTCCGGGCCTACTCGGGATGAGGGGGATTTTTCGATCCGCACCGACCTCCCCTCATCCTGAGTAGCGGCGAAGCCGCGTATCGAAGGACGCTCCCCGGCCGCTCACGACAAATCCCTCATCCTGAGTAGCGGCCGCAGGCCGCGTATCGAAGGACGCGTCCCACCCACGGCTCAGAACAGCCTTACGAAGCGCAGCTCACCGAAGATGCGCTCGTAGTCGTGGAGCTGGGCGGTCGAGGTCCTGAGCTCCTGCGTCACCGAGACCTGCGGGCTGAACCCCTCCAGCGTCAGCGCCCGGTTATGCGCGAACAGGCGGATCGTGCGG
>JAJDVB010000046.1 GCA_022826345.1 Alphaproteobacteria bacterium
CGGTCGATCAGCTTGTCGGTCATCCTGTCCTCCCGTGTCGTTGGCTTCGCTTCACCGCCATCCCGGTCGACCGCATGGATCGGAATGTCGGTGTCGAGGGAGAAGCCGATCTATCGGTCATGGAGCGCGACGCGCTCGACCCCGAGACCGCCCAGGGACGCTCCCTGCTTCAGCCGCGCCATCATGCGCCGGTGGGCCGTCTCCCACCTGGGGGCGTCGGCCTTGTCGGCGCCGTGGGGAACGAGCCTGGCCATGGGCCGGCCGTGGCGGGTGATCAGGAAGCCCTGGCCGCGCTCGACCTCGCGGACGAGCTTCGAGAAGTCCGCGTTGGCAGCCATCAGGGAGACGGTGCGCATGGGTCTGACCCTCAGGATCGCATGCTGCAAGTATATCGCCGAATTGCCCGGCCCGGCGTCAAGGCCGCTGGCCGGCATGAATTCTTCCTCGGTCGGGATGCCCTCGGCACCTTCGGTGCGAAAAAGGGCGGTTCAAGCTGTCCCGATCCGGCGCGCCCACCCGCAATTCTTCGCGGGGAGCCGCGGGTCACTCCGCGCCGATCGCCATCAGCGGGACATTGGCGCGTATCTCCACCTGGTCGGGGCGGAGCCCGGCGAAGACCAGGCAGGCGGCGACCTCGGCTTCGGTTTCGACGCTCTCGATGACGTCGCCGGTGTCGAGCCTGACCACGGTGTACTCGGGGAATGGCGCGGGCAGATGGTGAGGGTCGAGGGCGCGCGAACTGGATCGCCGGGCGCAGTCCGGGCAACGCGCGGTGCCGGAAACGGGGATCGAGCAATCCACGCACTTCCTCTGCGCCTTGCGTCTGGCGTAGCGTTTCCTGCTGGCCGCCTTCCTGCGTTCGGGCGACGTGCGCTCCGCTTCGAGCACGGCGCATCGGCCGCAGCGGGACGAGCCGCAGAACACGGGTTGCCCGCACCGCACACACCGGCCGGCACCACGGCGGGCAGCGTAGCGCTGACGATCGATCGCGCGCTGCTCCTCGCGGCACGGCTCGCAGATGGAGCGGCCGCTGGCGGGCCGGCGGCTTCCGCAGGCCGTGCAGAGGCCTGCGTTCTTCCAATCCCTCCGCCGCCGCTTGTCCGCAGCGCGAGCAGTACGGCGCGTCGTTTCGGGATCGCGGCCGGCGTATATCCGGCCCTCCGCCCGGGTCCTGGCGCGGCGGGCCTTCTCGGCGGCACGCCGCTTCTCGCCACAGCGCCGGCACAGCTTGAGGCCAGGCTCGGGCGGGAACGCTCCGCACCTGGTGCAGATGCCGCGGGCGATTCGGTCAGCATGACGCCGCCGCTGGCGCTCCTGCGGGCTCTCGTCGCTGTCGAGCATGGCAACCTCGAAGACGTGGGTGTAGACGAAGGCTGGGAGGGCGGCCGGCAGCACCTGCGTCGACGCCCCCGGCCAGGCTGCCCGTCAGCAGCGCCACTTGCCGCGCAGCGCGATGCCGGCCGCGGCGGCGCCGAACAGCTGCATGCCCGCGTCGCGGCTGACATTGGTGGCGACTATGATCTCGTTGGGGACCGGTCGAAGCCGACGGACGGCGCGGCACGACAGGGTCGTGCGCCGCCTTCGCCGCCCCGCGCTCTGCTTGTCGGCAGCGACCGGGCGGATCTCGCCCGAGGCCGCCGTCTCGTATCGCTCGACCACGTAGCGGCCCTGCTCCTGGAGGCCGCCGCCGAAGAAATGCACAAGGTAGGTGCTGGCCGCGCGCTGGATCGTTCTCGCCGTGCTCATCGTCTGCTCTCCCCGGTTCGCGGTCGCGAGCGGCAGGCGAATCCTCGCGCCAAGCCGCCCGCCCCGCCGCCCGTCACGGCCGGCCTCGCCCTCTACTGGATGTGTGGGCACCGGGGCGAAGTGCATTAGGGAGGGCCGCCGGGATGGGGAACTGCCGGAAGCGGGCAAGATGGCAAGGATATCCGCCCGGGGAGACATCGACGAGGCGATGGCGCAGCGAGCGCAAGCCCGCAAGGAACCACGAACGACTTGTCCTCCCCACCGTTTGAAGATCGCTAGGACCAAGAGCGGCTCACTACGACCACAATTTGTGCCCGCCTCAATGACAACGCCTTGCGGGCCGCCGCAACAAGGCGCCGTGAAAAATCACCAAGGCAATGAGAGCCGAGGTCAGACATCCACACGGTGCAGGCGGCGCCCGATAGAACGCTTTCGACTGATGCTGCCGTGGCGGACCGCGATGCGAATGGATACATTGGCCACTCCGCAGACGGGCACACCAAGATCGGAGGAAACCCAGTTGGACAGGATCGGCTTGGCGGATGCACTGTTGGAACCGGTCTTCAGATTGGTCGCGAGTTGGTGGTGGTTGATTGCGCTCGTCGTCACCATCGTCATCTTGCGCGAAGTCGTTTTCAGAAAGCGTCCTCGCCGGTTTCGGGACAAGGGTTATTCGACAAGAACCGGACGAGGGCGCGCGGCCTCCCGCAAGTCATCCGTCACACAGATCCACCCAGCTCACCGGGTCGAGAGCCCCACCCATACGATCACAGGCAGGGCTTATGTGACCGACGGCGACGGAATACGGGTGGCGAGGCAGGAAGTGCGCCTCGCCGGGCTGGACGCGCCCGAATGGGATCAGATGGCCAAGCATGGGGACGGCTACTGGTTCAACCACGGGAAGCGCGTGAAGAGCGCGCTCATTCAGGAAATCGGTGGCAGACACGTCCGCGTCTCCGTCGAGGGTACGGATAAGTTCGGCCGCCTGCTCGGCGCCGTAAGCTACAAGGGCATGGACATAGGTGAGTGGCTGGTGCGGGAAGGACACGCGATCGCTGCCTATGATGACCGCTACAGACTCGTCGAGCGAGAGGCGCGTGAAGCTAAGCGTGGCATGTGGTCGCACGCCTACAACTTCGATCCCAGGGCTCACCGGCACCGGGAGGCAAGAAACGGTTGACGCGGGCATGTGATGCGGCCCCGCTCGCGTTGCTTACATCCCTCAATGCTGATGGCGAAAGCGAAGTTGGCGCCGGCTGTAATTTCAATATTCGGAAAGTCGGTGGCAAAAGTCCTATTGAATAGGCGAGACGTGTACGCAGGAATGCGAATTCTTGTTGCGCCTATGCGGTACCTGATGTTTGGGACAATGCGACAGCGCTTATGGAGAGGGAACTACAACCCACTGATATAGAGCGAAATAATAGTACACTCTCCTGACCTTCCCCGGTGTAGCGAATGTCCGAACGGACAAAGCACCATGGTTCGGAGAGTAAAGAGGGGCGGGGCGTCCCAAACACGTCATGGCCGCACTTGTTGCGGCCATCCACGTCTCACCGTCGCAGGAGGTCGATGAAGATGCCCGGATCAAGTCCACTGCTGTCCGGTTTAGAGGGGTGGACAAGGTGCATGACATTGATTCTATTCGTCTCCGGACGTTTTGCGGCGTTCTGGACACGAACGGAGGTCAATGTCATGCGGCACCAGAATAGCGTCTTTCAT
>JAJDVB010000044.1 GCA_022826345.1 Alphaproteobacteria bacterium
TGAGCGGCGTCCATTGCCACACATCGGTGGCCACGATCGCGAACATCGCCCAGAACTTGTTGCCGAGGATCGAGCCGCCTTCCAGCAGGCCGATGCTCTGCAACAGCCAGAAATACCAGCCGAAGGTCCCGTTATAGAGAAACATGTAGAGGAAGCCGGCGATGACCGGCGCCATCATCATCGGCATCAGGAAGATGGTGACGAGTATCTTCTCGAAGCGGTTGTTGTGAAGAATGACCGCCAGCAGGACCCCGAGGCCGATCTCGACCGAGAGGCAGAGCGCGCTGTACTTGAAGAGCGTGAGCCAGCCCCTGGCGAACTTCTTGTCCGAGGCCAGCCGCGAGAAATTGTCGATGCCGGCCCACACGTCCGACTTGCCGGGCGCGAGCTGCACCTCGTGCAGGGTCATGTAGATCAGCCAGACCAGGGGATAGAGTGAGATCGCCGCCAGCAGCAGGATCGCCGGCAGCATCAGCCACAGCAGGTAGTAGCGCGGCGGCCGGCGGTTGAAGTCGTCGGGGTGATAGTCGATGGACCGCACACCGCGCACGGGCTCGCTCGCGACACCGATATCCGCGATGTTGGCCGCCATGCGCCGGTTCTCCGCGCCCTCTCTGCGCCCGCAGCCTTGCGCCGCCGGCGCCGGTCAGAAGCCGCCGACCGCCCGAGAGGCGCCGGAGCGCCTCCCGGGCAGCGGGGTAACGTCTAGATGTCGTGGATGGCGTTCAGCTCGTCCTTGATGGAGTCGCACGCTTCCTGTGCCGAAAGCTCGCCGGCGATGCACTGCTGCGTGCCGACGCGAACGATCTCGTGATACTCGTTCGACTTCGGCAGCTTCGGCCCCAGCACCATGTTGGGCGAGCGGATGCCCTTGTCGTAGACCGCCTCGAAGGTGAGCGCGTTCGGCATGGTGGTCGGCCGGTTGCGCGCCTCCTTGACCTCCGGCACATCGAGGACGGACCTCCGCGTGGGCGTGCCGCCGACGCCGCGCAGCACCATGAGCTGCGTGTCGTGGCTGCAGGCCCAGCTCGCGAAGATGAACGCCGCACGCTGCAGGTCCATGTCCGCGCCGGCGTTGATGCCGATGCCGCCGATGCCGCAGTTGGTCGCGTTGACGACATTGTCGCTGCCGTCGACGTTCCACTCGACCGCGCCCTTGGGCCCCATGGCGTAACCCGTCTTGCCGCCGGCTGCGACGGACTGCTCGGGATCCTCAACCGATGCCGCGAACTCGTGGTACTGGATCTGCATGGCGACGCCGCCGGCGGCGTACACCGTGTTCAGCTCCAGGGTGCCGTTGGTCAGGTTGTCGGGGTGGCTGACGTCGGCGAGCGCCTTGTAGCCTTCCATCGCCTTGACCGACTGCGCATCGCCCCAGTTGGTCGGGCCGGGGTTCTTCGAGCCCAGCGTGTCATCGACCGCGAAGTCGAGCCACTGGTTCTGCGCGTACATGTGCCGCTGGATGTCGAGCTGCGTGGTCCAGCCGAACGAGCCGTGATGCTGCGCGTAGCCGTACGGGATCGACGAATCGCGCTCGTGCATCTTACCGAAGAACTCGACGATATCGACCATGTCCTTGTAGGTCGTCTCGTCGGTGAACTCGAGGCGGTAGCCGTAGTCGGCCTCAAAGTCCTTGGTCAGCTTCTCGAACAGGTCCTGCCGGTAGAAGGTGCAGGAGACCGCGCAGTCATAGGGGAAGGCGCGGATCGGGCCGCGCTCGTAGTAGACGCCGCAGGCATCGAGGTAGTTCTCGAACCAGACGTCGCTGCCGTAGCCCTGCGGGTCGAGCGGCAGGGTGTCGTCGACCGTGAACTCGTTGAGGTCGGCGTAGAAGTCGGCGAAGGGCGAGCCGATCGGCTTGTCCTGCACGTAGTTCAGGTGATAGTCGGCTTGGCCGCTACGCAGGTCGATACCGACCTTCTGCTGCACGGTCGGCAGGCCGTCGGTGAGAATCTCCACCTCGATCCCGGTGAGGTCGTAGAACGCCTGAATGTTGTCGCGGATCGCGAAGGACGGCGGCGTATTCTCAGACATGAAGACGAGCTTCGAGCCCTCGTACTGGCGCCACTTGGCTTCATCGGACGAATAGGCATAGACGGGCCGGCGCGTGATCACCGAGTTCATGCCGACCGCGATCGAGCCCGCGCCGAGTGCGGTTGCGACACCGCCTCCGAGCTCGAGGAATTTGCGGCGACTGATCGGCTTGTACAGCGCCTTCTTGGGCATAGAGAACATGCTTTGCTCCTCCTTGGCGAGTGTCGGGCAATGGCGTCATGTGGGCGGGACGGTGTGAGGTTCGCGACCCGCGCGGAGAGCCCCGCGCGGTCTCCCTCCGCCGGCGCGATGCAAACTGAACGTTTGTTTTCCGGGTGTCAATGGCCGCACTAGTTGGGGCCGGGAATCGCAGACACCGCCCGTCGTGAGCTACGTCTGAAGGGCCGGAATGTCCTCGAACAGCGCCAGCGCCTCTGGATTCGCCAGCGCCTCGCGGTTCTTGACCGCGCGGCCGTGGATCACGTCGCGGACCGCAAGCTCGGTGATCTTGCCGGAGCGGGTGCGCGGGATGTCGGCGATCTGGATCACCTTCGCCGGCACGTGGCGGGGCGTGCACTCGCGGCGGATGCGCGCCTTGATCCGGTCGGTGAGCGCGTCATCCAGCGCGATGCCCTCGCGCAGGCGAACGAAGAGCACGATGCGCTGGTCGCCCTCCCAGTCCTGGCCGACGCAGATGGCCTCCAGCACCTCGTCGCACTGCTCGACCTGGCGGTAGATCTCCGCCGTGCCGATGCGCACGCCGCCGGGGTTTAGCACCGCGTCGGAGCGGCCGTGAATCACCAGCCCGTCGTGTTCGGTGCGCGTCACCCAGTCGCCGTGGCACCAGACGCCGGCGAAGCGGTCGAAATAGGCGCCGTGGTACTTGGCGCCGTCCGGGTCATTCCAGAACGAGACTGGCATGGACGGGAAGGGCTGCGTGCACACGAGCTCGCCTGGCGTGCCGCGCACGGGCTGGCCGGCATCGTCGAACACGTCCACCGCCATGCCGAGGCCGAAGGCCTGCAATTCCCCGCGCCGGACCGGGCCCATGGGGTTGCCGAGCGCGAAGCAGGAGATGATGTCCGTGCCGCCGGAGATTGAGGCGAGATGCAGGTCGTCCTTGATGGCGCGGTAGACGTACTCGAACCCTTCGGGCGCGAGCGGCGAGCCCGTCGAGGTCATGGTGCGGAGCGTGCCGAGGTCGTGGGTGCGTTTGGGTTCAATTCCCGCTTTAGCGGCCGCGTCCAAGTATTTGGCCGAGGTGCCGAAAAGGGTCATGGCCTCGGCGTCGGCATAGTCGAAGAGCACGTTGCCGTCGGGGTGGAAGGGCGAGCCGTCGTAGAGCAGCAGCGTTGCTTCCGAGGCCAGCGCGCTCACCAGCCAGTTCCACATCATCCAGCCGCAGGTGGTGGCGTAGAACACTCGGTCGCCGCGCCCGATGTCGCTCTGCAGTGCATGCTCCTTCATGTGCTGCAGCAGGGTGCCGCCGGTGCCGTGGACGATGCACTTTGGCGCGCCGGTGGTGCCGGAGGAGAACATGATGACCAGCGGGTGGTCGAAGGACACGCGCACGAAGTCGATCGGCCCGCCCGGCTGTTCGTCGAGCGCTGCGCCGTAGAGGGCGGCGTTCGCAATGCCGTCGAGCGCGGGGCTTTCCTCCGCGTAGGGCACCACGATCACGTGCTCGACTGTGGGAAGCTCGGCCAGGATTTCGCGCACTTGTGGCCGGCGGTCGAAGGTCTTGCCGCCATAGAAGTAGCCGTCGGCGGCGATCAGCACTTTGGGCGCGGTTTGGCCGAAGCGGTCGAGCACGCCGCGCGTGCCGAAATCCGACGAGCACGAGGACCAGACGGCGCCGAGGCTGGCCGCTGCAAGCGCCGAGACGATGGTCTCCGGCATGTTCGGCAGGTAGCCCGCGACCCGGTCGCCCTGGCGGACTCCGCGAGCCGCGAGCGCCTGGGCCATGCGCGAAACCTGGTCGTGCAACTCCGCGAAGCTGAGGCGCCGCCTGACCCGCTCCTCGCCCCAGAAGACCAGGGCGTCCGCCTCATCCCGCCGGCGCAGCAGGTTCTCGGCGTAGTTCAGCCTCGCGTCGGGAAACCAGCGGGCGCCTGGCATCCTGTGACCGTCGATGACGACGCGCTCGCCCGGCCCGTCGCCGATGATGCCGGCAAAGTCCCACATTGAGCGCCAGAACTGAGCCGGCTCGGCAATCGACCAGGCGTGCAACGCGCCGTAGTCGGCGGCATTGACACCCCACGTGGCGCGCGCGTCGGCCATGAAACGGCCCAGACGGGCACTCTTCAGGCGCTCCGCCGATGGCGTCCAAAGTGGCTCGGTCATGGCTCCTCCACTCCTGTCGCGCCCTCATAGCAGGCTCCCGCGCCGAGCGGGAGACCCGATGGGCGCTTCGAAGAGGCACGACGTTTGGCACACACATTTCTCAACGCGTCCTGTAAGCTTGTATGTGCTTCGTTCTCTGGATCGGCCAGCAAGACGGAAGAGGCACCAATGATCGCCGCGGTCGCCGAGCGCACAGCCGATATCGAGCGGTTGTGTGGCCGGCACCATGTTTCGAGACTCGCGTTGTTCGGCTCGGCGACGACCGGCGGGCATCGCTCGGGCACGAGCGACTTCGACTTCGTCGTGGAGTTTCAACCACTTCCGTCTGGCGCTTATGCCGACAGCTATTTTGGCCTTCTGGAGGATTTGGAACGGCTTCTCGGAGGGCCGGTGGAACTGGTCATAGGCTCGGCCATCAGGAATCCGTATTTCCGGCAGTCGGTCGAGCGGACCAGCTCTCTGCTCTATGAAGCCTGAGGCGCCGAAATATATCTTCGACATCTGGCGCGCGGTCGAGTTGCTGACAGAGTTCACCGCCGGAAAGACGTTCACGGACTACGAGCGCGATGCGATGCTGCGCGCGGCGGTAGAACGCCAGTTCGAGATTATCGGCGAAGCCACCGCCCGGCTGGCGAAGCTCGATCAAGAGTTGGCTGACCGAATTGGCGAATACCGCCGCATCGTGGCATTCCGCAACATCCTCATCCACGGCTATGCGGACGTGGATGACCGTCTCGTGTGGGATGTGGTCGACTCCAAGCTCCCCATCCTGCGCCGCGATGTCGAAGGGCTGTTGAGGGAGGCTGGGATCGAGCCGTCCTGATCCGAGGCTCAAGGGCTTGCATGTGCCGCGCTGGCCGCGCCGATTGACATTCCGGCGATATTCCCTATTGAAAGCGGACTGAATTCGTCCTATATCCCCGTCACGCACGCCCCGCGAGAGTGCGGGCGAGGCGAGTGCGAGGGGGTACAGCATGATCCGCGTCAGCCGCATGGCCGACTATGGCGTCGTGGCCATGACCCACATCGCGCGCGAACCGCGCGCCCGGCACACCGCCGCGAGCATCGCCGCACGGACCGGCGTGCCCCAGCCGAGCGCGAGCAAGCTCCTGAAATTGCTGGCGAGGGCCGGCATTCTGACCTCGCACCGCGGTGCCAAGGGAGGCTATGTCCTGGCGCATGCGCCCGAGCAAGTCTCGGTGGCGGACCTGGTGGCCGCCGTCGACGGGCCGATTTCGCTCGCCGATTGCCTCGACGGCCCCTCCGGTATCTGCGAGCTGGAGAGCTTCTGCTCGGTGCGCGGCCCCTGGCAGAAGATTAGCGACGCGATCCGCGTGGCGCTGGAGGAGGTGACCTTGGCCGACATGGCTCAGGCCGCAGAGGGCGTGGGCGAGCGGCCCGCGCCGGCGCAAACTGCGGGCCGGGAGCACGCATCGTGAGCGCCCAACAGGATGCCGCCCAGGCGGTCGAGTCCTACGCCGGCGAGCGCTACAAGTACGGCTTCGTCACCGACGTCGAGGCCGACTCCGCACCCCCCGGTCTGGACCACGACACGATCCGCTTCATCTCCGCCAAGAAGGGCGAGCCGGAGTGGCTATTGGTGTGGCGCCTCAAGGCGTTCAAGCGCTGGCTTGAGATGGAAGATGAGGAGCCGACCTGGGCCAAGCTGCATTATCCGCCGATCGATTATCAGGACGCTTGCTACTACTCGGCACCCAAATCGGACTCCGACCGGCCGAAGAGCCTGGACGAGGTCGATCCGGAGCTTCTGAAGACCTACGAGAAGCTCGGAATCCCGCTCCAGGAGCAGGAGATGCTGGCGGGCGTCGCCGTGGACGCGGTGTTCGACAGTGTCTCGGTCGCCACCACCTTCAAGGACAAGCTCGCGGAGATGGGCATCATCTTCTGCTCGATTTCGGAGGCGGTGAAGGAGCACCCCGCGCTGGTGCAGCGCTATCTCGGCTCCGTGGTGCCCTATTCGGACAACTTCTTCGCGACCCTTAACTCGGCGGTCTTCACCGACGGCTCCTTCGTCTACGTGCCGAAGGGCGTGCGCTGCCCGATGGAGCTTTCCACCTACTTCCGCATCAACGCGGCCAACACCGGCCAATTCGAGCGCACGCTGATCATCGCCGACGAGGGCTCCTACGTGAGCTATCTCGAAGGCTGTACGGCGCCCATGCGGGACGAGAACCAGCTTCATGCGGCCGTCGTCGAGCTGATCGCGCTCGACAACGCCGAGATCAAGTATTCCACCGTGCAGAACTGGTATCCGGGCGACGCCGAGGGCAAGGGCGGGATCTACAACTTCGTCACCAAGCGCGGCGCCTGCCGCGGCGCCAACGCCAAGATCTCTTGGACCCAGGTGGAGACCGGTTCCGCGATTACCTGGAAGTATCCGAGCTGCATCCTGCAGGGCGACAACTCAGTGGGCGAGTTCTACTCCATCGCCATCACCAACAACCGCCAGCAAGCCGATACCGGCACCAAGATGATCCACATGGGACGCAACACGAAGAGCCGGATCGTCTCCAAGGGCATTGCGGCCGGAAGGTCGGACAGCACCTATCGCGGTCTGGTCCGCATCCAGCCGAAGGCCGAGGGCGCGCGCAACCACACCCAGTGCGATTCGCTCCTGATTGGTGCGGAATGCGGCGCCCACACGGTGCCTTACATCGAATCCCGCAACCCCACGGCGCGGGTCGAGCACGAGGCGACCACCTCCAAGATCAGCGAGGACCAGCTCTTCTACTGCCGCCAGCGCGGCATCGATGAGGAGGACGCCGTCGCGCTGATCGTGAACGGCTTCTGTCGCGAGGTGCTGCAGGAGCTGCCGATGGAATTTGCGGTCGAGGCGCAGAAGCTGGTGGCGATCAGCCTCGAAGGCAGCGTCGGCTAAGACGGACAATACGGAACAGCCATGCCCAATCCCATGTTAGTGATCGAAAACCTGCACGTGACCGTCGACGGCAAGCCGATCCTGAACGGCCTCGACCTCACGGTGAACGAGGGAGAGGTGCACGCGGTGATGGGGCCCAACGGCTCCGGCAAGAGCACGCTCGCCTACGTGATCGCCGGCCGCGAGGGCTACGAGGTGACAGAGGGCTCGATCAGCTACCGGGGCGAGGACCTGCTGGCCATGAGCGTCGAGGAGCGAGCCTGTAGCGGCGTCTTCCTCGCCTTCCAGTATCCGGTGGAAATTCCGGGCGTGGGCAGCGCGACCTTTCTCAAGACGGCGGTCAACGCGGCCCGCAAGCATCGCGGCGAGCAGGAATACGACGCGATGGAGTTCCTCAAGCTGGTCCGGGCGAAGCGCACGGACCTCGGCATCGAGGACGGCATGATGCGGCGCGCGCTCA
>JAJDVB010000183.1 GCA_022826345.1 Alphaproteobacteria bacterium
ATCGAGAACGGCGAGGCCGACGCCATGATCCGGGTCGGCTGGTATCGCTCGGTCAACAACATCCAGCACGCATTCGCGATGAACTGCTTCGCGAACGAGCTGGCGGAGGCTGCCGGCCGCGACCCGGTCGAGTTCCTGCTGGAGCTGATCGGCGATGCGGACGTCATGGATCTCACAAAGGACGGCGTCCCGGAGCACTGGAACTACGGCGACTCGATCGAGGACTGGCCGATCATGCCGAAGCGGCTCTCCAACGTGCTTCGCGTGGTGGCCGAGAAGTCGGGCTACGGCAAGGCGATGCCGCCAGGTCACGGCCTGGGTATCGCGTGCCACCGCAGCTTCCACAGCTACGTGGGGTGTGCGGTGCATGTTGTCGTCCGGGACGACGGCTCACTTCACATCCCGCAGGTGGACATGGCGATCGACTGCGGCCGCTACGTCAATCCCGAAGGGGTGAAGAAGCAGATGGAGGGTGCTGCCATCTACGGCCATTCGGTCGCGATGCACGGGCAAATCACCACCACCCAGGGGGCGGTCGACCAGAGCAACTTCCACGACTACACCCTCACCCGCATGGACGATGCGCCTCTCGATGTGCGCACGCACATCGTCGAGGACTTCACGCATCTGCGCCCGTGCGGGGTGGGCGAGCCCGGTGTGCCGCCGTACACGCCGGCGCTGGTCAACGCGATTTACAACGCCACCGGCAAGCGCATCCGCAGGCTGCCGATCGGCGATCAACTCATGTCTGCGTAACGTCGCGGATGACGGGGCGGCGGGGGATGCGAGACCCCCCGCCGCCCTTTTTCTTGCTATGCCGGATGAGGTGGCCCGGCTCGACCAACGAATCGAGCCCGGACCATGGTGCGGTGCACGGCGCCTGCCGTCCGCGCCAGACTCGCGCCATGCGAAACGAAGGTGAAGGGCGCCGCAGTGGCGGCGAGACAGCGCTTCCCGGTCGAGGGGCTGCAGCCCGCGTCGGCCGCTGCTCATCCCGCGGAATCTCGCTTATCCCACCGAATCCCACTTGATCCCACTTATCCCACTTAATCCCGGCGAATCCTGCATGGAAATAACTTCGCCCCAGGTGGGACGCCGATCAGGATCGCGACGATGGCGGGAAGTGTGGCCTAAAAGCGCTCGAGCCAGAGATCGAGAAAGCCGTCCAGCCAGCGGTGCACCGCCGGGTCGTAGCGGACGGAGTCGGCGCGCTGCCGATCGGCGGACGGAACCTCCGGCCGCGAAAAGTATTTCTGGGCCTTCGGATTGTTGAGCCAGCGCTCATGCGTCACCGGCGTCATCTCCGGGTGAAACTGGACCCCGAACGCCCGCTCGCCGTGGCTGAACGCCTGATTCTCGAAAATGACGCCCCGCGCCAGCAGCTCCGCCCCCGGCGGCAGGTCGAAGCCTTCGCGGTGCCAGTGATAGACGTGGATGGGCGACGGGAACAGCGGACAATCCTCGTTGGCGGGATTGAGCGGCTGATAGCCGACCTCGCACAGCCCCTCGGGATGGGGATAGACGCGCCCGCCGAGGGCGCGGGCCATGATCTGGGCGCCGAGACAGATGCCGAGAAGCGGCGCGTCCGCCGCGAGCTGCGCGGCAATCCATTCGGTCT
Source organism: Alphaproteobacteria bacterium (assembly GCA_022826345.1). Next base: position 1,619 of record JAJDVB010000183.1, read on the forward strand.
CTTCGCGCAGGAACGCATGCTCGTCGACATCGCACGCGCTCATCGGGCCGCCGAAAACCGCGGCCCCGTCGAAGCCTTGCAGGCGGCCGCCGTTCATGGGCGGGAGCGCCGCACCGCCGGCAACGAAGCAGACCTCGGTCTCGCAGCCCCGCGCGTGCAGCGCCTCGCGCACCTTGCCGGGATTGGCACGCTCCGAATGGGTCACCAGGACGATTCGCGTCACGGTACTCGTGTTCTCCCTTCCCTTACGGGTTGTGCGGTTGCCCGTCCGATGCGGCTGTTTGCCTCATTGCGGCGCGGCCGGCAAGAGCACGGGCGCGGTCCGGTGTGGCCCCGCGCCTGCCGCCGTGAGACCATGACCGCGCCATGAGCGAGAGCGCCGTCCCGGTCGTCGACATCGCGCCCTTCCTGAGCGGTGACGGCGCCGAAAAGGCCGCCGTGGCGAAGGCCGTCGACGAGGCCTGCCGCCGCATCGGCTTCCTGATCGTCGCCGGCCACGGCGTCCCGCCCCCAGTCGTGGACGACTGCCTGGCGGCGACCTGGGCGTTCTTCGACCTGGACGACGCCGAGAAGCGCCGCTGGATATCGGCGAAGGGCGATTTTCGCCGGGGCTACCTGCCAGTCGGCGGCAACGCGCTGGCCTACACCCTCGACCGTGAGTCGCCGCCCGACCTGATCGAGGCCTTCACCTTCGGGCGCTTCGATCTGCCGGAGGCCCCCTACTACACCGCCCACCGCGAGACCTGGTTCGAGCCCAATATCTGGCCCATCCGGCCGCCCGGCTTCCGGCAGAGCCTCTGCACCTACTACCGCGCGATGGAGCGCCTGGCGGACACTCTCATGCGCGTCTTCGCGCTGGCGCTCGACATGCCCGAGGCATTCTTCGCCGACAAGATCGACCGCCACATCACCGCCATGCGCCTCAACCACTATGCGGAAGCCGAGGGCCCTCCCCTGCCCGGCCAGCTGCGCGCGGGCGCGCATTCCGATTATGGCAGCCTCACGATCCTGCTGGCGACGGAAGCGGCGGGCGGCCTGCAGGTGCGCGGCAGCGACGGGACGTGGAGCGATGTCGCGCCCGTGCCCAACACCTTCATCGTCAACCTCGGCGACCTCATGGCGCAGTGGACCAACGACCGCTGGGTCTCGACGCTGCACCGCGTCGTCAACCCGCCGGCGGACCGGCGCGCGGGCAGCCGACGCGCTTCCATCGCCTTCTTCCACCAGCCGAACTACGACGCCCGGATTGAATGCCTGCCGACCTGCCGGAGCCCGGAGGAGCCGCCCCGCTACGCGCCGACGACCTCGGGCGCGCACCTGCTGGCGAAGACCGCGAAGGAGACCGGAACGGCGGCTGGTGCGTCGTGACACCCCGCATTGAACGTGCCGGTCTCCGGGCTAGAGCAAGGAAGGGGCGAAGGCCAGGAACGCCGCCATCGTGAGCGCCAACAGGATCCACAGGACCCAGCCCATGACCGAGGCAGCCGCGCGCACGCCGTCGCGGGCCTCCGACGTGGGCGATTGCCCGGACTCGTTTGCCGCGCTGCCCGTCACAGCGGTTGCAGTGGGCGCCGCCGCCGATCCGGCGGCAACCCCGTTACCGGTCTGATGCGCCGACATCGGCATGACGCGAACGGGCCGCACCACGACAACTGGCGCGGTGGGCCGCGCTTTCGAGACTTGTACAACCATGATTCGGAGTCCTCGTGTCCCCATCCGAATAACCCTCCAAGGGGGTGTCCTGAGGACTCACGTAGTCGGCATGGCCCTAATGCCAAATACAAAGGAGAGACCCTCTTCATAGGAAAAACGAATAGACGGTCCCTAGACGGTTCGCGGGCTGAGCGCCGCGACTGGAAAAGTCCGGTCCGCGACACCAGATCGGTGCGTATGGGCGGCATCGCGACAGGCGGGCTAAACCCGCCATGAGCGCCGAACGCGGCCCCTGGAGCCGCCTGCGCCGGGAGGCCGGCTGGCATCGGCTTGGGTCGTCACCGCAGCCCCCACCACCGCCGCGAAAGCCCGCGTCCGGCGCGCTCCTCCGCCGGCTTCGCCACGCCGCCATCTGGCTCGCGCTCGCCGGCATTCTGGCGATCGGCTACAGCTATCGCTTCGAGCTCACGGACCTGGTGAACCGGCTGGGCGGGGAGATCGTCCCTTATGCGGCGGTGACCACCGAGGAGGGCGCCGTGCGCGTCCGCGCCCACCGCGACGGCCACTTCTACATCGATTCCCGCGTCAACGGCGCCGAGGTCAGGTTCTTGATCGATACCGGTGCGAGCGTTGTGGCGCTCAGCCCCGACGATGCCGAGCGCATCGGCTTCGACCGCTCACAACTGAACTTCTCGCAACGCCTGCACACCGCCGGCGGCATCGTGCGCGCCGCGCCGGTCGTCATCCGCTCGCTTGAGCTCGGCGACATCCGCCTGAGCAACGTGCGGGCCGTGGTCAACGGCGAGCGCCTGCCGCACTCGCTGCTCGGGATCAGCGCGCTCGAGCGCCTGGGCGGCTACGAGGTCCGCGACGGCACGCTCACGCTGAGGCCTTAATCGGGGCGAATTTGACGTTTCCAAGCCACACACATAGGGACATGTCACTGACATGAGCGAGCCAACACCACTATTCTTTGCAAGTGATCTAGCGGACCGACTTCGCCTCCGGCAAGATACAATCTGCCTCGCCGTGGACGACGTACCGGAAGAGCAATTCTTGATTTCTAGCGATCAAGAGATCGTCGATCACATCGTATCGAAATTTTCTATACAGCCACTCGCACTCCAGGAAGATGCCATCACCATGGATCAGTCAGAGACACGAGTTGATGTCTCCGGCAACCCAATGAGATTTATTCCCCCGGATCGTGACGGACCTTTTCTTGTTTCAGGCACGCGCGTTGACTTAAATATTCCTTTCATCGGTGAAGATTGGCTCCTTCATTGCCGAACGAGCGCGGGGTCCACCTCCTTTCCTCGTGCGCGAGTGAACGGAGGCGCACTTCGCATCTCTATCTCTCTTCCTCATGATGCCGAACGGAAGCAGTTTAAGGAATACTACGAACGCGAACTCAACCTGATCAAGCGATACGTTGAGTGGTCGCACAGTCAGGTTGTCGCTTATAATGAGACCCTGTCGCAGTTGGCAATACAGGCGATCGCGAGTCGTCGCGAGCGGCTCAAAAAACACGCAGATATAGCTGGTCTGTTGGATATTCCTCTTACCGCCAGGAAAGGTGCACCGTCAATCACGCCTATGAAAGTTGAAATCCGCCAGCCTCCCCCATTACCCGTTTCGCCCAAAACTGGACTCAAGCCCGAGCCTGGTATTACTGATGACACGTATGAACACATACTGCAGTTCATACGGCATCAGGGGCGAACATTCGAGACAGCGCCTGGAACTTTTTCCATGCACAACGAGGAGGGCTTGCGGGATATCGTTTTGGCACAACTGAATGGTCATTTTGAAGGTGCTGCGTCCGGGGAAGTATTCCGCAGGCGCGGCAAGACTGATATTCGTATAGAGCAGGATAGCAGAGCTGCGTTCGTTGGTGAGTGCAAAGTATGGACCGGGCCCAGTAGCCTGACGGAAGCACTAGACCAACTCTTGGGTTATCTTACATGGCGAGATAGTAAGGCATCGCTGGTAATCTTCAATTCGAAGAACAAGAACTTTTCCAAGATTCGTGAGGTTACACCAAAGACACTGCAAACACATCCGTTGTTCCTTCGTAATCTGCAATGCGGAGAAGCAGGGGAATGGCGCATTCAGATGCGCAGTAAAGAGGATGAGGGACGAAGAGTCACTGTTCACATTTTCGCCTTCGACATTCACCAAAGCGAGAACTAAAGGAGTCTAAGTGACGGAGATGGTGTACGGCTACGCTCTCGCTCACTTCCGCTGCCCTACTCCCCCCAGACCTCAGCGAGGAAGCGCAGCCAGTTCTCGCCCATCACCTTGCGGATGCGGCCCTCGGTCCAGCCGGCGCGCTCCATGGCAGCCGTAAGGTTGGGGAGCTGCCCGATGGTCTCCACGCCCCTCGGGTTGGACAGCGGGGTGAACTTGATGAGCGAGCGGGCGTCGCCCTTGTCGTTGGTGATCCAGTCGAAGAAGTCCTGGCCGTAGCCCTGGGTGAAATCGGTGCCGAAGGCGACCGAGTCCTCGCCGGCGACCGCGATCACGTGCTCGATCGCCTCCACATAGTCGTCCACCGTCGAGTTCTCGCCGCCCTTGAGAAACGCCGGGAACATGGTGACCCCAATCATGCCGCCCTGCTCGGCGATGAAGCGAAGCTCCCCGTCGCCCTTGTTGCGCGGGTGCGGCTTGAGCGCGGACGGCAGGCAGTGGGTGTAGGCGACCGGCTTGGCGGATTCGCGGATCGTCTCCTCGGAGGTGCGAGAGCCAACGTGGCTGAGGTCGATCAGCACCCCTACCCGGTTCATCTCGGCCACCAGCTCGCGGCCCCAGTCGCTGAGCCCCGAGTCGCGGCTCTCGTAGCAGCCGGAGCCCGCGAAGTTCTGGGTGTTGTAGGTGAGCTGGGCGATGCCAACGCCCACGTCCTTGAAGAGCTGGACCGCGCCCAGCTTGTCCTCGAAGGCGGAGGTGTTCTGGAAGCCGAGGATGATTGCCGTGCGCCCGTCTTCCTTGGCCTGGCGAATGTCGGCGGTGGTGCGGGCCTTGACGATCAGGTCGTCGTGCTCGCGGAACCAGCCGTTCCAGCGGGCGACGTTGGCCATAGTCTCGGCGAACCCCTCCCACACGCAGCAGGTGCAGTTGGCAGCGGTGAGCCCGCCCTTGCGCATGTCGCGGAACACGTCCTCCGACCAGTTGGAGACGATGAGCCCGTCAATGACGATCAGATCCTCGTGCAGCGTACTCAAATCATGTCCCTCCCTCGATGCGCCGCGCCTGGCGGGCGCGTTTCCGCCCGATAGCCCGTTGTCTCCCCCGGCTGAGGGGCTAAGATACGTCCACACCATGCGCGCGCGAAGGAGAGATGCCATGCCCTTGCTCGACCTGCACCACGTGGCCATCAAGTCCAAGAATCTCGAAGAGACGGTGGAGTTCTACCGTGACGTGCTCGGCATGGAGCAGGTCGAACGCCCGGAATTCCCGTTCCCCGGCGCCTGGCTCCAGATGGGCGAGACCATGTTCCATATCTATGGGGGCGACCCCGCCAAGACCCACAGCGGGAACTACAAGTACAGCCAGCGGGTTTCGCCGATAGACCATATCGCGCTCCGGGCCACGGGCTTCGACGAGATGAAGAAGAAGCTGAGGAAGCACAAGTGCGAGTGGCGCCAGATGAATATCCCGGACTTCAGGCTCTGGCAGCTCTTCGTGCTCGACCCGAGCGGTGTGGTCATCGAGCTGAACTTCGAGGTGGACAGCGAGCCCAAGGGCAGCAAGGGGCCAAGCGGGCAGAAGAAGTACGAATTCGGCATGTTCCGCGCCGCCGCCTGAGGCGGTCGCGCGACGCGGGGCGGCACGGCCGTCCGCCCCGCAACAATCCAATCGGTAGGGAGCGGCGCGGGCCGGCTTAGCTCCGCGGAACCCGCGGTACGCCGCGCGGCAGGGTGTCGTGGCGGGGCAGGTCGTCCGCGACCGGCAGCCACGGCATGCTCTCGCGGACGAAGACGTGCCGCTCCGGCGCCAGCGTCTCCGGCTCGTCGAGCGTGCCCGCCATGATGTGGACCTCGCCGGGGTAGACCGCCGCCTCGTAGGTGAGCGGAGTGCCGCAAGCGCTACAGAACTTCCGCACCACGTCCGGCGAGCTTTCGTACGAGCCGGGCGTGCCGGCGACGAAGGCGAACCCGGTGTAACGCACGCCGACGAAGGTCGAGACCGGCGCGCCGGAAGACCGCCGGCACTCCTCGCAGTGGCAATGGGAGACCCAGAGCGGCCCGCCCTCGGCCCGGTAGCGCACCGCGCCGCAGCGGCAGCCGCCCTCGATGGTGGATGCGTCGCTCATTCCCTGAGCGTGCACCAGATCGGCGTGTGGTCCGAGGCCTTCACGCCGCCACGCGGGCCTGAGTCGATCTCGCAGGCCTCCAGCCGGTCCGCCGCCTCCGGCGAGAGCAGAAGGTGGTCGATCCGAAGCCCCTCGCCCCTCTGCCAGCGGCCGGCCTGATAGTCCCAGAAGGTGTAGGCCCGCCGGTGCGGGTGCAGCGTGCGGAACGCCTCCACATAGCCGGAATAGAGCAGCGTGCGGAAGCGCGCCCGCGATTCCGGTTGGCACAGCGCGTCGTCACGCCAGGCTTTCGGGTCGTAGCAGTCGAGATCGGCCGGAATGACGTTGTAGTCGCCGCCGAGCACCACCGGCTCCTCCTGGCCGAGCAACTCGTCCGCGCGCGCGCAGAGCCGGTCCATCCACGCGATCTTGTAGGGGAACTTCTCGGTCGCAACCGGATTGCCGTTGGGCAGGTAGATCGAGGCGACCCGGACGCCGCCGGTGGTGGCCTCGACGTAGCGCGCCTGCTCGTCCTCCTCGTCGCCGGGGAGGCCGACGAAGACATCCTCCAGCGGCCGCTTACTCAGGATCGCGACGCCGTTGTAGGTCTTCTGCCCGTGGACAAGGAGGTTGTAGCCGCAGTCCTCGATCTCGAGGCGCGGAAAGGCCTCGTCCAGAGACTTGGTCTCCTGCAGCAGCACAACGTCGGGCTCGGCGCTGCCCAGCCACTCCAGCACGGCGGGCAGGCGGACCTTGATGGAATTGACGTTCCAGGTCGCGATCTTGAGCACGGGCTCAGACGAGGGAGAAGGACGTGCCGCAGCCGCAGCCGGAAACAGCGTTCGGGTTCTTCACCTGGAAGGAGGCGCCAATCAGGTCCTCCACGTAGTCGATCTCCGAGCCCGCCATGTAGCCGGCCGAGACCCGGTCCACCAGCGCCACGACGCCGTCCCGCTCGATGGCGATGTCGTCCGGCCGCTGCTCGGTCTCGAAGGCGAAGCCGTACTGGAAGCCCGAGCAGCCGCCGCCCGAGACGCTGACGCGCAGCATCGTTCCCGGATCGGCCTCGTCGGCGATCAGCACTGCGATCCGCCGCGCGGCGCTGGCCGAGAGGGTGATCTCCCCGTCCCCGGCGGCGATCGGTTCTAGTGCGTCGAATGAACGTGCCATGGCGTTGATTGGCCCTGCCTGAACTCCTGTGGATTAGATAGCGCCGCCCGAGCGCTTGTCAATCGACGGGCGTGTAACTTGCTCACCGTGGCCTCCATCACGGTCCCGTGCTACGTGCCCTTGGGAGCCAGCGAGGATCGACCATGGCCTACCTTCTCGCGATCCATGTCTTGAGCGCCGTCGTCTGGGTGGGCGGCATGTTCTTCGCCCTGCTCGTGCTGCGGCCGGCGGTCGGCCCGCTGGAGCCTGCGGTCAGGCTCGCGCTCTGGCGCCGGGTGTTCGCGCGCTTTTTCCCGGCCGTGGGCGTCTCCGTGCTGGCGCTGCTCGCGACCGGCCACGCGATGATCCTGGTCGAGCTCGGCGGCTTCGGCGCGATCAACATGTCGGTGCATCTGATGCAGGGCATCGGCGTGCTCATGGCGCTGCTCTATCTCCACCTTCTCGTCGGCCCCTATCGCCGCTTCCTGAAGGCGCTGGATGCGGGAACGCTGCCGGCCGCCGGTCGCGCGATCGAGGGCATTCGCTGGATCATCACCGTCAACCTGGCCCTCGGCGTCGTGACCCTGGTGATTGCAACCACCGGCCACTATTGGGGCTGAGAAACGCGGGCGGAATCGGCGGTGTCTCGCGCGCCTCGGCCAGAGAAAACACTCAATACTTTGCGACTTCAAAACAAAAGATGACACCACTCCGTGCTTTTTTCATATTTCTTATGAAAAACTGCACAGAAACAAATAACCGATAACGAATCATCATAACATTACGAAGTGTTAATTTGACATATCACGCTTTTGCGGCCGACATAGGGTCACGGGAGGTTTCATGTTTCGATCGTTCTTTCTTTCCCGCGAATGGGCGCTCTGGGCCTGGGGCGGCATGGCCATCATCATCGGCGGCACCTGGTATCAGGTGCAGGTCGACGTGCAAATCAACGAATGGTTCGGCGAATTCTACGACGGCGTGCAAAAGGCGCTGGGCGAACCCGGCAGCATGACCATCGAAGAGTTCTACACGCTGCTGCTCTCCTTCGGTCGCATCGCTGGCATCTACATCGTTGTCGCGGTGATGCTCAGCTTCTTCACCAAGCACTGGGTGTTCCGCTGGCGCCACGCGATGAACAACTTCTACATGGACCGCTGGGAGCGCCTGCGGCACATCGAAGGCGCGAGCCAGCGCATCCAGGAGGACACCCGCCGCTTCGCGATCATCATGGAATCCTTGGGCAGCCGCCTGCTCGATTCCGTCATGACGCTGTTCGCCTTTCTGCCGATCCTCTGGCAGCTCTCGAAGTCGATCAAGGTGGTGCCGGTCATCGGCGAGCTGGATCATGCGCTGGTCTACGCCGCCATCATCTTTGCACTGTTGGGCACGGCCGTGCTGGCGGTCGTGGGCATCAGACTTCCAGGCCTCGAGTTCAACAACCAGGTGGTGGAAGCCGCATACAGAAAGGAACTCGTATACGGCGAGGACCACGAAGAACGCGCCGATCCGCCGACGGTGCGGGAATTGTTTTTCAACGTCAGACGAAATTACTTCAGACTATTTTTCCACTACATGTACTTCGATATCGCGAAGTGGTCGTATCTCCAGTTCGGCGTTCTTGTTCCCTATATCGCTCTCGCGCCCACCATCGTCGCCGGCGCCATCACCCTCGGCGTGATGCAGCAGATCGTCCGTGCCTTCGGACGTGTGGAGGGCTCGTTCCAGTATCTCGTCCACAGCTGGACGGTCATCGTCGAGTTGATCTCGGTTTATAAGCGCCTGCGTGCTTTCGAGGCGGCGCTCTACGACCGGGGGCCCTACGCGGAACCCCCTCCGTGCGGCCCAAGTCGATTCGGTCGGTAATGTTCAGTCGAACACCGGTGTGCCGTGGGCGCCGGACTCGCGCAGCGCCCAGTAGAGCTGGTCGAGCCGCTCGGTCACCGGGCCCGGGCAGGGTTGCGGCAGCCTGCGGCCAGCGATCTCGCGCACCGCCAGGGCGCCGCCCGCGGTGCTGCAGGTAAACACCTCGTCTGCGGCATAGAGGTCGAAGGCGGTGAGGTCGCATTCCCGGAGCGGGAGTCCCGCGTTCCTGGCAAGCTCGATGAAGGTCTGGCGCGTAATGCCGCGCAGCACGTTGCGCCCCGGCGTGTGCACCACCCCATCTTTCACCGTGAAGATGTTCGACGCCGGTCCCTCGCAGGCGTAGCCAGCCTGGTCGAGCCAGATCACGTCATCGTAGCCGGCCTCCAGCGCCTCAAGCCGCGCCATCTGCGAGTGCAGCCGGTTGAGGCACTTGTAGCGGGCGTCGAGCGTGTCCGGCGAGAACGCCCGCAGATGGGTGATGTGGAGGCGAATGCCTGTGCGACGCGTCTCCTCGTCGGCGAGGAAGATGTAAGGAGCGGCCCAGACGATGCGCGTCGGCTCGAAGTCGCGCGGATCGGCGACGACGGCGTTGGGCGCCCCGCGGGTCACGATGAAGCGGATGCTGGCGTCGCGCAGGCCGTTGCGCCGGCAGGTCTGGACGATCGCCGCGCGCCAGTTGTCGCGGGTCATCTGGGTTTCCAGCCGCGTCGCCCGCAGCGAATCGAAGAAGCGGTCGATGTGCTCATCGAGCTTGAAGATCGAGCCGCGCCAAGCCGAGACCACGTCGAAGACCCCGTCGCCGAGCAAGAACCCCTGGTCGAGCACGGAGATCTTGGCCTCGCTGAGGGGCACGAAGTCGCCGTTCAGATAGACGATTGGCTCGTTGGGTGTCTCTACCATTGCGCGCCCTCCGCAGCGTCTCCGGAGACGCTCATGAAAGCCCTCACTCGCGTCGCTCCTCGCCGGCGCGCCTAGCGGCCGGGCGGTCCAAGCCTCCCCGCAACGTGAGCACTTGCCGGCGTCCCCATTCCCACACCTGCTCCAGCCCGCCCGCAGCCCCTTGGGGCAGGAGCACGACGATGGCGACGATCAGCGCACCGTAGCCCATGTTCCTGATCTCGACGAAGTCCTTCATGCCCTCGTCCGCGAGCATCACCAGGGCGGCGCCCAGGATCGGCCCCCAGGCCCGCCCCAGGCCTCCCACCACCATCATCGAGATCAGGAAGAGCAGCAGCGGCAGCGAGAGAACGTTGGCGCCGATGACCCGGAAGTGCCCGGCGAAGACGCCGCCCGCGAGGCCGGTAAAGAACGCCGACATGGCGAACACGAGGAGCTGGTACTTGAAGCGGTTGAGGCCGCGCGAGACGCCGTATTCCGGGTTGTCGCGCAATGCCCGAAAGGCGAAGCCCAACGGGCTGCGGATGATGGCGAAGGAGAACACCGTCGCCAGCACGAGCAGGAAGAGCGAAAGGTAGTAGTCGCCCTTCAGGTACTCGCGGCGGCCGAGCAGATCGCGGAAGCCGAAGTCGCCGAACTTGGCGAGGCCCCGCGTGCCGCCGGTGAAATTCCGGCAGGTCACGCCCTCCATGTAGAAGCAGGCGGTGTCGGTGATAATGAGCAGGTACATCACCTGGGCGATGGCGAGCGTCAGCAGCGCCACGTAAGGCCCGCGCAGCCTGAGGCAGGCGAGCCCGATGAGGAGGCTGAACAGGATCGACCCGACCCCTGCGAGCACCAGCGCGAACCAGAGCGAGATGCCGAGGTAGAGCCCCATCATGCCGGTCGCGAAGCCGCCGAAGGCGAAGATCGCCATCTGCGCGAGTGAGAAGACGCCGGCGACGCCGAACACCAGGTTCCACTGGGAAACCACCGTCGCCCAGATGAAGAAGAGCGTGAGCTGGCCGATGAAATAGCGCGACGGCCCGAGGAACGGGATCGCGATCATCACCGCGATCAGGATCACGCCGAAGGCGGCGTCCCGCCGCCAGTTGGGGCCCGTCTCGAACATCAGACGCGGCGCACCTGGCGGCGCCCGAACACACCGTACGGCCGCCAGATGAGCGCAATGATGACCAGCAGCAGAAGCGCCGGGAACCCGAAGCGAACGCCGACGGCGAACTGCACCACGGACTCGAACAGGCCGAGGACGAAGGCGGCGATGAGCGCGCCGGGCACGTTACCGAGCCCCGCGATGACGCAGATGATGAAGGCCTTGAGCATGGGGTCGTAACCCATGGTCGGCGCGAGCGTGGTGATCGAGCTCAGCATGACGCCCGAGATCGCGGCCACGACGCCGGCGATCCCCATCACCTGGGCGAAGACCCGCCCGACGTTGACCCCCATGAGCTGCGCCGCCTCGCGATTCAGCGCCGTCGCGCGGATGGCGCGGCCCATGCGCGTGCGCGAGAGCAGCGCCGCAACAAGCAGCATGGTGACGACGGCGAGAACCAGGATCACCACGTTCTGGAAGCGGATGAAGACGCCAGAGACGAAAAAGCCTTCCTCGATGGAGAAGGGCTGCAGGAAGGGATAGGCGCCGTAGATCAGCAGCGTCACCTGCTCGAGGAAGATGGCGAGGCCGACGGTCGCGATGATGACGTTGGTCTCGAACGCCGGGTGCCGGTACATGAAGCGGAAGATGATGTGGTAGATGGCGAGCCCCACCACGAAGCTCACGATCATCGCCGCCGGCAGGCCGAGGTACCAGGGCAGGCCCAGTTGGATCACCGCCGAATAGGAGGCGTAGCCGCCGATGGTAAGCAGCGCGCCGTGGGCCATGTTGAGCACGCCCATCGCCCCCCACACCAGCGAGAGCCCGATGGTGCTGGCTGCGTACATGGCGCCGAGCGTGAGCCCGCTGACCAGGATCTGGACGAATGTTTCCACTGCGCCGCCTCAGGCCCCGAGATAGGTCTCGACGATCTCCTCATGGAGGTCGAGCTCACTGGCGGTGCCTTGCCAGACGAATTCGCCGTGGTCGAGCAGGTAGATGCGATCCGCGAGATCGGCGACGCGGCTCGCATTCTCCTCCACCAGAAGGATCGTCCGGCCCGCTTCCTTGAGCGTCTGGATCAGGCCGTAGATGGTGTCGATCGCGATGGGGGCCAGGCCGAGCGAGGGCTCGTCGATCAGCAGAATGCGCCCGCCCGTCATCATCCCGCGTCCGATCGCCAGCATCCGCCGCTCGCCGCCGGAGAGCGTGGAAGCGACCTGGCTCTCCCGCTCCTCGAGTCTGGGCAGCAGTGCGTAGACCTCCTTCAGGTTCGCGTCGGCCTGGCGGAAGGGCACGGGCAGGTAGGCCCCCATCAGGAGATTGTCGCGCACCGTCATCTCCGAGAAGATCATGTCGCCCTGCGGGATGTGCACGATGCCGCGCGCCACGATCTGGTCCACCCGCGCGCGGCCGAGCGCCTTGCCGTCAAAACGGATCTCTCCCGCCATCGGATGTATCAGGCCGGAGACGGCGCGCAGCAGTGTCGTCTTGCCGTGGCCGTTGGGACCGATGATGGTGATGAGGCCGCCGTCAGGCACCCCGAATGAGATGTCGCGCAGCACGCGCTGGCCGTGATAGCCGGCGTCGAGCGAGTCGACCTCGAGCAACGGCTCGCTCATGCTCTCCTCACGCGCGGCTCACAGGACGCCCGACGCGCCCTCGTCAGGCGACGGCTGGTCTTCAAGCAGGTGCCGGAGCCGCCGCGACGAGCCCTCCCCCAGATAGACGTCGACCACGGTCTTGTCGTAGACGAGGCCGGAGGCCGAGCCTTCGAAAATCTTCTCGCCGTGGTGCATGATCAGCACCCGGTCCGAGAGCCTGACCAGGAAGCGCATGACGTGCTCGATGAGCATGATGGTGAGGCCGCGTTCCTTGAGCCGCCGGACCAGCGCCATCACGTCGTCGATTTCCTGCGGGTTGAGGCCGCCGACCGGCTCGTCCATCAGCAGCATCTTCGGCTGGGTCGCGAGCGCACCCGCCACCATCAGGAGCTTGCGGTGGTAGACGGGAAGCGTCTGCGTCGCTTCGTGGGCGACCTCATCGAGGCCGACGAACTCCATCGCCTCGTCGGCGAGTCGCTGGGTTTCCCGGTCGAACCGCATGCCGGGAACGAATCGGTTGTGGCGGCCGAAGTAGGCCGCAATCAGCGTGTTCTCACGCGCTGTCAGCGTGTCGAACCCCGCGTTGAGCTGAAAGGTACGCGCCATGCCGAGCTGGCACGTGCGGTCCGGTGTCACCCGCGTGATGGTCTTGCCGTCGAAGGTAATGCTGCCGGCGGTGGCCGGGTTCAGGCCCGAGATGACGTCGAACAGCGTCGTCTTGCCGGCACCGTTCGGCCCGCCGATCCCGAGCGCCTCGCCCGGGAAGACGTCGAAGGTCATGTCGCGAACGGCGGCCAGGGCGCCGAAGTACTTGTCGACGCCCTGGCAGGAGAGCAGCGGCTCGGGCGCCGTCCGCTCCATGGCTCAGGTCTTAGCCGCTAATCCACGGCGGGACCTGGAACGCGGCCGTCTCGTAGGGCTCCGGCGCGATCAGCTTGCCCTGCTCCAGGTGGTTCTGGACCTGGAGGAACTGGTGGGGCATGCCGAGCGAAGCATCGCGGGTCTCGGTCGGATAGGTCCGGGCCGCCTGGTAGGGCAGCACGAACGCCGTCGCCCCCTGCACGCCGCGATAGATGTTGCGGCGAATGCGGTCGCACACCTTCTCGTTTTGCTCGAACTCGCCGGGCGCCCCGGTGCCGCCGGCCATGGCCGACGCGATCGCCCAGTAGTGGCACGAGTCGTAGGGCTGGGAGCCGGTGAGCGGGCTCGCGCTCTCACCGAACTTCGAGTTGAAGCGCTGGAAGTAATCCTGACCGATCTCGTCTTGCAGCGCGCCCACCACGGTGGCGAAGAGCACCCCGTTGGTGGCCTCCTTGCCGATCTCACGGAAGGCCGCGAGCAGCGGGCCGTACTGCATGTAGACCAGGCTCGGCGTCGGGTTGGGCACGAACTGCATCATGAACTGCGCCAGATCCTGCGGCACCCAGTGGGTGATCGCGATGGCTGCCGGCGGGTCATTGCGGATCTTCTGCAGCGTCGGCCCCCATTCGGAGATCGGCACCACCACGGTCTCGTAGAGGCTGATCTCCCAGCCGTACTTCTCCGCCGAAGACTGCATCGCATTGGCGATGACCACGCTGTAGTTCTGCGACCCGGTGACAATGGCGACCTTCCGGTTGGGCGCCTCCCACTTGCCGGTATCGTTGAGGTCGCTGATGAACTTCATGAAGCCCTCGCCGTACCAGTACTCGGCGGGGTCGGCCATGAAGTTGCTAAAATAGAGCTCCGGATCGTTGCCCACGGTCTCGTGATGCACGATGTCGGTGTTGTGGTGGATATAGGGCACGCCGGCGTCGGCGATGGTGTCGTATTCCGCCGTGACGGCGCCGGTGTTGTAGCCGTTGATGATGGCGTGGACCTCGTGGCGGTCGATCAGGCGCTGCATCGCCGGGATGATGTTGTCGGCGCCCTGCTCCTTGCTGTCCTCGAAGACCGGCGCGAGCGGCCGGCCGAGGATGCCGCCCATCATGTTGATCTCTTCGCAGGCGAGCTCGAGCCCGCTCTTGAACGAGAGACCGTCGGCAGCGGCCCAGCCCGTGAGCGGCACGCAGCCGCCGACCGGGATGGGCTCGCCCTCGGCGCGGACGCCGTCGTTAATGTCGGCCAGCAGCCCACTCGACATGGCGGCGGCGCCGAAACCGGCAAGCCCGGCGCCCTTCATGAAGTTGCGCCGGCTAGCGATGAAGCGCTTGCGCGCTCCTTCTTCTCTCCGTGTTCCACGGCGTCTGATGATCATGGTCGCTTTCCTCCCTCTATGCACGCCGGCGTTCGGCCTCGGCGCGGGTCAACTCTATTGGCGCGCAACTGCCCTCCCGACAACCGGGAGCCTTTCGCCGCCGCGCGCTGTCGGCGGGAGTCTGCCCGGCTATGCAGCAGTTCGCAATTGGGGAACGCGTAGCGTCATAACGGTTGGCGCGCCGGTTGTATCCGCCGAGGCGGCGCCTACCTCAGCAGCAAGGGAGGCGCGGAGGAACTCACTCCCCCGCGCGGCACGAAACAGGCGGAGCAGCGCATCGCGTCCTCCCGCCTCTGAAGGAGAATCGCCACATGAAGTATCTCTTTGGGTTGACGGCAATCGCTGCCGTCGTTGGCCTGACGACCGGCGTGAGCCTCGCGTCTTCGCATATGACCTACGAGGTCACGGTCACGAACAACATGGACGATGAGCTGCTCGCGCCGGTGCTGGTGGCTCCGGTGTCCGAAGACGGCAAGATCTTCGTCGAGCGCTACGTCTCGCCGGAAGCGGAGCACCAAATTCTGACCGGAGACCCCGGAATGCTCGCGGAGGCCATCGGCGACGAGGCCGCCGTGGCCCACGGCATGGACGGCCCTCCCGGCGTTCTGCTCGCGCCGGGCAAGTCCATCACCTTCGAGGTGGCGAGCCACGCGGAAGAAGTCCGTGTGCTGGCGATGGTGGCCCCCACCATGTTCAAGGACCACTACGTGACGGCGGTCGTGCAGTTGAACGGCGAGCCCATGTCCGTCGGACTCGACCGCTTCGACATCGGCTACGATGAGGGCCGCAAGACGATCGAGCCCATTGCCGACGCGGTCGCGACCGTGCAAGTCAACGCAAAGCAGGATTTCAGCGCGAAGCAGGATTACTGAGTACTCGTTGCGTGCCGGCCGGTCGGGCAACCGATCGGCCGGCGTCGCATGTTCGGGGCAACGTCGCTATCGTCGGAGCGCACAGTCGGAACGGCGGGAGCGAGACATGGCGCGGGAACACAGCTACAGCGCAACGGTCACCTGGACGGGAAACCTCAGTGAAGGCACGGCGGGCTACAAGGCGTACACGCGCGACCACGACATCGCCTGCCCCGGCAAGCCGACAATCCAGGGCTCGGCCGATCCCGCCTATCGGGGCGATGCCGGCCGGCACAACCCGGAGGACATGTTGGTGGCCGCGCTCTCCGCCTGTCACATGCTCTGGTACCTACACCTTTGCTCTGCCGCCGGCGTCGTCGTCACTGCCTACGAAGACTCGGCCGATGGTGTGATGCAGACCCATCCCCCCGGCGGCGAAGGCGAGTTCACACGGGTCACGCTCAGGCCCCGCGTGACGATCACGCCCGAGAGCGATGCCGAGACCGCGGCACGCCTGCACGAGCAGGCCAACGCCAACTGCTTCGTCGCCCGCTCGGTCAGCTTCCCGGTGGATCACCAGGCGACGATCGTGACGGCTTAGCGGGCGCCGTCGAGCACCTCCGCTGGACGATCGCGGGAAGGGGCCCAGCCTACTCGCGACGGCCCTCGACGATCATCACCAGCGCCGGCAGCACGAACAGGATCGACAGAGTGGAGAACGTGAGGCCACCCAGCATGCTGACGACGAAGGGCACGAACCCGATCAGCTCGTCACCGCGCTCATAGAGCAAGGGCGAGAGCCCCAGCAGCGTGGTGAGGGTGGTCAGGAACACCGGACGGAATCGTTGTCGCGTCGCCGCGGCCGCGGCGGCGATGGCGGGAATCATCGCGTTGTCCCGCCGGATCGCGTTGTAGCGGTCCAGCAACACGAGGGCGTCGTTCACGACCACACCGCCGACGGCAATCATGCCGAAGATCGACATGGTGGTCAGATCCCAGCCGAGTATCCAGTGGCTCACGATCGCGCCTGCGAATGCGATCGGAATGCCCACGACCGCGATCACCGGCTTCCAGTAGCTGCGAAGGAACGCCGCGATGAGGGCGTAGATCGCGATCAGGACGATGGGGACGAGAAGCGCCAGCGTCTCGAGCATGTCGCCCTCGTCCCGCGCGCCGGCTTCGACCTCGACGGTGAGGCCAGGATAGTTCACCAGAAGGTCGGGAATGATTTGGTTGCGAACCTCTCGGCGCGCCTGAATCGGCGTGATGACAGCGGTGTCCGCCCGCGCATTGACGCGCGCAGCCCGCTTGCCGTCGATCCGTGTCAGCGTCGCCGACTCGCGCTTCTCTGTAATGTTCGCCACCAGCGAGAGCGGCATTTCGCCGCCGCCCGGCCGTTGGATCCGTTCGCTGGCGAGCTCGCTCAGGCTGCGCCGCCGCTCGGCCGGATACCTGACCACCACGTTGATTTCCTCGCGGCCCCGCTGGATGCGCTGGACATCCGCGCCGTGGAAGCTGGAGCGCAGCTGCTTCCCGATGAGAGCCGGAGTCAGCCCCGCTGCCTTCCCTGCCGGGGTTAGCTCGATCTCGAAGTGGCGCTTGCCCGGCGCCAGGTCGTCATGGATGCCGTAAATGCCCGGCACGGTCGCCATCCCCGCCCTCAGCTCGGCGGCGGCGCTTTTCAGCGTCTCCGTGTCGTCGTGCTTGAGCGAATAGGAAACGCTTGGCCTCACCTCGACGCGCCGAGAGCGGAATTCAGCTTTCTCCAGGCTCGTCACAGAACCGACGGCCTCGCGCCACGCCCGCTCGACTTCAGGCGGGCCCGCGCTGCGGTCGTCCTGGTCGCTGAGATGCAGGCGCACGGAGGCGAGATGGCTGCTGTTCAATTTCTCCTGAACTTTCCGCCCCGTCTCGATGTTGCCGACGATCATGCTCACCGCGTCGACGGGGGTGCCCTCCAGCCGGTCGTTGAGGCTGTGCGCCGCTTCGACGAAGCGATCGGCTACGGCCAGCGTCTCCTCGAACGGCGCGCCGACCGGCAGATAAATATCTGCCTGCACGTTGTCGGTGCTGCTCAGGTTCTCGTCGAAGAGGACGATCCGAACGGTATCGGAGCCGAGGAGCAGGACGGCGGCGACCAGAACGAGCAGTCCGCCGACGATCGACAGCCAGACGTTGCGCACGGCCCATGAGGCCGCAGGCGCCACGACCCGGTCGCGGACCTCGTCCAGCCATCCGCCGACCTGGCTCTGCACGTCGCTTAGCGGTGAAAGGCTCCAGCGCCTCCCGTGCGAGAGATGCGCCGGGAGGATGAAGAACGCCGCAACGAGGGAGACGAGCAGGACGAAGATCGCGACATAGGGGAACACGTTCACGATCTGGAACGCGGGCGATGTGATGAAGAGAAACGGCAGGAAGGCCAGAATCGTCGTAATGGCGCCGATGGTGAGCGGCCCGACCATGGCCCGCGCGCCAGAAATTGCCGCATCCAGGGCGTTCTTCCCCTTCTCGCGTTCCGACGCGATGCTTTCTCCGACCACGACGGAATCGTCCACGACGATGCCCACCAGGAGGAAGAAGCCGAAAATCGTGCCGAGATTGAGCGTGAGGTCCGCAGCATCGAAGAAGAGCAGCGAGCCCACGAAGGACAAGGGGATGCCGACGGTCATCCACAACGCAATGCGGAGCTCGAAGACCAGAATGAGGCTGATGAACACCAGGATCGTGCCGATTGCCCCGTTCTTCACGATCTCCAGCAGCCGGTCGAATATGGGGCTGGCATTGTCGTTCCAGATACTGACGCTCACGCCTTCGGGCGGGTTGTAGACCGCCAGCAGAGTCCTGATGTCCTCGGCCATCTCGACGACGGACTGCTCCTCGGTCGCATCGACGCGAACGAGGACCGCCGGATGGCCGTTGACCTCGGTGACCACGTCCTCGTCGACGAACCCGTCGCGAACCGTGGCGATGTCGCCGAGCGTCACGATCGTGCCGTTGGTCTGGGTGATGAGCGGAATGTCCTCGAAATCCTGGCCGGCGCTCCTCTTGGCGACGGTTTGCAGGATCACGCTGCCGGTGCCCGTGCGTATCTCGCCCATGGTGAGGTTGAGGGACGCCCGTCTCACCTTCCTGGAGACTTCGCCGATGGTAAGACTGTGGCGGCGCAGCTCCTCTTCGCTGAGTTCTATCGTGATCTCGCGGTCCCGGGTGCCCTTCAGCCCCACCTGAGAGACGGATGGCAGCGCCAGCACCCTGTCGCGCAGGTCTTCCGCCGCAAGGCGCAGCCCGTCCTCGGACAGACTCGACGAGACGACCGCCAGCGTCATGACTTCGTGGGAGACCTTGAGAAGCTCAACGTCCGGCTGTTCCGCCCTGACCGGCGGGAAGTTCTCGATGCTGTCGATCGCGCTCTGAATGTCGTTGAAGACGGCGTCGGCATCCGCGAAGGTCGCCATCTCCACCATGACCTTGCCGATGCTCTGGCTCGCGGTCGACACCACGCGCTCGACGCCCGGCAGCCCGACAACGGCTTCCTCGATGCGGCGGTTGATGTCCTCCTCGACCTCCTGGGGCGAGGCGCCCGGATACAGCACCGAAACGGCGGCCCGCCGCGCTTCGATATCCGGATAGTACTGGACGATGAGTTGCAGCCCCGAAAGGACGCCGCCGACGATCAGAACAATCATCAGCAGGTTTGCGGCGACGGGATTACCGGCGAAGTAGGCGATCAGCCCCGACTTGAGGCCAGTCGGGCTCGGCTGCGCCGCAGGCTCAGCGTCGGTGCTGCCGGCGTCGGTCATGCTCATGGCCCGGCTCCGCTATTCCGACGCCTGCGCGGCGCTGACCTCGACGGCCAATCCCTCTCGCGCTCCCGGCAAGGAGCCGACGACGACGCCGTCGCCCACGTCGAACGCCTCCACCACCACGCCACCGTCGGCGTGTCCCAGTGTGCGCGGCATGACGGCCTTCAGCGCGCCGCCTTCGACGATCCAGACGCTGCCCCGGTCCTGCATGGCCGATTCGGGCAGGACGAGCACGTTGTCATGCGCGGGCCCAGCGATCGAAACCTCCACGAACGAGCCGGGGAGCGGCAGCGTCTGCGCCGGGTGCGCCGCAGCGAATTTCAGGAAGACCCGCGCGAGACGAGACTTGGGGCCGATGATCGCGGACGTGCGCTCCACCACAGCGTCGTATGTTCCTGACGCGGTCCGAATTGTGGCGGAACGACCGATGGCCGGCGCAAGATAGGCCAGGCTGTCCTGTTCGATGGGCGCTCTGACCTGGAGCGCGTCGGTCCGGTAGACGGACCCGAATGACGATGCACGGCCGACCAGCTCAGCGGGGCCGACGAACTGGCCGACATCGATGTCCGCCGCTGCGACCCGGACGTCGAATGGAAGGGATATGTTTGTCCGCTCGAGTTGTAGGTGCGCCAGCTTCATTTCAGCCTGCGCCTTCATGAGCGCGGCTTCCGCCCGCGCGATCTGCGGCACACGGCGAACCCGGTCGGTTATTTCGGCCCCGGGGTTCTCGCGTGCGAACGACGCTGCGCTCTCCTCGCCTAGGGCCCTTTCTACTTGGACCTGGGCGTTCGCCTCATTGGTCGCTGCTGCGGCGGCTTCGAGTTGGAGGTGATACTCGGCCGGATCGATCCTGACGATGGTCTCGTTGGCGGCGATCGACCCGCCGTTTCTGAAATTAGGCGAGACCCAGACCACGCGACCGCCGACTTCGGAGGAGATTCTCACGTTCCCGTGCAGGGTCACCCCCCCTGTCAGGTCGACCCTCAGCGCCTGCTCGGTCGGTGCCGGCTGAATCACGGCGACGGTTGGCTTGGCCTGATCGAGCGCCAAGTCGGAAACTGGGTCGCGCTCCGTCTGGCTGGGCGCCTGTGCGAAGTAGAGGGCGACTCCGATGGCGGCCAATATCAGGACCAGCTGCGCGTAGCCCATCCACTTGGGACGGCCGGATCTACCTTGGGGCTCTGTCGTTTCCTGTGCCATCGCCTGTTCCAGGTGCGTCTGGTGGGTCTCCGCCGATCCGATTGCGCCAAGCGCGCGGCCGAGCGGCGTCGGACGTCGTCATCCGCCCCGCTTCCCTCGTATTCGACAGCAAATCACGTGAATCGTGAGGGGGTCGAAACCGTCGCTCCAAAGTTCAGCGACGAGTTGGCTGCCGATCGGCACTTCGCTGGGCCCGACAGTCCTCAGTGTCCCCTGCCTCCGTCGTGACTCCCTGCCAGCCAATCGGGACGGCTTATCTTTTTGCCGCGGCAACGCTCGCACCCCACATTGCCGGCTGTCAAGGCGGACGCCGCCCGCGTAAGGAACTCGCGGCCCGACAGGGTAGCGAGCCCGCGTCCATGCGTGATTCCGCGAAACGCGTGAGATGCGACGCAGGCCGTGACCCTGGTGAAAAATGCAGGTTAAGGTGCGTCGTCGAGTCGGCGGCAAGGGGACGAACGATGGGCGGGTTCGCGGAATACGAGTCATACGACGCGCTCGGTCTCGCGGCTTTGGTAAAGGCCGGCGAGGTCAGCGCGACCGAGGTGCTGGAGGCGGCGATCGCGCGCGTGGAATCGCGCAACCCCGCCATCAACGCGGTCGTGATGGAGCTTTACGAACACGCCACTGAAGCCATCGCGGCAGGCCTGCCGGACGGTCCACTCAAGGGCGTGCCGTTCCTGCTCAAGGATCTCGGCTCCGCGCTCGCAGGCGCCAGGACCGCGCGGGGCAGCCGCTTCTTCGCCGACCTGCCGCCCGCGACCGAGGACAGCGTCCACGTCACCCGGCTCAAGCAAGCCGGCATGGTGATCTACGGCAAGACCAGCACCTGCGAGCTTGGCCTCAGCCTCACCTGCGAGCCGCAGCTCTACGGCCCCGCGCGCAACCCCTGGGACTTGGAGCGGACCCCGGCGGGCTCGAGCGGCGGCGCTTCGGCTGCGGTTTCGGCCCGATTGCTGCCGATCGCCCATGCCTCCGACGGCTTCGGCTCGATCCGCGCGCCGGCGGCCTCCTGCGGCCTGGTAGGGCTGCGCCCGACGCGGGCGCGCAACACCATGGCACCCTACTTCGGCGAATCGCTCGGCGGGCTCGCCATCGAGCACGCCGTGTCGCTCACGGTGCGTGACAGCGCGGCGCTGCTCGATGCCACGTCAGGCCCTGCGCCCGGCGATCCTTACATTGCGCCGCCGCCGGCCCGCCCCTTCCTCGAAGAGGTCGGCGCCGATCCCGGAACGCTTCGCATCGCCTTCACCAGCAAGGCGCCCAACCGCGCGCCAGTGGCGGCGGATTCGCTCCGCGTCCTGCAGGAGACCGCGTCGCTCTGCGAAGACCTCGGCCACCGGGTCGCGGAAGCCGATCCCGCAATCGACAGGGCCGATGTGATACCGACTTTCCGCACCATCAGCGCGATCCAGATCCTTTACCTGCTGCGCGCACATCCTTCGGGCCGGAAGCCTACACCGGGGGAGCTGGAGACCGTGGTCGCCGACACGGCCAGGCTCGCCGAGACCATCGACGGCGCGAGCTACATGGCGGCGGTCCACACGGCGCACCGCATCGGCCGCCAAATGGCGGCGTTCCACGCGGATTGGGATGTGCTGCTCACCCCCGGCCTCGGCACGCTGCCGCCCAGGCTCGGCTGGCTCGATATGATGATGGAGGATCTGGAGGAATACTGGCGCCGGGTGTTCGAGTTCAGCCCGTTCACGGTCTGGTTCAATCTCACCGGCCAGCCGGCGATGATGATCCCGCTGGGAACGACCGAGAGCGGCTTCCCGGTCGCGGTGCAGGCCATCGCCCGCCACGGCGATGAGGCGACGCTCTTCCGCCTCGCCTCCCAGCTCGAAGACGCGCGGCCCTGGATCGACCGCCGCCCTGCGTGGACTGCGGAGGGTTAGGCCCTGACTCGCGATTTATCGGGATCGTAGAAGGGGAACGGCACGACCGCCGCTTCGAGGCGCTTCTGCACGCCGTCGAGCTGGCCGACCTCGACGGCGGTGCCGAGCCCGGCGTGCTCCACCGCCATGCGGCAGAGCGCGATGGACTTGCCCGTCATCGGCGAGCGGGTGCCCGACGTGACCACACCCACCCGGTGGCGGCCGACGAACACGCCATCGCCGTGACCCACCACCTCGTCGCCCGTGAGTTCGAGGCCCACCAGGACGCGCTGCGGGTTGGCCTTGCGCTTGACCAAGGCCGCCTTGCCGCAGAAGTCGTCCTCCTTGGACTGGAGCGGCACCGTGAAGCCGATTCCCGCCTCGAAGGGGTCGGTCTGATCGTCGAACTCGTAGCCTGAGAAGATCAGCCCCGCCTCGATCCGCAGGATGTCGAGGGCCTCCAGGCCGAGCGGGCTGAGCCCGTGCGGCTCGCCAGCCTGCCAGACCGCATCCCACACCGCGTCGCAGTCCTTCGGGTGGCAGAAAACCTCGTAGCCGAGCTCGCCGGTGTAGCCCGTGCGCGAGACCACGAGCGCAGGTCCGTTCGGCTCGCCCAGCCGGCCGATGGTGAAGCGGAACCAGCCAAGCTCTTCGATGCTCGGCTGTGCCGGCGGGGTCCACACGATCTCGCTCACCACCTGCCGGCTCAGCGGCCCCTGGACCGAGAGGTTGTGGAGCTGGTCGGTGGACGAGCGGACCCACACGTCGAGGCCGAGCGCCTCGGTCTGCTCGCGCAGCCAGGCGCCGCCTTGGTCGCAGCCGCCGATCCAACGGAAGTTGTCCTGGCCCAGCCGGAACAGGGTTCCGTCGTCGAGCATCGTGCCGGTGTCGTAGCACATGGCGGTGTAGACGACCTGGCCCACGGCGAGCTTCCGCACGTTGCGGGTGAGGCAGTGCTGCAGCAGCGCCTCCGCCCCCGGCCCCAGCACCTCGAACTTGCGGAGGGGCGAAAGATCGATGGCGGCGACCCGCTCGCGGCAGGCCCAGTATTCCGCGATCGGTCCGACGCCGGTGTAACTGTTGGGCAGCCAGTAGCCGTTGTACTCGACAAAGTCGCGGGTGCGGCCGCTGGTGCGGGCGTGAAAGCCGGTTTCCTTGGTCATGGTCACGTCCGCATTCGGTTGCTTGTAGTGGCCGACGGCGCGCGTGAAGGACTCCGTCTCCGGATAGACGCGCACGTGAATGTCGGTGGGGTTCCAGCCGTTCGCCGCGTCGATGTCGTCCGGGCAGGCGGACGAGACGCAGACCAGATCGGTCAGCGCCCGCAGCAGGACGTAGTCGCCTGGGCGCGACCACGGCTCGTCGAGGACGAACAGGTTCTGGCCATCGACCTCAGTGTTGTAGAAGAAGTTCATGGCCATCCAGCCGCGCCGGGGCTGAATCGCATACGGCTCCAGGGAGGCATTGAAGTTGTCCGAGCAGTTGGCGTGGCCGGGGTAGCCCTGGTCCTCGTAATACCTGGCGGCGCAGGCGAGCCCGAAGGCGTCGTGGCGCATGCAGGTGTCCTGCACCACCTCGATCAGCGCCGTGAAATCCTGGTCGAGATACTTGGCCCGCTGGCCCGGATGGGGATAGCCGAGCCCCATCAGCGAGCGGGTGGTGGTCACGTCGAGGCAGCGCTCGACTCCCTCGTCCAGCCGCTCGCGATGAAAGGCCTGGAAGTCCGTGCACTGGCGCCCTTCGACGTCGATGATCTGGACCCACTCGCCGGCGCGCACCTCGTAGCTCGCGGCCGTGCGGCGGTCGATCCGCCGGTCGAGGCGCGGGTCCGCCAGCGGCTCGGGCAACACCGCCTCGCCCGCCGGGGCCGTGCCTGCCGCACGCTCGACGAACACCGCGATCGGCGTGGGCGGGTCCTGCCGGTCGGCCGCCATGGGCGCGCCGGGTGTCGCCACGATGACCGTGCCGGCGCCGGTCGCGGTGAGTGACGTCTCCTCGCCGGCGCGGCTCTCCGGCCCGAACAGATCGAGAGACGAGGCGCCGGCGAGGTCCCGGTCGATGCTGGCGACGCCGTCGGCGACCAGCCGGCGGAGGCCGGCGGCGCTCCCCCCTGCCCTCTCCCCCAGCAGGCTCTCCGCGTGCCGGCCGTCTTCCGCCACGCAGACCAGCTCGCAGGCCTGCCCGCCTTCCGCGTTGACGAGGCGGATGACGTCGCCACCCGCGATCCGTATTGCCCGCGCGCTTCGGCCCGGAACGACGTAGCGCTCCACCCCCGGCGGGAGCGCGAGCAGGCCCGGCCGCCGGACGCCGCGCGGGAAGCGAGCGCCACTGGATGAGACGAGTTCCATGATGCGTGCCTTTCCGTGGTTCCTCTCAGGCCAGGCCCAGCTGGCGGCGCCGCTGCTCCGACCACTCCACGACCAGGCGATCGACCGTGAGGCCGATGAACGCCACGCAGAGTCCGATCACGAGGCCCTTGCCGGCATCGGCGAAGGTGAGTGCCCGGAAGATCTCCTGGCCTAAGTCCTTGGTTCCGATGAAGGCGGCGATGATCACCATGAAGAGCCCGAACATGATGGTCTGGTTGACCCCCAGCATGATCTCGGGGAAGGCCAGCGGCATCCGCACCTTCCAGAGGATCTGCCGGGGCGTGCAGCCGGCGGTGACCGCCGCCTCGATGGTCTCGTTGGGCACGCCGCGCAGGCCGAAGATCGTGTAGCGGACGATGGGAATTGCCGCGTAGATCACGATGGCGGTGATCGCCGCCACGTCGCCCACCTGGAACAGCATGATCACCGGGATCAGGTAGATGAACGACGGGAAGGTCTGGAAGGTATCGCAGAGCAGCTGCACGAACCGGGTGCGCCCCGCGGTCTTCGATGCCCAGATACCCAAAGGCAGCCCGAAGATCAGGCAGAGGATCAGCGCGAAGAAGACCATGTAGGCGGTGATCGACGCGCGCTCCCAGAAGCCCGTGAGCGCAATGAAGGTGACGAAGCCCGCCGCCGTAGCCGCCAGCTGCGGGCCTGCCAGGCGCCAGCCGATGGCGCCGGCCAGCGACGCCACCGCGATCCACGGCATCCACTGGAAGCCGGTGCGTAGCGGGATCAGCACGTGGACCAACAGGCCGTCGCGGATGACGGAAAGCGGGTCGTAGAGCGTGAACGTGATGAATTCGACGACCATGTCCCAGAAGGGCGCGGTGGTGATCGTTGCGTTCTTGGGCAGCGTCTGGGCGTAGGGCGTGAGCAACGACGCGACGATCGAGGCGGCAATGACGATGCCAGCCGCCATCAGATAGGGATGCACGCGCCAGAAGGGGCCGTCGGGGCGGCGCTCGGGCTGCTTCTCGGAGAGTGCGCGGCTCAGCCGGTCGAGCATCACCGCCATCAGCACCACGGCGACGCCGTTCTCCAGCGCCTGCCCAAGACGCAGGCTCTGGAGGCGGAACAGCAGGTCCTGCCCCAGCCCCTTGGCGCCGACGAAGGAGGCGATCACGACCATCGCCAGGCACTGCATGATGACCTGGTTGACGCCCAGCATGAGCGAATCGCGCGCGGCCGGAATCTCGACTCTGAAGAGCATCTGCCAGCGCGTGCAGCCGGCCATTACGCCGGCCTCGCGCACTTCCTCGGAGACCCCCTTGAGCCCGAGCAGCGTGAGCCGCGTCATCGGCGGTATGGCGAAGAGGATGGTGGCGATGGCGCCGGCCCGGTGCGAGACGCCGATAAAAAGCGCCACCGGAATCAGATAGGAGAAGTGCGGCAACGACTGCATGACGTTGAGGAGCGGCCACAACGCCCGCTCGAAGGGCCGTGACTTGGCCCCCATCACGCCAAGCGCGACGCCGACGGCGGCCGCGATCGGCGCCGCGACCAGAACGACGGAGAGCGTCGTCATGGAAAGTGACCACTTGCCGAAGACGGCGAAGTAGACGATGCAGCCACCGGCTAGAAGCGCCAGCCTCCAGCCCTTCAGCCACCAGCCGAAGACCGCGGCGAGGCCTGCGATCATGATCCACGGGATGGCGGGGATGTCGATCGACCTGAAGCCGCCCACGAGCAGGCCGTGCACGATGTCAAGCGGCCACTCAATGCCGAAGGCGATCGCCCGCGTCACGTCCTTGACCGTGAAGACGCCGAAGATCTCGTGCTTGTGGAAGACGTCGACGACGACGTTGATCCAGTCGATGAAGGGCACTGCGATGTCCCTGGGCCAGACGATCCCGGCCTCGGGCAGAATGGGCTTGAGCGCCAACAGAACCACGAAGGGCACCAGAACCAGTAGCGGCCCTACCCCCGGCGTGCGCCAGAGGCGGCGTGTCGTCGCGACCGACTCCGCGATCGAACCTCCGAGGGTCCGCTCTGCGGCCATGACTTACGAGCGGTCGGCGTACATCGCGTCGACGAGGCCGTAGCGGTCGACTACACCGACCATCCGGCCTCTTTCGTCGACGACCGCCACCGGGCGCTCGGCTTCGATTACCTGCGGCGCGACGTCCGCCAGGGTGGCGTCCGCCTTGACCTCGCCTTGCGTTGTCTCGCCTGCGGCAGCGGGGCGCACAGCCGTCGCCACCGTGAGCAGGCGGTCCCGCGCCACGTCCTTGGTGAACTCGCGCACGTAGTCGGTCTCCGGGTTCTCGATCAGCTCAGTGGCGGTGCCGGCCTGCTCGATGATGCCGTCCTTCATGATGATGATGCGGTCCGCGAGCCGGATGG
Organism: Alphaproteobacteria bacterium; assembly: GCA_022826345.1. The sequence goes on from JAJDVB010000183.1 coordinate 28,860, forward strand.
CCTCATCGAAGTCGTGCGTGATGAACAGGATCGTCTTGTGCAGCATGTTCTGGAGGCGCAGGAACTCGTTCTGCATCTCGCGGCGGATCAGCGGATCGAGGGCGGAGAAAGGCTCGTCAAGGAACCAGAGCTCAGGCCCCACCGCGAGCGAGCGAGCGATTCCGACGCGCTGCTGCTGCCCGCCGGAGAGCTCGCGCGGGTAATAGCGCTCCCGGCCTTCGAGGCCGACGAGCTCGATCATCTCGCGGGCGCGGGTCTCCCGCGTGCGGCGGTCGATGCCCTGGACCTCGAGCGGGAAGGCGACGTTTTGCAGCACCGTGCGGTGGGGGAGCAGCGCGAAGTGCTGAAACACCATGCCCATCTTGTGGCGGCGCAGCTGCGTCAGCTCGCGGTTGGTCGCCTTGAGCAGGTCCTGGCCCTCGAACACGATCGCGCCGGCGGTGGGCTCGATCAGGCGGGCGAGGCAACGGAGCAGCGTGGACTTGCCGGAGCCCGAGAGCCCCATGATCACCAGAATTTCGCCGGCGTTGACCTCGAGCGAGGCGTCTCGCACGGCGGGGATGTAGCCTTCGTCCAGAATGGCGGCGAGGCCGGGCGCGCCCCCGTGCCTGTCAATGAACGGCCGGGGCTTGGGGCCGAACAGCTTCCAAACGCTGCTGCACGTGAGAATAGGTTCGGCCAAATCGCACCTCCCGGCCACGGCAGAGCGCGTGCCGCTACCCCGCCTCGTCGGCGCCTCGCTCCATCGTTGGCGGCGATGGGCGCGAATACTATGTGCCGGCAGGGGCATGAAATAAAGCGAGGGCGCCGCCACAGGGAGATAAGGCGGCGCCCTCGTAGCCAGGGACTCTGGGTTAGTTAACCCAGGACATCCACTTGGCTTCGTTGTCGGCGAGCCACTTGTCGGCCGCCTCTTCGACCTCCATGCCGTCGATGTCGACGAGCTTGGACATCACCGCGATATCGAGATTGGTCAGGTTCATCTTCGAGACGATGGCGTAGGCCGTCGGCCACTTGTCGGGCATGCCGTTCCAGACGCCGATCTTGAGATAGCCGTCCTTCGGGTTGCCGCAGTCATAGGTCATGTCGGGATTGGGACCCCAGGCCGGGTCGTCCTTGCAGCCCTCGCCATACTCGGGGAACTCGACGAACTTGCCGTCGTAGATCGCCTCGATGAAGTTGGGCGTCCAGTTGAAGTGCACGATCGGCGCCTTGCGCTCGAATGCCGATGCGAGCTCCGCCCAGATGGCTGCAGCCGAGCCAGCGTTCACCACCTCGAAGTCCATGCCGAGGCCTTCGACACGCTCGGCGTCGTGCTTCAACCAGTCGACCGGCCCGCCGAGGAAGCGACCCTTCGGGGCCGTCTCGGCAGTCGCGAACATCTCGGCGCAGGCATTCAGCGCCTCCCAGTCGGGCAGGCCAGGGCACTGCTCCTCGACATAACTGGGATACCACCACTCCTCGCGGGTCTTGGCGTCGTGGGTCGCGGCGTCGATTACGCAGCCTTCGGCAACGACCGCCTCGAACGCCACGCCGAACGCGCCCTGCCAGACCTCGTGAACCACGTCGATGTCACCCTCGCACATGGAGGTGTGACAACCTATGGGCAGGATTACATCTCGGTAGCACATCTGATCAGCGTTGCGATCCCCTCCAATACTGGCCACTTTACAGACACTTGGACGGCTCGTCAACGGGATTCGCGTGGGGAGGCGGAGTCCATAAGGTAGATTCTTCGATAGTTCGGCAGTTGCATTCGGGGACTTGACGTATTTCATTCGAATGCGGGCGACTCAAGCTTGTTGCACTCGCTCAAAGCCCATAATCAACTTGATTTTTCAATCCATAACACATATGCAACGTTGTCTCTGACAGCTATCGAGCCGGTAGGCGAGGCGTTGGCATCTGTCGCGCGTATTGCGCGCGTAATACGCAGCAGAATTCGTCCACCTTATGGCGACACAGGCACGACACAGGCGATCATACCATGGGGCGGACGGCATGAGCGGGGTAGCCGAGGGGCGCAAGCGGCAGCGCGCCGTGATGGCAACGGACAGCGACTGGCAGGCGCTCAAGGAGCGCGCCGACGCTGCCGGTATGGATGTCTCGCGCTTCATTCTTGAGCGTCTGACGGCGCCTGTTGCGGTGCCGGCGGATCCGGTCATGACGCGCGATCTCGCCAGCGCTGTGGCGCGGATCGAGCGCATGGTCAGGGTGCTCTACGAGGTCGAGAAAGAGCGCGTCGAGGGTTCCGCAGGGGCGGATACCTGGCAGGCTCTGGTGCGCCGTGCCGGTGCACGGATCGATGCCGAGGAGGCACTCGGGTGACGGCAATCGAGGGAGGCGGGAAGCGGGAGATCGCGCGCATCCGCAGCATCTACTGCTCGCCGGAGAACCGCGCATTGATCGGACGGCGGGCCAAGGAGGCGGGGATGAGTTTCTCGCGCTTCATGGTCGAATGCGCACTTCACGGTGCAGAGGCCGACGACGACGAGGGTCCTCGCTTGGTCCTGTCCGAGGATGAGCAGAGGATTCTGTATGAGCGCGTTGCTCTTCTTGACCGGTGCAACGAGGCGCTGCTGTCGCGTCTGCCGGGGACGGAGATATCGGCGCTCGGCGCGCTTTCTTTCCTGGTTCGAGAGACTCGTGCCAGGTCCGGCGATGAGAGCGGGGACAGATCATGAGAAGGCGTGGCCGGAGGCTGCCGAAGGCGTACTCGCTCTCCTGCACCGACAGCGATTGGGGACGCGTGCGGATACTGGCCGAGCGGAAGGGGCTCTCCATCTCGCGATACATGGTCGAATGCGGGCTCACCGTGGACCCAACGACAGAGCCCGCGCCGCCGCCCCGGCTTGTGCTGGACGAGGCGGAGCAGCGCGCCCTTCTCGGCCATGTGACCGCCATTGCGGAGCGCACGGCGGAGGCAGAGACGGATGAGGCGTTGCTGACACACATCCGCAATTCACTCTCCTTCCTTGCCGAGGAGACAATGCGGACCATGATGCGCGAGGGCCGCGAGGGGGAGCTGGGGGCGACTCTTGCGGACCTCTTCGGCGAGCAGCTTGCGGCGGCAACCGTCGATCGGCTCCGCGCGCGCACGAGTATCGAGAGGCCGGACTCCCAGTGATCGAAGGGCGCCCCGCCGCCGACGGCGGGAGACCGCCACCGTGCCGGAAGTTCGGGCCAACGGCGATCGAAGGATGGGTCGGCGGGGCGAGTCACAGCTCAAGGCCCATGTCGATGTCGCGCTCCTTCGCCTTGCTGGCTTCGAGCTCCTGCTGACGGCGTTCGATCTCGGCCTTGTCCGACGCCAGGGTGGATTCGATCCGCGCGGAAAGGCGCCTAATCTCGTCCTCCGCGCCCGGACGGCGCGCGAGATGCCTGCCGAAGATCTCGGGATCGTCGAGGATACGGCGGCAGCCGTCGAGGGCGCGGAGGGCGTCCTCGCGCCATTCGCCGTAGCCGGAGTCCTGGGTGACTTGGGTGCCGCTGCTGGCGGCAATGGTCGCCTGCTCTTCACGCTGCCGGATCGACGCCGAGGCCGCCGACAGCACCCGGTCCAGGAAGCGCTCCGCCGCCTTCCGGTTCTCCTTCGTCGCCTCGTCCAGGACCGCTTCCCTCTCCGGAGGCGGGTGCTGCGGAACTGTCTCCGCGGTGACGGAGGTCGAGGCCAAGGTCGAGACGTGGGGCAAGACCGAGACGGAGGCTTGGGTTGAAACCCCGAACTGCTCGCCGATAGCCTTGAGCGCCGACATCTCCCCCGCGGGCGCGGTCTCCAGGGCCTCGATCAGCGCTTCGCGGTCGTCGGTCAGCAGCACCACGTTGTCGCGGGCGCGGGTGAGCTCCACATAGAAGGTCGCCTGGTCGGCGACTCCCCCGCGCTCGGTATCCAGGACGGCGATGGCCCGATCGCAGGTGATGCCCTGGGCAGCATGCACTGTCGAAGAATAGGCGTGGTCCAGGTGGTGAAGCTGCGGGTCGTCGCGGGCCATGTCGATCTCGCGGCCGTCCTGGGCGCGTATCGTGACGTTCACCCGGCGGATGGACAGAATCTCGGCGTGCTCGCCGTTGATCAGGTTTCGGGCAGGATCGTTGCGGGTCCAGCGCACCCGGTCTCCCGCCTTCAGCACCATCGGCCGGGTCTCAAAGAGATCGAGGCGGTAGCGGATGTAGCCGGAGGGGTCGATCGTGCGCTCCTTGCCGCCGGGAAGGGTGAGCATGACGCGCTCGTCGCCGACCTCCGTCACACGGCAGGCATCGCCTGCCTTCGCACGGACGCCGTAGACGTCATGGTGAAAGACGGCAATGTCGCCCTCGCGGTAGTTGGCGATATCGCCCTTCTGCGAGCGGGTCAGGTGGAGGTTGACGTAGCGCTCGATCTCCAGCTCGGGGCCGTGCAGCACTCCTTCGTCTTCGAGGCCGTGGCGGACGGCGGCGTTGATCTCGGCCCGCATCTCGTGCGTGGGCGCGAGTATCGCCGTTCCGGGCCGCAGGTCCGGATCGAGGTCGAGCCAGAGTTGCGCCGCCTTCCTGCCGAGCTCGTCGCCCTGCATCTCCAGGACGCCGTTGCCGAGCTCTTCGATCGCCAAGCGCGGCTCGTCCGCCACCATGTGCAGCACGGCCTGCCGCAAGTCTCCATCGCGCTGGCGCACCACCTCGTCCATCCTGGCCGTGGGCATGCCCGCGTCCTGCAACAGGGCGAAGGGCTGGCCGGCCTCGACGGCCCGCAACTGCCGGCGGTCGCCGATCAGCGCGAGCCTCTCCACGCCGGTCTCGGCGGCGATGCGGGTCAATGCACGCATCTGGGTCGTGCCGACCATCGAGGCTTCGTCGAGGATCAGCACCGAGCCGCCCAGGGCCTTGCGCGCCTCTTCCGTCCTCTCGGGCGCGGCGATGCCGTCGCCCACGTCGCGGTAGCGCGTGAGGAACCATTGCAGCGTGCGGGCGGGGATATCGGCTTCGCCTTCGAGCACGCGCGCGGCGCTCGCCGAAGGAGCCAGCCCGACGATCTGCCTCTCGCCCGCCAATTCCGCCACAGCGCGCAGCATGGTGGTCTTGCCGGAGCCGGCATGGCCCTGCACTCCCACCATGACGTGAGGCGAGAGCAGGATTCCGTGCACGGCGTCGCGCTGGCCGGGGTTCAGCCCGGCCGCGTCCAGCCTCGCCTCGACCGTCTCGGCCGGTGCCAGGCTGTGACCGGCGTTCAGGCCGGCGCGCATGCCGGCGATAATGTCGCGCTCGGCGTTGCGCGCCCGGTCGGTGACGAAGGCCAGGTCGGCCCTTCGCGCCGTCGCTTCGATCAGATGCCCGTCGCGCCGGAGCCGGGCGATACCGGCGTCCAGCGCGTCGAGCGAGTGCCGCCCGCCCCCGTGGGCCAGCGCCCACGCCCGCAGGTCGTTGGCGGAGAATACCGTGCGCCGCTCCTCCAGGTGCTCGACGGCTTGCCTCACCACCGACAGCGCCGACGGAGCCGCTCGCGCCTCGCTCTGTAGAAACGCCGATGCCTCAATGCCGTTGCGGCCGCGCGCCGTGTCGCGGTCACGCTCCGGGCCAAGTTCTTGGGCCCGCGCCTGCCAGGTCTCGCGCAGGACCTGCCGGTCGGGCTCGGCCTTGCGACGCCGCGTGTAAAGCGCTGCCTGCTGGGCTCTCGCCGGGGTGTTCTCCCAGCCTCGTTCCTGCATGTAGTCCAACAACTCGCGGCGGCGGGTCGAGAACGCGTCCAGCATCGGCTTGCCGTAGCCCGCGATCTCGAACCCCGGCATCCGCCCCACAAGCGTCGGCACCGTGGCGTAGCCGATCTCTTCGAGCCCCATGCGCAGCTCGTTCCGGTAGTAGGCGCCGATGAGAAGCTTCGACCGCTCCACGGCGGTGAACTCGGCGCTCCGCCACTCCCCGTTCCGGCCGCGGGTCATGTTGGCGATCACGGCGTGCGTGTGCAGCTGCGGGTCGAGGTTGCGGCTCGCCAGGTGCCGGAAGGTCGCCGCCACCATACCGTCGGCCTCCACCCTGGGCCTGCGGCCGGTCGCCGGGTCGTAGCTCCGGGTCTGCAACAGCTCGTTCTCGATGAAGCCCAACGTGGCGCGTACCGCCTCGTCGTGCGCCCGCACCACCCGTGCGCCCGTCTTGGGCGCCGCGTAGACCAGCGCCTCCAGGGATACGGACTTCGGAGCGGAGAAGGTCACGTCCACGCCGGGCCGGTGCTGGTGCTCGCCGTCGCGCAGGCGGCCTAGGCGAATATCGGTGCCGGGCACGTAGCCGGCCAGGATTTCCTCGAAGCGCTTTGGCTTCACCGGCCCGTGCAGGCCCATCAACGCCGCCGCCTCGCCGTACCAACCGCTGGCCTTGCGGTGCTCAGGGTCTCCCTTCGCGTAGTAGCCGTCCGCCTCGAAGTAGTGCACCGTCGTGGCAGCAGCCTTCAGGCGCGTGACGGTCGCGACCATGGCTGCCTATCCCTCAGCTACGGGATCGCCCCGCTCTTCGGGCGGTACCGTGATCAGGTTCGCCTTGGGGTAGACGGGAATCGTCACCTCCCGCGTCGGACGGATGGTTAGCCTGCACTCTATGGGTTTGTCCTTCATGCGCGCCATGGATGCGCAGGAGGCGAGCAGCGGGGCGAAGTGCTCCACGACATGCTGGTTCCACGCGTCTCGCGGGTCGCCGAAGGACACGAAATCGGTCTCCCGTTGAAGCACCAGGCCCAGCGCGAAGAAGACGAACGACGCGGTCCCGATGGACAGTCCAGTCAGCAGAGGACGCCAGCGCCGGTCCTGGTTGATGCGGAACATGTTCTTGGCGTGAATGTGCAGATTGCTCTCCAGCGACGTCGCCACTTTCTTCAGTTCGGCCGTGGTCTCAGCGGCCATCTCGGCCTGGTAGCCCGTCGCGTGGAGACGCTTGTCGAGGGCCTCGCCTTGCGCGTTCAGCGCGGCAGCGCCCTGGGCCAGTGTCCGTGCCGCCTGTGCCGCGCCGTCTTTCCGCGCTGCCAGCTCCGCGGCCTTACCCAGCGCGCCGCGCGCGTCAGCGACCGCCTGGGTCAGCGCCGCCGTCTCGCGGGCGAGCGCCTCGGCCGTCTCGGGCGCCGGCGCCGACGTATCCTGGAGCGCGTCGATGCGGGCGGCGGTGGCCCGCACCGTCTCAAGAATCTCCGCGATGGCATCGTCGTGTGCGTTGGGCTGTGATGATTGCGGCGACCGCGGCGATCGCTTGGCCTTGGTGACAGGCTTGCCGACTGCCTCTCCTTCCGGCCGGCCCACAAGAAGATCGCGGCCGTCGAATTCGGCTATCGTGCCCTCCCTCCTGCGGTGAGCCTCGTTCTCCTCCGCCATGATTGCCTCCCGCCCGATATATTGTTCGTGGTTTGACCCTGGATGTCGGTGGTGGAGGGTTGAATGGCAAGGGATTTGCAAGGAGCCGTAGACCAGCGGGAATTTTCTCGAATTATCTTATGGTGTAAGGACTGGACATGCCTCATTGATAGCCCTTACGCATGGTCGCCCACTACCACCGCGGCCGCACCATATGGGAGATGCCGGCATGTTCAAATTTCTCTGGTTGGTTCCCGCCGCCGCGTTGTTGGGCGCGTGCGCCAGCATCATGGAGGGCACGGACCAATCTATCGCGGTCTCATCGCATCCGAGCGGTGCAATCTGCGTTCTCGAACGCGAGGGCGGTCAGATTGCCGCGGTCAACCCCACGCCTGGCACCGTGCGGGTTGAAAAGAGCGCCGAGGACATCTCGGTGCGGTGCTCGAAGCTGGGCTACCAAGACAGCATTGGTGTCCTTGTCTCGGAGTTGGAGGGCATGACGGCTGGTAACTTGATTTTTGGCGGGGTCATCGGTCTTGCCGTGGATGCGGGATCAGGAGCGATGCACTACTACCCGTCATCGATCACAGTCAATCTGTCGCCCGAGTGAAGATGGCGGCTGCTTCCTGGTGAACGCTAATGCTGGTTCCCGACTTCGAACACGAACTCCGGCACCACCATCTCCCAGGATTCACACTTGATGCTGTCGCGGTACTGGGGCTCCGATGCCTCGCGGCTCCAGCCCACGATGGCCGACACTTCCGCAGAGCGGCACCGCATATCCCTCGGTGGTCGGAAGCTCTTTGCAAGCCGTCCAACCACGGAGCCTGCCGGGTCCAACAACTCCCAGCGCCCATATTCCGTGATGCGCGTCTCCAGCGGATCGCCGGGAGATAGTGCAGCGACGGCCTTGTGTATCGTGTGGTGCTCGGAATGGCGTCCCGCGAAACCAAGATCTACGTCTCCGAGACCGGTCCGGACATGACGAAACAGCAGCGCCGGGGAGGGAACAGGCAGCTTGACCGGCGCGCGCTGCATCACTGACGGGTGATCGACCAACGAGTCCTGCAGCGGATGAGGTCCGTCGAGGCGTGCGAGCACTAGGGTCTGCCGAGCGCGCGTCATGGCCACATAGTAGAGCCGTCGTGGCGCGTCCACGTCCTCGCCGCACCCGACACGGTCCCAGCCGCCGTCGAGGACGACAACATGGTCGAACTCCAGCCCCTTGGCACGGTGGCCAGTCAGCAGCAGGAGCCCGCGTTGTCGCCGGCGTATCTCCCGACCCCACTCCGCGAGCCATTCGATGACGTGGTCCACCGGCGCTTCACCGCTGCCGACTTCCAAGGCGTGCTCACCGATGGCTTGCCCGAGAAGGTCGAACCAGGGGCCGGATGGGCATTCCTCAATCCAACCGGCGAGGGCCGCTCCGTCGACGACGCGGGGTTCCCGTTGGCGAAGCCAATCGACGAAGGTGCGGGTCTCCCGCAAGCGCCAGAAGTTCGGGATTTCTTCGTTGCCCATCTGCGCCGGGATGCCGTGCATTTCGCAGAAGGCGCGCACCGGCTCCAGGTACTTCCACTCGCGCGCGATCACCGCGCACCGCGACCAGTCCCAATCCCGTGTGAGCCCTTCGAGACGCTGAAACTCCGCCATCACGGCCTGTGCCTGCGAGACCGAATCACGGCCGGCCGGCAGAATCTCTACGAGCCCCCGCGCGACCGGATCGCGCTTCTCCCAATCGCCACCAGGCGGTTCCTTCGCGCGCGCCTTGTCGATGTGGATGGGGTGCCCGGCCTTCATCCGCTCCTGCGCCGGCTCGATCACCGCGTTGGCGGCCGCGATGATGTGGCCGGTGGACCGATAGTTGCCGACGAGATAGCTGGGCTTCGGTCCGTAGTCATCCTCGAAGCGGCGGATGAACTCCACCGATGCACCGTTAAAGGCGTAGATGTTCTGATCGTCGTCGCCGACTGCGAACAGGGTAAGCTTGCCCGACTCGTCCTCAAGCGTGCGTCCGGCCAAGGCCGAGATCAACTCATACTGGTCGGGGCCGATGTCCTGATATTCGTCCACCAGAATCCAGCGGAACCCGGCTAGGAGACGCGACCTCTGCTCGTCCGCCTCCTCTGGCAGCAGGCCCTCACCGCGCAGCAGTTCAACAGCGCGGCGCAGCACGTCCCGGAACACCTCATCGTCGGGTTGTTCCGCCCGCCCGGTGAAGCTCGCGCCGGCGAGCCGCATGGCTAGCGCATGGCAGGTAAGCACGGTCACGCCGCGCGCGTCGTCTCCGATCAACTCGCGCAGCCGGCGGCGGATGTCGACCGCCGCATGGCGGTTATAGGCGAGAGCCAGGATGCCCTTGGGGTTCTCCCGGCGCGCGCGGACCAGGTATGCGATACGGTGCACGAGCACGCGGGTCTTGCCCGAGCCGGGTCCTGCAAGCACCAGCACGTTGGTCTGTTCCCGATCGTCGGAGACGATGTGTTTCTGGGCAGTGTCGTTGAGGCTCTCGACGATGGCTCGCCAGGAGGCGGGTGTAGTCTCGCGCCCGATCTCCCGGTCGCGGCCTGGGAGCCAGCGGTCAAGAAACGCGTCCTCCTTGAGTGTGAAATAGTCCATCGCCAAGCGCAGAGCGTCCGTCATGGCAGCAAGGCCTCGTTCCGCGAACTCCACCATCACGTGAATCTGTAGAACCTGCCCCTGGTAATGGAGGGCGAGGGGTTCGAAGTCGGCTTTCGCGAATCCTCGCGGTTCACGATGCTGCAGGTGGATGGTCATGGCGGGGCGGAAGACCGCCAGGCCCTTGTTGAGGCGGATGACCTCCTGCTCGTGCAGCCACAGCAATGCACGGTCCACGAGCTTGTTGGGGTGCCTCACCTTGCTCTTCAAGAGCATGTCGGTCTCCACCGCCTCCAACAGCTTGCCGAGGGTGGTCTCGGCCAGCAGGTCCGTTCCCCTGCTTCCGGAAGGCAGGCAGGCGAGGAGATGCTCCAGCAGACGCCCGGCCGCCTCGCGCCGGAGTTGCGCTGTTCCCTCCAGCGCTCCCCATTCCCGTTGCAGCGTCACCGAGGCCGTCTCGGCATCCCGCTTTCGCACGGTCAGGCTACCCGCAGCACCGTCCTCACCACGGCCGTCGTAGGCGATACTGGAGAGGATGCGCCACAGCCGCTCCGGCAACGGATCGGCGAGGCCCTGGTCTCTCAGGACTTGCGAAGCGATGCGCAGGTGCAGCGATGCCACATCACCCTTGCCCTGATCCCACGCCTGCTCGCGCATATGCGCGATCAAGGCGACCTCCAACTCTGCTGCTTGCTCCAGACGCTTGGCGGACGAGCGTTCGACGGCGGCATGGACGAAAGCGGTTAGCGCCGTGTCATTGCTGGCGACGCCCAGCCGCTCGAGATCGTACAAGGCGCCGCGCACAGCCTCGGGGCTCAAGCCCGAGGCCGCCATCAGGTCGTCCGTCGTGACACCCTCATCCGCGCCAGCCTGGATCAGCTCCATGGCGATACGCAGCAACTGATCGCGATAGGCGTCCGTGATCGGTGCACGTCCGAGTCTTGCGCGTGCTTCCTCGACCGAGTTCACCCGAAGCGACGACGGGAACACCTGGACAGAGTTTTCTTCGCGGGTGAGCAGTTCGGACTCTTCGAGCCATGCAATGGCGGTGCGTACACGCGTGTCGTCCGAGTGCGAATCGCGCTCGAACACCTTGTCTTCGTCCTCGCCGAGGATTTCGCCGGTGGTGGCGACCACCTCACCTTGGAAGCGCTTCTTGCGGTCCAGGTTGCGAAGCGCTCTGAGGATGCCATGGATCTCCTGGCGAGTGAGACGCGAGCGCGCGGACATGCCGAATTGACGCTCAACGTCATCGGCCGAATAGAGCAGCACGCAGCGCGCCGATGCGCGGTCCCGCCCGGCCCGGCCTGCCTCCTGGAGATAGTTTTCCAGGGAACCGGGAATGTCGGCGTGAATCACCAGCCGCACGTCCGGCTTGTCGATGCCCATGCCGAAGGCGTTGGTCGCCGCGATCGCGCGAAGATCGCCGCCGATGAAGCGCTGCTGTACGTCCTTCTTGGTTTCGGGCGGCAGGCCCGCGTGATAGTGCTCGACCGCCATGTCCTTCAGTTGAAGGAACTCGGACACCTCCTCGCTCTGCCGGCGTGTCGCGCAGTAGACGATGGCGCCGCCGGACCCGTCCGGCGGCAGGTAGGACTCGAGAACCTGGTGGATATGGCCGAACTTCTCACCGCCCGTCGTCGGCATCACTTCGAAGGTAAGATTGCCGCGCTCGGCACCGCCATCGAAGATGGTGAGCTCGATGCCGATCTTGTCCCGGAAGTGACGCGCGATGTCGTCGGTCACGTCGGGCTTGGCGGTGGCCGTCAGGCAAAGCACCGGCGGCACCGGATGGTCGCCGGCCTTCTCCTGGATGAAGCGGCCGACATAGCGATAGTCAGGCCGGAAGTCGTGGCCCCAGCGCGACAGGCAGTGGGCCTCGTCGAGCACCCAGCCGCCGATCTCTCGCTGGTCGAGAACCCGGCGCAAGGAGCGAGAGCGAAGCTGCTCGGGTGAGATGAGCAGGATGCCTGCATCCCCAAGGCGCACCCGGTCCAGCGCGTCGGCTCGCTCTGGCATCGAGAGTAGGCCGTTGATGGTCACGCACGAGCCGATCCCCCGTGCCTCCAGCCCCGCAACCTGGTCGGCCATGAGCGCCACCAGCGGCGAAATCACCACAGTCAGCGCACCTGTCTTGTCGTAGCGAGACAGCGCCGGGATCTGGTAGCAGAGCGACTTGCCCGTGCCGGTGGGCAGGATACCCAGCACATGCTTCCCGGCCATCGCCGCCTCGGCGATGGCCTGCTGCATGGGGTGTCCGTCGGCGCCCGCCGGTTCCGGCCGGAACTGGTCGAAGCCGAACCAGCGCTTCAGCTCCTTGCGGGCATCGTGCCGTTCACAGCACCAGCCGCAGGCGGGATCGGCACAAGCCGTGTCCCTGAGCCGGCGTACCAGTTCGCCCGCTTCCGGAGACTGGTGGCGCACCCAGGGCGGCATTACCGAGTTGCCGCCGGCGACCGAGAGCCACGCCAGCGCATAGGCCAGCGCCCATCCCTTACTCGCCGCATCTGCCACCGCCTCCCGTCCATGGGTTGTGCAGGCGTCGCCTTCCATCAGCCGGACTATCGCCGCGCGGGCCTCGGCGTCCGTGGGACGACGCGCACCGCGTATCTCAGCGAAGAGATCGTCGAGAGCGCTGTCTACACCGCCAACCTCCGGCGTAGTCAGCCAGTGCCAGGCGGCAAGCAAGTCGGGTGACGTCCTGCGCAGTGCTTTCCGCTCGTCGGCGAAGAGCTCCAGTGCAAGACGGGAGTCTCGTTCCGGGTCGTTTCTCTGGCCTCGTTTGAGCCCGCCGTCCTGGTAATGCTTGACGAGGTGGTGGTAGGGATTGCGCGGGAATGCGAGGGGGCTGAGACGCAACGTATCCACGGCCGGCAGGGCCAGCAGTCGCAGATCGGGCTTTGCTGCTCTGAGGTATTTCAGATCGTGCTTGATCAGATTGTGGCCGAGAATGAAAGACGCGCCTTTGGCGAACTCGTCGAGCTTCGCCAGCGCCGACGCTGACCCGCCGATGGAATACCCATGGCCGGTATCGCCGCGCACGGCACCGCAGGCGCGGATGCGGCCATCGTCCTTGCCGACCTCAAGGTCAAGAGAGATACAGCAGGGTCGGAAGGTTTCACTGCCGACCGAGGTATGAGCAGCGGTTTCCGATTGACAGGGCGACGGGACTGCGCGGAGCTCGGGATCATCTTGCATGTCGATACCGGTGGTTCTCGCCGGACGCCGAAGAGACGGTTGAACGCAATGGCGACGGAGAGAGAACTTGCGCTCGAATTAGTCAACATGCCTGCTTGGCCACACGTGCGGGGCCAACGGCAGTATCCTCGCACCACATAGTGATTGCACGTGCCGAATTCCAGCGGAACGTCTGCCGGAGCCCGAATCGGGCTGATCGACGCGCGGGCGCCGAAGCCGAACCGGCCCGCGACGTACCGCAAGCGTCAGATTTCAAACTGAGACACTACCTCGCGAAGGCGATTGCTGACGGCTGGCCAGATGTGCTAACCTGATCTCGTTCTCTTCACGGGGCCTCTTCACGGGGCCTCTTCAGAAGCGCGTTCGGGATGGAGGTCCCCAGCCCGTGATGACCAGCATCAGGAATCTGTCGCCCGTAGCTGTCGCCACCGGCACCTCCGGCGTGGCCGACCCAGTTGCGGATCGACTGGGCGGACGGCTCGAACTCCCGCGCCAGCTTCTCCGGCGAGCGGCCCGAGCGAACCAGCTCGACCATCTGCTCCCGGAACTCGGACGGATAGGGTGGACGCGTCATCGACATCGTGGACTCCTTTCTCCCAACTGATCAGGTGTCCATCAAACGGGTCAAGTCCATCCGCCAACAGGAGAAACTACCTATGAACCCTATTGGTATTCTGAGCACGAAAGGTGCGGTCGTCATGTCGTCTGTGTTGGCGATGGGTTTGATTTTGGCAAGCTGCGGTGGCGGCGGAGGGGACGGCCCCAGTACGTCCATGCCCGATGCCACGGAGACCCCCGATAACGGCAACGGTAACGGTAACGGTAACGGGGGGACCGACATGACCGACCTCGGGGACTGGGAACTGATCAGAGTGGGCGACGTGTCCGTGGGCTACAGACACTCTGGACACGCCCTGTCCGCCAAATTCGATTCCCAAGGAAACAACCCGACGATAACGGCGGCCTCAACGGACCACCAACCCACGGTTGCGGGAACCTGGGTCGGGAAATGGACCGCCCGGTACACGGAACTCGAATCCGATTACGGCGAGTGGGACGGGTCGGACAGCGGCGAGGCTCGAATCAACGTGACCATCTCCGGAAGCAACGTTCGAGCAAAACTGACGTACAACGGCATTGACTTTATTGGTTTGCCCTCGTCACTATCCACCGGCTACACTTCGGTCGTGAACGGTAGATTCACGCCAGTTTTCAACGCATCGATCCGGACTGAAGAAGGAACATTTTCCGGAAGCTTGAGCGGCGTCGGGCAGTTCGGCGGTACCGATCAAAACGGCGTCGTGGGGTACATCACCAGCCGAACCTTGGAGATTCGGTCTGCATTCTACGGAGACCGAGAATAGCGATGACTCGACGGGACTGTGGGAGAGGTTGCACAGAGCCTCTCCCACTACTTGCTTAGGAGGAGATTCGTCGGTCTTAGACCCAACTTGAAACTCAAAGATAGAGGCGCCCACGCGACGTGAAGTTTTTCGCGTTGTCTCCGTAAAACGCTGATATGACGTCGATGAATTGGCATGGGCCCCCTTCCGGTGTTCAACTAAGGCTTTGGCCTCGGTGAGGCGTGTCTGGTGGCATCAATTGGAGCAAGCTCGAGTCACTCCGTTGAGCTTACCTTATTGCCTTAATAGTGAGGAGGTAAAGAGGGGGAGTCGACAGGGCGGATGCGTTCTTTGAGCGTTTGCGCTGTCTGCCAATGAGTTGAGGGCGATTCTGGACTTCTTCACCCTGGTCCGCTATGTATGCGGTGAGGCGGCGGTGTGGATGGGAAGTCGGTGGCGACTCTTTCGGAAGTGGCGGTCGACATCGTGGCGGCGGAGGACGAGGCGCGCTTCCGCGACCTGATGCAGGCGCAGCACTATCTCGGCGCGGTTCCGGGGATGGGCGAGACGGTGCGCTATGTCGCGCACCACCGGGGGCGCTGGCTGGCGCTTCTGGTGTTCTCGGCGCCGGCGCTGA
>JAJDVB010000229.1 GCA_022826345.1 Alphaproteobacteria bacterium
CCGGAATGGGTGCCGAGCTACAATCTGGTGTACAGCCTGGTCTATTCGGCGCGCGGCGACTGCGTGGACAGGGTGTTGGTCGACGGAAACATCCTGATGTAGAACGGCGAGCTCGCCCCCTGGGCCCTCGACGAGGACCACGCCCGCTGCCGCGAGCTGGCGCCGAGGCTGATCGAGCGCGCCAACGTCAAGCCGATCTCGCGCTGGCCGGTGGTGTAGGGCCGGTCCGCCCTTCGATACGCGGCTTCGCCGCTACTCAGGGTGAGGCCTCTGCGGCGGGTGGCAAAGAAGGCACCTCATCCCGAGTAGGCGCGTAAGCGCCGTATCGAGGGACGCCGATCGTCACTCCTCCTTGCCCGCCTTGGCCTTGTAGGCGGCGATCGCGTCCTTGAGCTCGGTGTATTCCTCGCAGCCGAACAGACAGGCCTTGTCGAGAACGGCGAGGCGCTCCTCGGCCTTGGCGAGGTCGCCGAGCACGAGGTAGAGCTCGCCCAGATACTCGTTCGCACCCCGGTGCCTGGGCGCGATCCGGAGCGCGATCCCGTAGTGCTTCAGCGCCGCGTCGTATTGCTTCAGATGGCGCAGCGCATAGCCGAGATAGTTGTGGACGTCGGGGTTGTCGGGCTCCTTCGCCTCGGCCTTGCGGAGGAACGGCAGGGCGTCGGCGAACTTCTCCGCCTCGATCAGCTCCGCCGCCTTCGCGTAAGCCGGGTTCCGCGGCGCGGTCTCCTGCGGGTCGCTGTCCGGCGCGGCCGTCGACGGCCCCGCCGCGACCGCGGCGCAAACCAGCAAGACGGCCAGCCCCGACGCCCAATGTCCCAATCCGGCCCGTTTCATCGTCCCATCCCGATCGTCGACACGCACCGTCGATGATGCGTCGCCCGCGCATTGCGTGTCACGCGGAATCGGGCCACCATCCGGCCGGCGCCTCTCCAGCGGAGGATCGAAGATGACCGCCCCCCGCCGCACCGGGCTCGACATACGATGGACTTCGGAGGACAGCACCCGGGTGCCGTTCGAGGTGTTCAACGACCGTTCGCTCTACGACATCGAGCTCGAACGCGTCTTCGGCGGCGGACACTGGCAGTATCTCGCGCTGGAGCAGGAAATCCCGAACGAGGGCGATTACGCGACGACCTATTTCGGGGAACGGCGCATCGTGGTCGCGCGGGGCAAGGGAGGCGCGGTCCACGCCTTCGAAAACCGCTGCGCCCATCGCGGCGCGCAGGTCGTCACCCGGCTGCGCGGCAATGCGAGCCAGTTCAACTGCCCCTATCACATGTGGTGCTACGACCATGCGGGGAATCTGCTCGCGGTGCCGCAGCAGAAGGGCGTCAAGGGCAAGGGCGGCATGCCGGACGACTTCGAGGTCGCGGGGCGCGGCATGCGGAAGCTCAGGACCGCGACCTTCCGCGGGCTGGTGTTCGGCTGCTTCGCCGATGACGCTCCGCCGCTGGAGGACTATCTCGGCCCGGTCGCGATGCGCCATATCGAGCGCATCACCCGCCGGCCGATCCGCATCCTCGGCTACTACCGGCAGGTCGTGGAAGCGAACTGGAAACTCTACGCCGAGAACACGCGCGACCCCTACCACGCGCCGCTGCTGCATCTGTTCCATGTCAGCTTCGGCATCCAGACCCCGGCGATGACCGGCGGGACCTATCTCGACGCCGACGGCAAGAACAACTGCATCCACGTCGAGACCGACCCGGACGACGCCAAGGACCACGCGCTGCTGGTCGAGCAGTACAAGACCAACACCAAATACCGCCCGGACTACGCGCTCAGGGATCCGCGCATCATCGGCACCGAGAAATCGCTCGGCGACAACACCACGACGGTGATCCTCTCGATCTTCCCTTCGCTGGTCGTCGCCCAGGTCGACAACGCCTTCCAGATCCGCCACGTCCGCCCCAAAGGGCCCGAGAAGTTCGAGATCTACTGGACCTATTTCGGTTACGAAGGCGGCACCGAGAGCGAGTACGAGGACAAGCTCCGGCTCGCCAACATGATCGGCCCGGCCGGCTATATCTCGATGGAGGACGGCGAGGCCGCGCGGCTGGTCCAGCAGGGCACGCGGACCCAGTCCGGCGAGCACTCGTTCATCGAGATGGGCGGGCGCGGCCCGGTCGGGGACCGGGACACGCTGGCCCAGGAGGTCGCGATCCGCGGCTTCTGGCAGTACTACCGCAGGGTGATGGGGTTCGACGGGGCGGCCGCCAATGGCGGATGACAAGACGGTCTTCGCCATCCTCGACCTCTACAGCGACTACGCCCTCTGCCTCGACGAGCGCCGCTTCGAAGACTGGCCGGGATATTTTTCCGAGTCCTGCCACTACGAGGTCCAGTCCCGGGAGAACTGGGATCTCGACCTGCCGGGCGCGCTGATCTTCTGCGATTCGCGCGGCGCGGTGGAGGACCGCGTGACGGTTCTCAGGGACACCCTCACCTACCCATACCTCCACATCCGGCACCTGATCGCCAACGTGCGCGTGCACGGCGAGCGGGAAGGGGTATTCGAGACGTCGGCGAGCTACCTCATCCTCCACTCCACCGAGGAAGGCGAGACCCGGATCTACTCGACCGGCAAGTACCAGGACGAGATCGTCTTCGAGGCCGGCCGTCCCCGCTTCCGCAAGAAGATCGTCATCGCCGACACGTTCGCCATCGACAACCTGCTCGCCGTGCCACTCTGATCCGTCGGGCTCAAGCCAGCTGATAGAACTCGATCATGTTGTTGTAGAGCAGGTTCCGCTTGACCGCCTCGCTGTAGTCGTTCGAGTCGATGAACTCGGGGAGCTCGGTGGTCAGGTCCTCCTCGGTCGGCTCGTGCGGATAGTCGGAGGCATAGAGGATCCTCTCGGAGCCCATCGCGTCGATGGCGTATTTGAGGCCGCGCTCGCCGAGCTCCATCGCGACCCAGAAATTGTCGCCCTCGCGGATATAGTCCGACGGGCGCTTGCCGAGCCGGTTCCTGGCGGCGGCGCCGAAGATCGAATCGTACTCGTAATCCATCCGGTCCATCATGAACGGCACCCAGGTGCAGCCGCCCTCCAGAAACGCGATGCGAAGCCCAGGCCAGCGGTCGAAGACGCCCGAGAAGACGATGTCGGTGAGGTGGATCATCAGCGGGAACGGGTGTTCCAGCGTGTGCACCTTGACGAACTCGGTGAAGTGGTCGAACCCGAGCCCGCGGCTGGGCGCGCCGTGGATGGCGAGCGGCATGTTGTGTTTCTCCGCCGCCTCGAAGATCGGCGAGAAGAAATCGTCGCCGTAGGTCTTGCCGAGGATCGTCATCGACGGCAGCACGCAGGCCGGAAAGCGCACCCGGTCGGTCTTGCAGCGCGCGATCTCGGCGGCCGCCGCTTCGGGATCCTGAACCGCCAGCATGCCGGCGCCGTAAAGCCGCTCGTCCTGGCTGGTGTAGCGGGCTTCGAGCCAGTTGTTGTAGGCGGTCGCGGTCGCGACGGCCCACTCGACGTCCGAGATGAGCCCGGCGGCGAGTCCGGCCGTGGGATAAAGCACCGTCCCCTCGATCCCGATCACGTCGACCATCTCGCGCCACACCTCGGCGTCGGTGTGAACGTATTTGCGATTCGCGTCCTCGGTGCTGTTGATCACGCCGCGCGACCAGCCGTCGAGGCTCGGAAAGATCCCGTAGGTCCGCTGCATCCGAATGTTCTTGAAGCGGCCTTCGTAATGCTCAAGCAGCTCGTCGTCGTTCTCGAGCACGTGCCCGTCGCCGTCGAAGACCGGAAAGGGGTGTTTCGCCATGCCGCGCGGCTCCTTCTTGTGGCCCCCGCCGGGCCGGTGGATCGGCGCGAAAAGCGTGGCATCCCGTGGCCGCCGAGGCAAGCCGGACGCGGGCCGGTCCTTCGATACGCCCGCCTGCGGCGGGCTACTCAGGATGAGGGATTTATTTGAGGCATACCCACCTATCCTCATCCCGAATAGCCCCCGTGGGGGCCGCCTTGCCCCAGCTTGCCCCCCTCGCCCGCATCACGGCGTCAGCGGGGCGAGGAATTCGATCACCGCTTCGTTGAACGCGTCGGGGATTTCCCACAGGAAGCCGTGGCCGCCGTTCTCCAGGACGCGCAGCGTGGCGTTCGGGATGCCGTCGAGCATCGCCTGCTGGTCCGACACGGGATTGAGCCATTCCCGATCCCCCATCAGCACCAGCGTCGGCGCGGCGATCCGACCGAGTATGGGGACCGAGTCGTGATTCTCGATCGCCTCGACGTGCCCCCGATAGGCGTGGATCGCCATGGGTTCGAGGGCGGGCTCGCCAAGCCGGTCGGTAAGCGTGTCGAGATGCTCGTCGAAGAATTCGTGGGTAAACGAGATCAGCGGGCCGAACGCGGCCGCCGCCTCCGGACCGTAGGTCTCGTAGAGCCAGGCCGAGGCGCGCAGGCTGTAGAGGTTGAGCGCGTTGGCCTTCGCCGCCGAGGCGGCGAGGATCAGGGCGGAGATCCGGTCGGGATAGCGCGCGGCCATGTCCTGGCCGACCCGCCCGCCCATCGAATAGCCGAGAACGTGCGCCCGCTCGACCCCCAGCCGGTCGAGGAGGCCGATCGCGTCGTCGGCGAATTGCGGGATGGCATAGCCGCCCGCGGGCGCCTCCGATTCGCCGGAGCCCCGGTGATCCACGGCGACGGTCCGGAACTTCTCCGAGAAGACCGGTATCTGGTTGGCCCAGGCATCGAGCCCGTCGCCGAAGCCCATCAGCAGGAGCAGCGGATGGCCCTCCCCCCACTCCTCGTAGTTCAGCGACACCCCGTTTACGACGGCATGCGGCATGTCAGCCCCTCCCGATATGCGGAAACACGTCCTCGACCAGCCGCCGCCCCATCTCGGCGCGGTCGGGGCCCAGCAGGAAGACGTTGATATGCTCGATGCCTAGCGCGGCGATCCGGTTGAGCCGGTCGATCCAGACCTCCGGCGGGCCGCCGACGGTGAAGGCGTCGATCATGTCGTCGGTGACGAAATCCATCGCCGCCCTCGCCTGGTCGAAATGGCCGCCGGCATAGGCCGCGCGGATGTTCTCGATCCGCTCCTCTTCAACGCCCGCGATCTCGGCGTATTGACGCGAGGTCTGGGGAAACCACGCGGCCATCGGGCGGCAAAGCGCCCGCGCCGCCGCCGTATCGTCCTGGAGAGAGCCGTAGACGGTGCAGCCGATATCCAGCGCATCCGGATCGCGCCCGGCCTCCTCCGCCCCTTCGCGGATCCGCTCCATCGCGTAGCGCACGCAGTCCTCGTGGACGCCGGCGAGAAACAGGACGCCGTCGGCAAGCTCGCCGCCCATCCGCAGCATGCGCGGCCCGGATGCCGCCAGATAGAGGGGCAGCGGCACCGGCAGATCGAAGCAAAGGCGCGCGGAATCCAGCGTGAACGTCTCGCCCTCGCGCGTCACCGTCTCGCCTGCTTCCAGGGCGCGGATAACCTCGATCATTTCGCGCACGACGGCGACGCGCGCCATGGGATAGCCGAGCTCCATCACCGGCCTGTCGCCGGTTGCGACGGCGACGATCCCGCGCCCGCCGGACAGCTCGTGGATCGTCGCCATGGCGTTCAGGTTGATCGCCGGGTGCCTCGTATAGGGGTGGGTGCAGTTGGGCCCGATCCTGAGATTCTCCGAGGCCAGCGCGGCGACGGTGAGGTAGCTGTAGACATCGCGCGCGTGCAGCGAGGAATCGCACACCCAGAGATAGTCGCACCCGCCGCCGTCGGCGATCTCGACCAGCCGGCGGAACCGGTCCGGCGGCTCGACCGCCATCGTCGTCATCCCGAAACGCATCGTCAGCGCCCCTCCCCGGTGCCGCGCCGGCGCGGCGTCCCTTGATACGCGGCTTCGCCGCTACTCGGGATGAGGAGACTTATTGGCCGCGCCCCACAACCCATCCCTCACCCTGAGTAGCGGCGAAGCCGCGTATCGAAGGGCGCGCCTCAGCCGTGTCGGCGGTTTCAAGCGAGACGGTCACGTTCTAGCGGCGCGGAAATACGGATGCAACGCGGTCCCCGGCTCCGCATAATCGCTCCGGGCCAACGGGGAGCCGACGATGCAGACGGAATTGGTGGAACGCGTGACAGGCGCGCTCGACGATGCGCTCTCGACCGACGTCACCCAGGAGCTGGTACGGACCGACAGCACATGCGGCAAGGAAGCCGTCCTCGCCGCCGAGCTGGAGGAGCGCATCCGGGCGATCGGCGTCGGCAGAGTGTGGCGCGAGGAGGTCTTCGACGGACGGTCGAACACGCTCTGGGAGGTCGACAGCGGCAGACCCGGCCCGCATCTCCTGTTCACCGGCCATCTCGACACCAAGCCGGTCTGCGAGGGCTGGACCCGCGACCCGTTCGACGGCGCCATCGAGGACGGCCGCATGTTCGGCCACGGCGTGATGGACATGAAGGCCGGGCTCGGCTGTCAGGTCGGCGCGATCAAGACGATCCTCGATTCCGGGATCGACTTCTCCGGCAGGATTACATTCGCCGCGGTCTGCGACCATATGGGCGACCAGACGGGGAGCATCGACCTTTTCCGACGCCACAGCTTCGATCACTGCATCCTCGGCGAGCTGACCGGGATGGAGATCTATGTCGCCCATCGCGGGCGCTACTATTTCGACATCTCCACGATCGGCCTCTCCGCTCACACCTGCCACAAGGACCTCGCGGTCAACGCCATCGAGAAGATGCTGCCGGTGGCGGACGAGATTTCGAAGCTTCGACATTTCCCGGACATAGACGAGAAAATGAAAGCGCTCGTCGGGCCCGAGCTCTACATCGCGGTCGGACGAATCTTCGGTGGCCTGTTCCCGGGCGGACCGTCGATGATCCCCGACCGATGCACGATCCGCGTCGACACGAGGCCGCAGCCGGGCGTCCCCCTGGAGGAGGTCCGGGCGCTGATCGAAGGAGCGATCGAGCGCGCCACGGAACGCGACCCGGAGATCCGGGTGGAGCTGGAAGTCGCGGACGAGAAGAATTCCTTCATGGTCCCGACCGACGCGCCGGTGGTCCGCTGCCTCGCCTCGGCGTGGGAGATGGTGATGGGCAGGCCGCCGGTCTTCGTCGGCGGTTCCTGGCTCGGCGACACGGCGAGCTTCGGCAACCTGTGCGAAACCGTGATCTTCGGCCCCGGCGGCGAGCCCGTCTACCAGCCGGACGAGTCGCTCGCGCTCGCCGACATCGAGACGGCGACCAAGATCAACGCGCTCGCCGCGCTCAACCTGCTGGGCGGGGCATGAAGTTCGCGGACTTGTCGCCGGAGCGCTATCGCCGGCTGACCGCGAAGCGGACGGCGCGCCTGGTCGCCGACGGGATCGTCTCCCCGGTCCATCTCGCCGAGCACGCCCTTGCCCGGGCCAGGGAGGACGAGCCCCGCATCAACGCCTATGTGCGGCTTCTGGAGGACGAGGCGCTGCGCGCCGCGGGCGAGCGCGAAGCGGAAGCCCGGGCGGGCCGCCTCAGAGGGCCACTGCACGGCGTGCCGGTCGCCGTGAAGGACAATTTCTATCTCGCCGGCCATCCCGTGACGCGCGGCTCGCGCACGGCGACCGATACGCCGGCTGCCGAGACGGCGCCGGCGATCGAGCGGGTTCTCGCCGCCGGGGCGGTGATCGTCGGCAAGACGACCATGCCGGAATTCGGCTGGAAGGGAACCGGCAGCTCGCCGCTGACCGGCATCACGCGCAATCCGTGGAATCCGGAGCGAAATCCCGGCGGCTCCAGCTCGGGCTCGGCGGCAACCGTCGCTTCGGGCGCGGTGCCCATCGCGCTCGGCTCCGATGCCGGCGGGTCGATACGTATCCCGGCCTCGTTCTGCGGCGTGGTGGGCATGAAGCCCACGCTCGGGCGCATCCCCGTCTGGCCCGGCACGGTTACCGAGTCGCTCTCCCATGTCGGCCCCCTCGCCCGCTCGGTGGAAGACTCCGCGCTCGCGGCCGCGGTAACGGCGGGCCCCGACCGGCGCGACCCGTTGTCCTACGGGGCTCCGGACGCGAGCCCCCGGGGCGCGCTTGCCCGGTTACGGGCCGGGACGCTGAGGATCGCGATCGCGGCCGAACCCTTCGGCATCGCGCCCGGGAACGGGGTCGCCGCGATCTTCGCGGACGCGATCGGCCGCCTGCGGGAGAAGCTCCCGGCCGCCTGGACGGAAACCGGCCTCGACATCCCGTTGCCGCGGGGGATCTTCGAAACGCTATGGGTGACGGGCCGGGGTTTCGGGTTCGCCGAGGTCATCGCCGCGCGCGGAGCAGAAATGGACCCGGGGCTCGTGCGCTGCGCAACGCTGGCGGAGGACTATTCGCTCCGCGATTTCCTCGGCGCGATGGACGAGCGGCGCAGGCTGAACGCCCAACTCGCCTCGACGCTCGAGGCCCGGGACGTGCTCGTCACGCCGACCATGCCCCTGACCGCGTTCGCGGCGGAAGACGAGGTGCCGCCGGGCGGCGAGGCCGACGCGCCACTTCCGTGGGTGACCTGGACGCCCTACACCTACCCCTTCAACCTCTCCGGACAGCCGGCGGTTTCGATTCCGTGCGGACTCGACGGGGACCGGCTTCCCGTCGGACTTCAGATCGTCGCCAAATGGGGCGCGGACCGGCTCGCCATCGCGGTCGCGCGGCGTTTCGAGAGGATCCTGGGCCGGGCGCGTCCGGCCCCGGTCAATGCGCCATGAAGACCGGCATCTCGGCCCGGGTCAGCACATGCTGGGTGACCCCGCCGAGGATGAGCTGACGCAACCGGCTGCGCGAGAACGCGCCCATCACCAGGAGGTCGGCTCCGATGGCGCTCGCCTCGGCCAGCAGAACCTCTCCGATGGAGCGGTAGTCGGGCGAGAGTTCCCTGATCTCGGCCTCGATCCCGTGCCAGGCGAGGTTCTCGCTGATCGATTCGGCCGGCGGCCCCTGCTTCGCCCCGGTGGAAACCGAGAGCAGGCGGACCTTCTTGGACCTTTCCAGCAGCAGCGCCTTGGCGGCGTGGAACGCCCTCGCCGCGGGTCCGCTCCGGTTCCAGCCCACCAGCACGGTCTCGCCGATATGCTCCGGCGGCGTGGGCGGGGTGACCAGCACGGGGCGGCCGGTGGAGAAGATCGCCGACTCCACGCTCAGCAGGTCAAGGTTGGAGCTTCCTCCGAGCGGCCGGCCGACGACGATCATATCGTAGGCGCCGCCGCGCCGGGCGACCACGTCCGGACCGAACTCATCGATCGCCTCCCAGCTCACCGAAGGATGATCGGAGTGCCCGGCCTGGGTACGGACCTCGAACCCGTTGTCGGCAACGAAGGCGTCGAACCGTGCGCGCGAGGCGGCCTCGATTTCGTTGGCGCGCTCGATATGCTCGGCTTCGAGGTCGTGGCTGACATAGGCGTGGATGCCCTCGTAGCCCATCGCGGCGATCGCGCGGGGCCGTTCGCGGACATGGGTGACCGCGACGTGGGCGGAAAAATCCGTGGCGATCGTGCCCGCTGCGTGGAGCACGGAGTCGTCGGTCTCCGGCTCGATCAGCAGGGCGAGAATGGACCGCGTCGTCATCGCACCTCCCTACCGCGAAAACGGTAGCGTCGCGCCGTACTGTTTTCAATATATGTGCCTGTTGCCGAAATGCCACGCGGGACAAGATGCGGAAGTCCTCCGGCCGCGGCCAACCACGCGGCCCCCAGGTTGACGCCCCGTCGGCGGGGTGTCGATACTTGCGCCCGGTCGCGGTCCGGGCGGAGTGGATGTGTTCAGGTCGGTAGAGCAGTTGTTCAGACCGCGGTCGATTGCCATCGTCGGCGCGTCGGATAGCGGCGCAGGAGGCTGGCCGCGGGCGATTTACGGCAATCTGGAGCACGCCGGCTTTCCGGTCCCCGTCTACCTGATCAACCCCCGGCGGGACCGCCTGTGGGACCGCGAGGTCTACCCGTCCTTCGCAAGCCTGCCGGAACCCGTCGACCTCGCGCTCACCCTCATTCCGGCCGAAAGCGTGGTCGACACGCTGGCCGACGGGCACGCCAACGGGCTGAAGGCGGCGCTGGTCTTCGCCGCCAGGTTCGGCGAGGGGGGCGACGAGGCGGGCGGTGCGCGCTCCCGGCGACTCGCGGAGCTCTGCGACGAGGGTCTCAGGGTGTGCGGACCCAACTGCATGGGCGCGCTCGCCCTGCCGGAGTCGCATTTGTTCTACCCGGCCGAACGGGTGCGCGCGCTGCCGCGAGGCGGCGTCGGCGTGATCTTCCAGTCCGGCGGGACCTTCCAGTACTGGCTCTCCCAGGGCGCGGTACGGGGCCTCGGCTTCAGCTACGCGGTGTCCAGCGGCAACGAGCTCGACCTCGACGTCGCCGACTACATCGCCTTCCTGGTCGACGATCCCGGCACTCGGGTCATCGCCTGCATGCTGGAAGGGATTCGCCGCCCGGAGGCTTTCATGGCCGCCTGCGCCAGAGCCCTCGCGGCCGGAAAACCCGTCGTTGCGCTCAAGACCGGAGCGAGCGAGCGCGGACGCTCCGCGACGGAAAGCCATACCGGGGCGGTCGCTGGAGACGACGACATCTTCAACGCCGTATGCGAACGCTACGGGATCGTGCGGTGCCACGGCCTCGACGACCTGATCGAGACAACGCTGATGTTCTCGACCGTGCGCCTTCCGAAAGGGCCGCGCGTGGCGTTCGCCGGCTATTCGGGCGGGGCCACCGGGCTCTTCCTCGACTATGCGAGCGAGGTCGGCCTGCCGGTCGCGGAGTTGAGCGAGGAGACGAAGACGGAGATCGCGCCGCTTCTGGACCGGGGACTCCGACCCTCCAACCCGCTCGACGGCGGCGCCGGCCTCGCGGGCCGGCAGGACGACTTCAGGAAAATCTGCCGAGCGATCGCAGACGATCCCCGCGTCGACATCCTTTCGATGCAGGGCCAGCTGCCGGCCCGGGAAGAAGACCGGGCGGACCCCGAGACGTTCGCCGCCGCGACGCGCGGCGCGGCCTCCGTCGTCGCGCACGGGCGCATGGGTCAGAACGTGACCGATGCGGGACGCGCCTTCCAGCAGGTGGCCGGCGTTCCCTTCCTGCAGGGTCTGCCGGAGACGGTGCGCGCGCTGAAGTCCCTGGGGCGTTATGCCGAACGCAGACGCCGCGGCGCGCCCGTGGAGCGCCGGCCGGAGTCCCCGAACCCGGGAACGGTCGCCGATTTGCTCGCCGGCGCGGGAGTCCCGGAGCCGAGGGGCGGACTCGGCGCGAACGCAGCCGAGGCAGCCGGAATCGCCGACGGCATCGGCTATCCGGTGGCGCTCAAGATCATCTCGCCCCAGGCAGTTCACAAGACCGAGGTCGGCGGGGTGGCGCTCGGGCTGGGCGACACGGCAGCCCTGCTGCGGACCGCCGGGGAGATGGAAGCGAGGCTGCGGCGCGCCGAGCCGGAGGCGGATATCGAGGGATTCCTGGTGCAGGAGATGATGGACGGGCTCGAAATGTTCGTTGGACTGCGGGACGATCCGCAGTTCGGCCCGTTCATCGTCGCGGGGCTGGGCGGCATCCATGTCGAGGCGCTGGGCGACCTCGCGTTCCGGCTTCTCCCCATCGACGAGAGAGAGGCGCGCGAAATGCTGGATTCGCTGCGCGGCCGCGCGCTGCTGGGCCCGTATCGCGGCCGGCTGGCGCGCGACGTGGATGCTCTGGTTCGCGCGATGCGGGCGGCCGGAAATGTCTATCTCGGCGTGCGCGACCGGTTCGCCGATATCGAAATCAACCCGCTGATCGCGCTCGCCGAGGGCAAGGGAGTGCGAGCGGTCGACATCAGGGAGACCCCCCGGAAATGAGGGACGGAGCGCAGGACGATTCGATGAACTTCGACCTTCCCGAAGAGCTCGCGATGCTGAAGGAGACGGTGCGGCGCTTCGTCGACCGGGAGCTGATCCCGATCGAGCGCGAGACCTGCGAAGGGGGAAAGATCAAACCCGACGTGCGCGCGGTGCTGGAGGAAAAGGCGAAGGCGCTCGGCCTCTGGCTCTACGACGTGCCGGAAGAATACGGAGGGCTCGGGCTCGGCCTGCTCGCGCGCGCCGTGGTGTGGTCGGAGCTCGGCCGCACCATTGCGCTCCCCTCCCGCAACGCCAGCATCTTCGGCCCGTCGGTGAGCCCCATCCTCTATTTCCTCAACGAAGACCAGAAGGAGCGCTATCTGCTGCCGGTCATCGCGGGCGAGAAGAAGGCGTGCTTCGCCCAGACCGAGCCCGACGCGGGCGGCGATCCCGGCGCGATGCGGTCCACCGCGGTCCGCGACGGCGATCACTACGTGATCAACGGCACGAAACGGTTCATCACCGGCGCCGACGAAGCGGATTTCGCGCAGGTCTTCGCCGCGACGGATCGCGAGAAAGGCTCGCGCGGCGGTATTTCCGGGTTCCTGGTGGAGATGGATACGCCCGGCGTGACGCTGCTCAGGCCGCAGGAAACGATGATGGACGACCGGCCCTGGGAGATCGCCTTCGAGGACGTGCGGATCCCGGTGGAGAACCGCATCGGCGAGGAGGGCGAAGGGTTCAGGTTCGCGCAGAACTGGATCAGCGCCGGGCGTATCCGGCATGGCGCGCGCGGCATCGGCGTGATGGAGCGTTGCCTCGAGCTGGGCGCCGGCTATGCGAAGGAACGGGTGACCTTCGGCAAGCCGCTCGCCGAACGCCAGGCGGTCCAGTGGATGCTGGTCGACACCTATGCCGACCTCCACCGGCTCCGCCTGATGGTCCATCACGCCGCCTGGAAGGCCGACCGCGGCGAGGATGTCCGCTACGAGGCCTACATGTGCAAGTATCTCGGCGACACCAAGTCGTTCGAAGCGGCCGACCGTTGCCTGCAAATCCACGGCGGTATCGGCCTCACCACCGATCTCCCGATCGAGCGGATGTGGCGCGACCAGCGGAGCTTCGTGATCACGGAAGGCCCGACGGAAATCCTCAAGATGGCGCTGGCCCGGCGCGTGCTCCGCGAATATGCCGGATGACGCGGGCGCCGCTTTGACTGACCGCCCCGCTCGAATAAGCTTTTGCCACCCGCGAACGCGGAACGCAGGAATCCCGAAGGAGAGGTCATGGCCGAGTACAACTACGAATGCGTGAAGGTCGAGGTCCGGGACGGTATCGGCTGGGCGGTGATGAACCGGCCCGAGAAGCGCAACGCCATGAGCCCGCAGCTCCACTACGACATGGACGACGCGCTGGGCCGGCTGGAGACCGACCCGGACGCGCGCGTGATCGTGGTCACCGGCGCGGGCGGCAATTTCAGTGCCGGACAGGATCTCAAGAAGTTCTTCCGCGAGCTCGAGAACGATCCCTTCGAGCGCAAGAAGGCACAGCGCTACGCCAATAGCTGGCGCTGGCAGCGGCTCTACAACTACGACAAACCGACCATCGCGATGATCCACGGTTACTGCGTCGGCGGCGCCTTCATGCAGCTGCTCGCGACCGATTTCGCCATCGCGGCCAAGAGCGCGACCTTTTCGCTCTCGGAGGTCAACTGGGGCATCCTTCCGGGCGCGCTGGTCGCCAAGGTGGTATCGGACACGGTGCTGCCGCGCCACGCGCTCTACTATGCCTGCCTGGGCGACCCGTTCGACGGCGACGAGGCGGCGCGCATCGGCATGGTCAACTACGCCGTCCCGGACGACGACCTCGAAGCGGAGACGGTCAAGCTCGCCGAGAAGCTGATGAGGAAGAGCCCGGCGGTGCTGCGCGCGACCAAGCAGGCGGTGCGCCAGGTTCGCACGATGGATTTCGACCAGGCCTACGACTACCTCGCCGCCAAGGGTCAGTCGATCAAGGTGGGCGACGCGGAGGACTCATACAACACGGGACTTCGCCAGTTTCTCGACGAGAAGAGCTACAAGCCGACATTCGAGCCGTTCAAGCTGGGTACGCTCCTGTCGGACCAACGGGACTAGACGGCACACAACAAGGGGAGAGACGACGATGAAACGGCTACTCAGCATGGCCATGGCCGGCACCGCTGTGGCCCTGATGGGCTTCGCCGGCGCGGCGGAGGCGCAGTTCTACAAGGGCAAGCGGATCACCATCCTGATCAACTACTCGGCGGGCGGGCCGACCGACATCGAAGGGCGGCTTGTCGCCAAGCATCTGAGCAAGCACATCCCGGGCAACCCGCGCATCATCGTGAAGAACGTCCCGGGCGCCGGCGGCATTACCGGCTCGAACTATATGGGCGAGGTCGCCAAGCCCGACGGGCTGTCGCTCGCGATCTTCACCCCGCCGCTGATCTCGCAGGTGCTCCAGGATCCCGGGCTGCGGGTGGACTTCTCCAAGTTCGTCTGGCTCGCGGGGATCGGCCATCCCCAGGTCTGCTACATCCGCAAGGATGCGGGCTCCGGCGTGAGCTCGGTCGAGGACGTGCTGAAGATCAAGGGGTTCAAGGCCGCCGGCATGCGGACCACCTCGTCGCACGACCTCCGGTTCCGCATGGCCCTCGACCTGCTCGGCGCGGATTACAAATACGTCACCGGCTACAAGGGGCTCGCCAAGGTGGTCGCGGGCGTGATGCAGAACGAGACCCAGTTCTCCTGCGGCTCGGTGCCGGGCTTCCGCAAGAACGTCGAGCCGAACCTGATCGAGCCCGGCCACGCGATCTCGCTCTGGTACTATTCCGCGGTCGATCCGAAGGGCATGGAGGTGCGCAACCCGCATCTCAAGGGCATCCCGACCTATCTCGACGTCTACAAGAAGCTCAAGGGCAAGGCGCCTTCCGGCGTGCGCTACGAGGCCTTCCAGCTCATCAACAACCTGTCGGTAAGCATGCTGCGCGGCTCCTTCGTGCCGGCAGGCACGCCCGACGAGGCGGTCAAGGCGCTGCGCGCGGCGTGGGCGGCGGTCGCCAAGGACAAGGACTTCGCCGCGGATTACACCAAGGTGATCAAGGCGCCGCCGAACATCATCCTGGCCGCGGCGGCGCAGGCCCATGTGAATGCGGCGGGCAAGGTCTCGCCGGAGATCGTCGCGTTCTTCAAGGACCTGGTCGGCAGAAAGTAGCCGATCCGTTCCTGACGCAGCGACCTGCCCGGGCGGCGCGTTGCCGCCCGGGTGTCCTGCCCGGGCCTTCCGATGTTCGACGCGGCGCTGAGCGGGCTGATGTCGGTGATCGCCTGGCCAGCGATCGGATACCTCTTCCTCGGCGTCTTCATCGGGCTCTATTTCGGCGCGGTTCCGGGGCTCTCGGGGCTGGTGGGGATGGCGATCCTGCTGCCCTTCACCTTCACGATGGAGCCGGTGCCGGCGCTCGCCTTCCTGCTCGGCATGTTCGCGGTGACCACTACCAGCGACACCATCGCCTCGGTACTGCTCGGAATACCCGGCACCGCGGCCTCGCAGGCGACGATCCTCGACGGCTATCCCATGGCGATGAAGGGCGAGGCCTCGCGCGCCTTCGGCGCGGCGTTCACGGTCTCGGCCGTCGGGGGCCTGCTGGGCGCGGTGGTGCTGGGGCTCTCGATCCCCATCGTCAAGCCGCTGATCCTCTCCTTTACCCAGGCGGAGTTCTTCATGCTCGGGATGCTCGGGCTCGCCATGGTGGGCTCGCTCTCGGGCGATTCGATGCTGCGCGGCCTCACCGCCGCGTTGATCGGGCTGGGGCTTTCCTATGTCGGATACGCGGAAAACGGGGCGGTTCCGCGCTACTGGCTGGGCACGACCTATCTTCTAGAGGGGCTGCCGCTGATTCCCGTCGTGCTCGGCCTGTTCGCGCTGCCCGAGGTGATCGATCTCGCGGTCAGGAACAGCTCGATCTCGCGCGTGCCGGAGGACCGGGTGGCGGGCGGGATGATGACCGGCATCCGCGACGCCTGGCGCAACTGGTGGCTGGTGCTGCGGTCCACCGCCATCGGCGCCTATGTCGGGATGCTGCCCGGGCTCGGAGGCTCCATCGTCGACTGGGTGGCGTACGGCCATGTCGTCCAGAGCAGCAAGGACAAGGAAGGGTTCGGCAAGGGGGACGTGCGCGGGGTGATTGCGCCCGAGACCGCCAACAACGCGATGAAGGGCGGCGCGCTGATCCCCACCGTCGCCTTCGGCATCCCGGGCAGCGCCTCGATGGCGATCCTGCTCGGCGCGCTCATGATCCAGAACATGACGCCCGGGCCGGAGATGCTGACCCTCAAGCTCGACATCACCTTCTCGCTGATGTGGACGCTGGTGATCGCCAACGTCGCGGGCGCGCTCCTGCTGATGCTGCTCGCCCGCCAGATCGCCCGGGTGACCTTCGTGCGCGGCCATCTCGTGGTGCCGGCGATCACGTTGTTCGTGTTCATGGGCGCGTGGCTCGCCAATTCCAATCTCGGCGACTGGATCACGCTGCTGATCTTCGGGCTGGTCGGCTACGTGATGAAGCAGGGCGGCATACCGCGTCCGCCGATGGTGCTCGGCTTCGTGATCGGCCCGATCATGGAGAACGCGCTTTTCATCACCACCTCCGCGCATGACGGTCTGTCCTGGCTGGGGCGGCCGATCTGCCTGATCATCGGCGCGCTGATCCTGCTTTCCATCGTGTTCGCCGTCCGCCGGCAGAAAAACAGGAAGGCGGACGACCCCAGGATCGTCGCCGATCTCGGGCGAACCGATCCGACGATGTCGCTGGTGGCAGTCGGGATGTTGCTCGCCATCGCGCTATACGGGCTGGCGCCGACCTTCGCCTGGCCGGCGGACGTGGGCCGGACCCCGATGATCACGATGATCCCGGCGATTTGCCTCTCGGCGGTGGCGCTGTGGCAGGGCGCGCGGGAGGTCCGCCGCATCCGTGCCGAGGGCGGCGACGTCTTCCCGGTGCGCGCCGAGATCGTCCCGGTCGCCCATCTCTATCTCTGGTGGATCGGAATCTTCGCCGTCGCCGTCGTAGCGGGCCAGCTCGTCGCCCTGCCGGTCTTCGTCGCCCTCTACCTCCTCGTGTGGGGCGGCTATGCGTGGTGGATCGCGCTGATATATGCCGCCGCGGGATGGGCATTCCTCTACGTCATGTTCGACCGCATCGTCGCGGTCCTGTGGTATCCCTCGCTCCTGTTCCACTGACGGCGCGGCATGATCCTCGCGGCCAAAGCCGGCTACGACCCCGCGGCGCTGGCGCTCTTCTTCGAGAAATTGCCCGGGAGCGAGCAGTCGGACCGACCGTCGTGGCTTTCGACCCACCTGGCTTCCCGGGACCGCATCGTGGAAATCAGGCGTCTCGCGGAAGACATCGAGCGCTCGGCACGTTAGCCCGCGCGGCCGAAAGCTCCTCCAGATCTTCCGCGGAGAGCATGGGCAGAACCGTTTCAAGACCTTCGTCAACCTCCTTGGGTTCGAGCCAGGCCAGAGCGCGGATCACCTCTCCAGCCTTGCGGTGCGGGGCCGCAAGCTGCCAGCGCGGGGCGTGGCGCAACTCCACCGTGATCCCGTGCACGATCACTGGCGCGGTTCGGGGCATTTTACTGTACCCCCTCATCCCCAGTTGGACAGATCAGCCCGATTGCCTAAGGGAGGATTAGCTGGAAAACGCGCGCGTCGATCAGAATCTTCGGCGTTTCCTCAAGCTCAAGATCATCGGGAATCCGGGAAAGGATTTTCTTGATGTCGTTTGGATCAATCGGCTTTTTCAAAGCAAGTGCCTATTGCGCTGTCGAATAGGGGTTTAGAAACTGCCTTCCCCAAAAGAGCTTTTTGTCCACTTCGCTCAGTTCCGCTTCTTCGCTGACTGTACCCCAGTTGTTTTCAATGGAGTCTGTCAGGTGTGCGAAGATGGCGCGGGCATCGTCGTCCGAAAGCAGGAAATGGTTCGCCGCTTCGAGGCAGGATTTGAGTTGGCTCATGTTATTGTTGCCCGATATCAACATGGCCTGTGATGCTTCGTTACCCGTGCGACCTTGCGGGCAAATATCGTAAGCAGGTGTCAGCGTCAGTGATTTGCCGTCCCAGAAGGCTGCGTGGTTGCGGGCGTGGTCATCGGTATTGCCGCACAGGATATTGAAGGCCAGCCGAGAGAATAGCTCCCGCAGTGTGTCTTTCGGATCGGTGAAACGGTGGCGGATGATTTCGGCCAGCGTTTCGTAACTGGCGTAACGCGCCATCATGTCGTCCAGTCCGAGCAACGTCAGAGCCGATACCATGGCCTTGCGTGACCAGTTCCCGTCTTTTGGTTGTCGGTCACAACGCTCGATCAGTAGCAAGTCCTTGTTGGCGGCCTTGACCAGTCTGTCTGGCGCGACATTCAGTCCGGCAATGTCCGCCAGCCGCATGGCAATAAATTCGGCTTTGACGATGCTATAGAGGTCTGTGCTGGATGAAAATTTGGCGACGTATTTCCTGCCCTGATCCTGGATCAACGCTTTTGGTCGCGCCCCGCCAATGGAGCTACAGTGGAACAACGCCTGATCCAGTTCAGGGCTAAGCGGAACGCCTTTCTCGACACGTTCAGCGGACTCGATCAGCTCTTCCATGCTGACCTTATT
Source organism: Alphaproteobacteria bacterium (assembly GCA_022826345.1). Next base: position 18,450 of record JAJDVB010000229.1, read on the forward strand.
TGCAGAGCGCGGCGCATACTCAGTTGGGGAGCGCTGAAAATCCAGCGCACCGATCCGGTCGGAGCCGGATTCCAGCAGATAGGTCAATTCGTCCAGCTCGGCGGTATCCGTATCGGCGCCTTTTAGTCCCAGCTTCCTGTTGATGATCACGCGCCGACCCCACGCATCGGGAGCAGCGTCCCGAATACAGCCGGGCATGGTCAAACCTTCGGGAAGCGGTAAGGCTCCGGCCTGCAAAGGCAATTCGGGTTCGTAAATTGGTATTGCTGCGGGCTGGCCGCCAATGCGGTCGAGATAGCTCTTACCGTAGTTGAACTGGATATTGCCCCGCCCATGAGAATAGTCGGCCTCCAGCCGTCCGGCCACTACAGGCTTGGTCTCGTCCGGCAGCCAAATCCAGACAAAGGCTTCTTGGTCTTTGGGTGCATTGTCAGAAGTCATCGTGCACCACCTTTTTCGTTGCTTTTATCCGTTGAGGCAGCAAGGCAACCTTGTCCCGTGTGTGCTCGATATGCTTTGCGAGTGGCATGTTGCCGGATTCAAAGAGTTTGATACCGGCAAGTGTTGCAACCTCAAAGACCAAACCTATGGCGCAGCTCATTTCACCATTCTCAATTTTTTGCAGCGTAGCTCTGGAGATACCCGCCCGATCAGCAAGGTTTTTTTCAGACCACTGCCGTTGCTTGCGCCCAAGCTTGATTTGCGCTCCCATGAGCACGGCAGCTTCCTGCGCATATTTGGAGTAGGTTCGTTGTTTAGCCATTCGTCTTATCCCATAGTAAAGGCTACTAAAATGGTCATTAAGCCATATAAAGCCTAATAATATGGTCATTTATAGCGGTTGAAACCCGTGCTGTCAAGAAAAAAAATGACTGGAATGCTGGTCGTTACGTGGCCTGATGACCACTATTATGGTCAATTTATAGAAGGTCAGCGCTCTTTAGGCGATGTCGAACTTCTTCCAAAGACGGAATCGCTTCCGGAGATTCACAGATGACGACCTGGTCCGGCATGAATGCCCAGACCTGGGCGGCACGTTGCTTCTCGAAGTCATAGGAATTCTGGACATAGACTTCCCCCGTATCGGTATCGCATGGGCACGAGAAGACGGTGGCTTTTACGCGGTTCCAGCGAAGCAGGATGCAGAGGACACGGAGAGCGGCAACTAAGCCGCTCTTATTTTATGTCTATACTTGTTGACATAGTTCCATATGTCCATTAGTCTGGACATATGGATATACAAAACGCCATTATCATGTTCGACGCACTCTCCCAGGAAACTCGCCTGAGAGCATTTCGTTTGCTCGTCCAAGCCGGACATGACGGCCTGGCCGCCGGAGTTCTTAGTGAAGAACTTGGCACGCCCCACAACACCATGTCATTCCACTTGAACCACCTGTCCAATGCGGGGCTCGTTTCTTCTCGTAAAGACGGGCGTTCGGTCATCTATTCCGCCAATTTCGATGTGATGCGGGATTTGATCGGGTTCATGGTCAAGGACTGTTGCAGTGCCGAATTTGCCAGTATTCGAGAAGACAAGCGAAAAGGGTGCTCGGTCATCGAACTGGCAGATTGTTGCGGTTGATGAAAAAGGTACTTGTTCTTTGCACTGGTAATTCCTGCCGTTCGATCATGGCCGAGGCGCTGATCAACGCTCTCGGCCAGGGTCGGTATCTGGCGCGGAGCGCGGGCAGTACACCTGCCGGATACGTCCACCCGAAATCCATAGACACCCTGAATCGACATGGGATTGCCGTAGAGAACCCGCACAGTAAATCGTGGGATGAATTTGAAGGAGAGCATTTCGATCTTGTCATCACCGTATGCGATCGGGCCGCTGGTGAATCCTGTCCTGTATTTTTCGGAAAGCCCGAAAAATTGCACTGGAGCACGCCTGATCCCGCCAGGGCGCAAGGCGCCGAGGATGAGATGAACGCGGCATTTGATGATGCTTTCACAAGGCTCAAGAATCGAATAGAGAAAGAACTGCTGTGAGCCTTGATCCATCGTCCCCCATGGGCGCTTTTGAACGCTATCTGTCCCTTTGGGTTGCGCTGTGTATTGCCGCCGGAGTCGGTCTGGGCACAACGCTTCCGAACATCTTTCAGTCTATCGCTGCTATTGAATATGCCAGTGTCAATCTGGTCGTGGCCGTTTTTATCTGGGTGATGATCTACCCCATGATGGTGAACGTGGACTTTGCCTCCCTCAAGGATGTCGGCAAAAAGCCAAAGGGCTTGTGCATTACGCTGGTGGTGAACTGGCTGATCAAGCCCTTTACCATGGCGGCACTTGGTATCCTGTTTTTTGAGCATATTTTTGCAGGTCTCGTTGAGCCCGAGACCGCCAAAGAATACATCGCGGGCATGATCCTGCTCGGCGTTGCGCCATGCACCGCCATGGTTTTCGTCTGGAGCCAGCTCGTCCGTGGTGATGCCAATTACACGCTGGTACAGGTGTCGATCAACGATATCATCATGGTATTTGCCTTTGCGCCAATTGCTGCGCTACTGCTTGGCGTAACCGATATCGTGGTGCCGTGGGAGACACTGCTGCTGTCCGTCGTTCTCTATGTTGTCATTCCGCTCGCAGCCGGATACCTGACGCGAAAGATGCTTGATGGCTCCGGCGACCATGCACGCATTGATGCCTTTACCGGAAAAATCAAACCCTTTTCGGTGATGGGGCTGCTGGCAACCGTTATTCTGCTGTTCGGATTTCAGGCGCAGACCATTCTGGATAAACCCATGGTCATTGTCCTGATTGCCATCCCCTTGCTGATTCAAAGCTATGGCATC
>JAJDVB010000032.1 GCA_022826345.1 Alphaproteobacteria bacterium
AGACGTGCAACACCTGATCGGCTACCACCTGCACGACTTCTTCCTGGGGTGGGTCGAGGGGCACGATCCTCACATCGTGCTGGAGGATCGCTACCGCGATGTCATGCCGGCAGTGTCAGAGGGCGGCGAGTACGTCGACGATACCTTCGTCTTCAAGGCTGCGACGCTTGGCGAGCCGAGCCGGCACTGACGCGGGTATTCATCGAACATCACGGCATGAGCGTTGATCGTTGGTTAAGGTGGGACGCGCGAGCAGTGGTGCCCGCACGGGACTCTCTTTCTCTCGCGATCCTGGCGGAAAAGACGACGGAGTCTTGCCGGTTGGTCTGGCGCCGGCGTAACCTTGTCTCGGCGAATAGGGACGCGCCCTGCTTTCGTGGCCGGGCCAAATTCGGGAAGGCTAAACAATGTCGACCACCCTCGATTCACAACGGCGCATGGTCAACCTCGACACGGCGGAGTTCGTACCGTACGGGCTGCAGGGGTCGGAGCAGTCAGACCTGACCTGGTGCAATGTCAGCTACGACGAGGCGGAGGGTGGCGGCTGCTTCCTGATCCGGTTCAAGCCGGGCGGGACCTCGATCCCTCACGAGCACGTCGGCTATGAGGAGTTCATGGTTCTCGACGGCGAGATCGAGGACTGCGACGGCACCATCTACAAAAAGAACGATCTCGTGTCCCTTAAGCCCGGCTCCAAGCACTTCTCGGTCTCGCACACCGGCTGCACGGTCGCGGTCTTCATTCGCGGCGGCTTCCGCACGCTCGATAAGGACGAGCCAGTCGACGCCTGAGCTCTGACCGTGCAAGCGAAGACGAGGACGTTCACCGCTAGGAGCCGGTAACCCGCTACTCAGCGGCTTCGGCTTCGGCAAGCTCGGCGCTGAGCCTCTCGATCAGGGCACGCTTGGCATCGTCGTCGAGCTTCTTCAGTTCGTTGTTCATGGCACGCTCATTGACCGACTGGTTCCAGTAGTCCAGCGCCTCGAACCCGAGCAGCGCCCACTTACCGACGAACTGGCGCAGAACCTCGTTGGTCGGCCCCATGATCCAGCCGGCCTTGGCGTCCCGGACCACGCGCTCGATGACGAGGCTCTTCTTGTAGCCGGTGCCCCCGCAGGCGTTCAGCATGCGATCGGCAACCGTGTAGACGCTCTTGCTCGCGATGTACTTCGCCTTCCAGCTCCAGGTCAGGAACTCCGACCGGGGCAGCAGGTCCAGGTCGTCCTCGTGGATCGTCCAGTCGCAGTTGTTGGTGACGGCGTCGAGCTGCTGGGCGACGGCGAAGGTGTAAACGCGCGACGCCTGGGTATCCATGATGGCATCGCCGAAGTAGTCCTGAATGGTGGGGTAGTCGCAGACGCGCATGCCGACGTCCGCATGGGTCGTGCGCGTCACCTGCCGCTTGGCGAGGTCGATCGCGCCCATGCCGAGGCCGTTGTACGCAGCGGCGAGCATCAACAGGCCGATCGGATCCAACCCCTCGTCGTTCGAGCGCGCGCCGTCGCCGGGCGGGCCCACCATGCGATCGGTCGGCACGACCACGTCCTTAATCTCGATCGGCCCCGACTGATTGCCACGCATTCCCATCGCGTCCCAGCTCGCCGGATGCGAGACGATCTCGTCGGCGTAGATCAGGAACACGGAAAGGTCGGAGAAGTCGCCGTCGAAGTCCGGGCTGGTGGTCTGCGCCACGTAGAAGTCCGCGAACCCGCCCGACGTGGTCCACGAGGACTTCTTGTTGACCCGCCAACCGTCGTCAACCTTCTCGGCCTTCGATGCCATCGGGTACCAGAAGTGCGAGCCGGTCTCGGGGTCCGAATAGGACGCGGTGCCGATGAAGACGTCGCGGTTCATCCGCCGCAGTGTCTTCTGGATCTCGGGATTGCCGCCTGCGCGGAGCAGCAGTGCGCTGACCGCGAGCAGGTGCATCGTGTAGACCAGCGCAGTGCTGGCACAGCCGTAGCGGGCGATTGTCTCCAGCACCATCGCGACGCAGACGTGGTTCTGCCCCATGCCGCCGTACTTCTTCGGCACGTGAAGGGCGAGCAGGTCCTGGGAGGCGAGCGCCTCCATGCTCTTGCGCGGAAAGATGCTGTCGCGGTCGCATTCGATGGCATGTGGCGCGATGGTCGAGTGGCAGAGTTCGATCAGCCGGGCCTGAATCTCCCTTTGCTCATCGGTCAGATACCATTGCGGATCGAAGTCGTAAGACAATCCGAAATAAGGCTCATCGCCCCACATTTTTGTCACAGTGGACCTCCTGTTCGTCGTAACGCTCGATTGCGACAGCGAGGCCGCATTCTAGCGAATATTCTCGGCAAGCGGTTCCGAGCCGTGCCAATGTTTCGCCTTCGCATGGGGTGATACGATGCGGCGTGGACTGCATCGCGCGGTTGGGAGCTGCCGCCAGGGATGGCTCGCGCGGATCAGACAGAGCCGGAAATGGGAGTGCCGCGCCGGTTCGGCATTGCCCAAATCAACGTCAGCGGCGTCGCGGTGCTGATGTTGCTGGGTGGCCTGATTGCCGCCGCCACATTAGACCCGCCCTCCGAAAACCGCGTCCCGAAAATTAGCGATGAAGACCGGCGGTTGACCGCCTATCACGAGGCCGGTCATGCCCTCCTCGCCGCCAATCTCCCGGCAGGTGGAGAGATCCTGCAAGTCACCATCGTCTCCCGCTGGGGCGTGCTTGGCAGCGTGACCCGCGTTCCAGCGGATGGCGATCTGGATGACGAAGCACGGCGAGCACGCAAGGAGGCGGAGCTCGCCATTGCTCTGGGCGGCTTGATCGCCGAGGAAGTCGCGAGCGGCGATGATGCGATGACCGAGGCGATGACGTCCGATATCAAGGCGGCGGAAAAGATCGCATACGACTTGCTTGGCGGTCCCGAGGCCGGCCTTACGATCGCGGAGGCCGAGACCGGCGTGCGCCGCTTGATGAGCGATGCGGAACGCCGCGCCCGCGACATTCTCAACAGCCACGAGGGACAGCTGCACCGCCTTGCCGCCGCTCTTCTGGAGCATGGCACGCTGGAGGCTATCGACGTTGCGAATATTCTTGAGGGCCGCACCGTGACCAAGATCGTCAGCAATTGATGGCGTGCCCCGAAGCGCGCGAAGCCGTATTCCTTGTATCGCGCTGCGCAGCTTTCCTGCCCTTCCGATCGGAGTGCGCCGCGTGGACCCCGTGAATGACGAAAAGCTCAGCTACCGCACCATGTAGACCTTACGCACGGTCTCGATGACCTCACACGCGCCCTTCCAGCCGGCGGGGAAAGCGCAGGCCATACCGGCGGCGATTTCGGTCACCGTGCCGTCATCCTCCGTATAGACCGCACGGCCGGCGAGCACATGGAAGAACTCGTCGCTCTCGACCTCGCAGCGCCAACGCCCCGGCGTGCATTCCCAGAGCCCCATCTCCGACGAACGGTCCTCGTTCCGAAACAAGATCAGGCCGCTCGTCCGAGAGACCGGCTCGCCGATCGGCTCGGTGACCTCTCCCCAGTCGGTGAAGGTCGCCGGATCGAGCGTGGCGGCATTCGCCAACACGTGCGCGGGCATTTCTAGAGGCGCTCCAGCAGGTCGTTGATGGCGTTGGCGGCGCGCATACGGCCGTTCTGTGCCTGCATGTACTCGCTGGTCGCCGCGACGTTGGCCCGCATTTCCTGGTCGGTCAGAGTTCTTTCGATGTTTGCCAGAAGCTCCGCGTCGGTCCAGTCGTAGCGGTGCATCCCGATGCCGTGCTTTGTGTCGTTGACGCGCTGGGCATTGTCGTGGCCGTCCCAGACGAAGGGCATCACGATGGGCGGAATGCCGAAATAGAGGCTCTCGTTGAAGCTATTGTTGCCGCCGTGCTGAATAAAAACGTCGACGTGGGGCAGCACCGCGGTCTGCCGGTACCATGATGCGATCTGCACATTGTCCGGCGGGGTGTCGTACTGCTCGACGTAGTCTCCCACGTTGACCAGGACGCGGTAAGGCGCGTTGGCGAGCACCCCGATGATGCGCTTGATGAGGTCGACATCGGCGACGCCAAGGCTGCCATAGCTGAAATAGATCAGCGGCTTGTCGTTGTTTGCCTTGAAGGTTGGCACTTCATAGGGCTCGCTTTCCTCCCGCACGCAGCCGTCGAGATAGACGAACTTCTCGGGATCGAGAGGGTTCCGCCGCGCGAAGCGCAACGGCTTGGGATAAAGCAGCAGATTGAGATAGGGCGACGGCAGCACGAACTCCGGGAACGGCAGCCGCTCGCACCCTTGGGCTTCAAGAAAGTCGTTGAAGCCGTCGTGGACCGGCTTGAGCTCCTTCTCAAACTCTGCCCGATAGGCGGCGAAGCATTCCTTGTCGTTCTCGCCGCAACCGGACAAATGGGGCGGGATGTCTGGATCGATTATCTCGTTCTCCGAGCACGAAATCATGCGCGCCCAAGGGCAACCTGCTTGCTGCGTGGCGGGGTAGAGCGCGACATTGTCGTTGATGATCAGGTCGGGAGCGATCTCGGCAAAAACCCTGTCGAGCCCGTTCTTCACCGACCATTCGGAGGTGTAGATGATCGCCTCCCAACAGCCTTTCACGTAAGTGGCGATCTGATCGTAGGCCGAAGTCTTGAAAGTCGGCATGTAGCGGATCATGAAATCGTCCCAGTAGGCCGCTTGCGCCTCCGGGCTCATCGGCTCCATGCAGGACACGTAGCGCTCATCGAAGCCATAGCCTTCGACGGAACCCTTGAGACCGGGCTCGAGCACGAAGACGGCCTCATGGCCCATGTCCCGCAAGCCCTGGCAGATGCCGACTAGATTCATCACCGGGCCGATCGCACCGGGTTCGGGGAACACCGCGATCTTCTTTCCCATCCCATTCTCTCTCTGTTGCCAGTGGTCGCGCCGAACCTGTCTACCCGGAGTGCACTCCCTCTGCTGTGCGAGCGCGCCGGCGATGAAACCGGTTGTCGGGCATTTGTATCCGAGGCCGTAGATTACTATACAGAGTGAGCGTCGCCGAATGCCTCGCGGACCGGCGCAAGGACCTGACATCATTACCCAGAGGGGCTCCTCGGTGCACGACACAGGCTCCACTCCAGGCCGGTTCAGATGAGCGATCAGGCGTTTTTCAGAGTCGAAAACCTGCAAAAGAGATTCGGCGGCTTGGCCGCCATCGACGGGCTCAGCTTCGAACTGAAAGAGGGTGCCATTCACGGGCTGATTGGCCCGAATGGGGCGGGAAAGACCACCGTCTTCAACGTGATCACCGGCTATTACAAGCCGACCGCAGGCAAGATCTTCTATCAGGGCGAATCTATCGGCGGCTTGCAGCCGCATCAGGTGGCCGCCAAGGGATTGGTCCGTACATTCCAGGAGACGACGCTCTTCCGAGAATTTACCACCTTCGAGAACGCCCTGATGGGGTGCTATCTCCATACCAAGACCAGCATGGTCTCGGCGTTGTTCAACACCCAGCGCGCGAGCGAGCGGGCGAGCGATGCAAAGACTCTTGAGGTGCTGGAATTTCTCGGCCTAGCCGATCGCAAGGACGAGCTTGCCTCCAATCTGCCGCATGGCCTGCAACGAGCGCTCGGCATCGCCGTCGCCCTGACCACGGAGCCCAAGCTGCTGCTGCTGGACGAGCCCTTCGCCGGGATGAACCCGGAAGAGACACGCAACATGATGGAGTTGATCCAGAAGGTGCGCGAAAGCGGCATCACCATCTTGCTGGTCGAGCACGACATGCAGGCAGTCATGGGCCTCTGCGAACGGATCACCGTGGTCAACTTCGGTCAGCTGCTGACCGAAGGCGAGCCGGACGAAATCAAGAACAACAAGGATGTCGTCGAGGCCTATTTGGGAAGCGGACTCAATGCTCCTTGAAGTGAGGGACGTCACTGTCCACTACGAGAGCGTTCAGGCGGTCTCGGATATCTCGATCGAAATCGACGAAGGCCAGATCATTACCTTGATCGGCGCGAATGGCGCCGGCAAGAGCACCACGCTTCGCACGATATCCGGGCTGAAGCGCGCGACGGGGGGCAGCGTCTGGTTCGACGGCCAGCGCATCGATCACTTGGCGCCGGAAAAGATCGTCCGCATGGGCATCGCTCACGTGCCGGAGGGGCGGCAAGTATTCCCCGACCTGAGCGTCAACGAGAACCTTCATACTGGTGCCTATTTGCGTAAGGACAAGCAAGGTATCGCGCGCGACCTTGCGGATGTTCACGAGCGATTTCCGGTTCTCAGGGAACGGCGCAATCAGAGAGCCAAGACGCTCAGCGGCGGCGAACAACAGATGGTGGCGATCGGCCGCGCCTTGATGTCCGGCCCGCGCTTGATCCTGATGGATGAGCCGTCGCTCGGCCTCTCGCCGGTAATGGTGCAGGAGGTGGCGAGAATCATCCGCGACATCAACGGCCGGGGCGTGCCGGTGGTCCTGGTGGAGCAGAATGCCGAACTGGCCCTGACTCTCGCGAGCTATGGCTACGTGCTGGAAACCGGCCGCATCGCGCTCGAAGGCAAGGCGAACGATCTGCACGAGAACGAACACGTTCGCCATGCCTATCTTGGGGCCTGAGCCTCCGCGCCGACGTTAGACCAAGCTCAACCCATGCGGCCCTGTTTGCTCGTCGATTTTCTGTGGGAGCAGTTCGCCGAGGAGGCCGGTGCTTGCTCGGAATCCGGCGACGAGGTCGCCGCGCTGTGGCGAACAGGCGCCGCGCTCAACCAGGCATTCGACGAGGCGGATCCGCGCCGTGCGGCAAGTCTTCACTGCCTGGCGGCGATCGCGCGTGAGGCGGCCGACATGGCGGGAGCCGAGGCGGGATATCGCGATGCCATAACCGCTTGGGAGCGGGTACCCGAATGGGTCTCGCATATGGCTGTCGAGTTCACGGGGCGGAGCGCCTCGATGCACATCCGCCTCGAGATGAAACGGACGGAAGAACTGCGCGCGCTCAAGCGCAGCATCAACGCCAACCTCGCCGAAGGCGGCCTCGCAGCGACGCGGAACAACCTCGCGGAACTCCTGCACACGACGGGGCGAGCCGAGGAAGCGGAGCCGCTCTACCGTCGAGCGCGCGACATGCGGGCGAAGTCTCTCAGCCACCGCGAAGCTGGGGTGGCGATCATTTGCGACAATCTTGCGGACCTTCTGGAAGAGGCCGGGCGGCACGACGAAGCGGAAGAGCCGCGGGCGCGCGCCCGCGAGATCGATGCCGAGCCGTTCCATGCCGGTATCGGTGGCGTTCGCAAAGAGCCTTGGCAGAAGATGACCGATACCCGAAAACTGACGGCGGCGGTTTACCTGGCGCCGCCCTGCCGCCGGTTCGGCACCTAGCGCGGCCTATTCCCGTTTCACGAGACCTGCGACGTCGCGTTTCAGCAGCCAAGTCGTCCATTGCAAGAGCTTTCTGGGTAGGCTGACCAGGCCTTCGGGCAGGAACAATATCGTCGCGATCAGGACCAGGCCGTAGAAGCCGGGCCGAAGCTCATCCAGGCCGCGCAGGGATTCGTCGATGATCGACAGAACCGTGACGCCGATAATCGGGCCCGCGAAGTGGCCCATACCGCCCACAAGCACCCAGACCAAGACAAAGAGCATCTGCTTCAGGCCGAACAGGCCCGGATTAATCGCGGTGACGTAGTGCGCGATCATGGCGCCCGCGATACCCGCGAAAAATCCGCCGGTGACGAATGCGATGGTGCGATAGCGCCGCACATCGACGCCAACCGATTGCGCCAGCGTGTCCTTGTGATGCACACCGTGAAAGATGAAGCCGAAGCGGGAATGTTCGATCCGGTACATGACAGTGAGGCAAACCAGCCCCACGATCACCGCGAAGAAGTAGTACGGAACCGGGGCGCCAAGATCGATATAGAGCAGGTCGCCCAAGTCGATTTCCAGAACTGGGATGCGCCGCAGCCCCCGAAAACCGCCGAACGGATCGATGAACTGAACCCAGCACAGGCGGATCGCTTCGGCGGCGGCGAAGGAGCCGATGAGGAAGTAGAACCCCTTCATGCGAAACAGCGGGAAACTCAGAATATAGGCGATGGCCGCCGCCGCCACGCCGCCGAGCGGCATGGATATCCAAGGGGAGATAGGAAGCGCCGCGAGGAGCGCACTCGCATAGGCGCCCACACCCATGATCACGGCGTGGGCCAGCGAAAACTCGCCCGTGATGGCGATGAGACGATAGCTCACCACGAGAATGATGTTGATGAACATGAAAATCAGGAAATCCAGCTGATACGGCCGCAGGACGAACGGCAGGACGCAGACGACCGCCAGGATGACGGCGAGCCCGGCGACGTTGCGGTGCGTCCGGCTAAACACTCTCACGCGCTCCCATGATCCCGGTCGGTTTGACGATCAGGACCAGCAGCATCAACGCCAGACCCAGGATCGTCGCGACCTCGCCGCCGATGTAAGTGGTGACGAAGGTATGGAAGAAGCTGTACACGACGGCCGCAATCAGGGCGCCTTCGATGCTTCCCATGCCGCCGACAATCATGACGATGAAGGCGGTGACGAGCACCGGATGGCCCATCTGCGGCGTGATGCGCACAAGCGGTGACATGACCGCGCCACCCATGCCGGCCATCGCGGCGCTGATGACCATCGCCAGCATGGATATCTTGCCGATGCCGATGCCCTGCAGCGCGGCCGCTTCTGGATTCTGGGCGCAGGCGCGCATCGCCCAGCCGATCCTGGTGCGGCTCATGAAGAGCCAGAAGGCAACGAGGATGAATGCCGCGATCGCGAAGACGAACAGCCGCGAGTGGGAGATCGTGACGCTCTGGATCCCGAAGGCATGCCACGATTCCTTGAAATAGGGCGTCATGTTCTTCATGAGCCCTTGGCCAAACAGATAAACAACGAGAACCTCAAGGACGAACATCATGCCGACGGAAACGATGAGGCCGCCGAACAAATTGCCGCGCATCGGGCGAAACAGCGCGCGCTCCATCAAAAGGCCGATAGCCACCGTCAATAGAGTCGCCAAGACAATCGAGGCGAAGAACGGGATACCGACTTCCGCGTAGAGGTACCAAGTCGCATATGCGCCCACCATGTAGAGAGCACCGTGGGCGAAATTGACGATCTGCATGATGCCGAAAATCAAGACCAGGCCGACCGCAAAAATTGCGGTGAAGCTGCTCGCAATCAGCGAGTTCATGATGGTCTGAAGAATGAGTTCCAGATCCGTCATGTCTCGCTAAGGCCCGTTCCGGCCGATCGCCAAATAGTGTGAGAGGAAAGAATGTGCCCCGCCGGAGCGGGGCACATCACCTGAGGTTCGATTAGCCTGCGAGCGGGACGCCGAGCTCTATGAAGTGCTTTTTCAGAACGTCCAGATGCTGGTCGCACCAGGCTCTGACATCGCCCATCTCGACGATGACGGCTTTGCCGTTCTGCATTTGAACGACGGGCCACTTGCCGAGCGCCGCGCTGTTCACACCGAAGAAATCTTCGCCCCACCATTCGGCGTCACCGAATGCGTGCGGCACCGGGCTCAGCGCGCGGAGGGCTTCCGCGACCGCCGGCGGATCGAAGGTGCCGGCGTTAGCCGCGGCGGCACGCCACATCTCAAGCGCTGCCGCATATTCCCACGACACCGCGGTCCAGGCACCCGGATAGCGCTCGGCGTAGGTCTTGTAGAATGCGGCCGCGTTATCGAAATGGGTGCCACCGCCCTGCATGATCGGATCGTCGAGATCCGGGAACTGCCAAAGGAATCCCTCCAGGAACTCCTTGCTCGTCTTGCTCAGAATGTGCTCGTACTGGTCGAGCGTGCAGTTCACGAACTGGCCCTCGTAACCCTGCAGGAACGCCTGCTCGGTCAAGAGGTTGACGTAATCTGGATAGGCCGTGTCCCAGGTGATCACGTCGGGGTTCGCGGCGATCAGTTTCGACACCACCGGGGCGAAGTCCGTCACCTCGAAGCCGAACAGGTTCTCTTCGACGATCTCGATGCCAGCGACCTCGAACGCGGCCCGGTAGGTCGCGAGAGAGCTCAGGCCCAGCTCGTCGTTTTGTGTTGCAATGGCCGCCGTCTTGATGTGCGGCATGTTGCGCGCGATGTAGTCGACGGCGGTTACGTTGTAGAAGGGATGGACTTCGACGGGCGCGAACAAATAGGGCGCGTCCTCGCTGATGTCGGTCGGCACTAGCGTCGTCGTCAGCATCTTGTTGCGGGTCATGAAGTCCTTCACCGCCTGCACGGGCGTGATCCCGAGCATCAGGACGATCGAGACTTCATCCTCGAAGAGCAGCTTCTTGGCGCCGACGGTCGCCTTGACGGCATCGAACTCATCGTCATAGGAGATGATCTCGACCTTGTACTTCTCGCCGCCCATGTCGAGGCCGCCGGCGGCATTGATCTGCTCCGCCCAGATCTCGACACCGTAGAGGCCTGGAAGACCCCAGCCCGCGGCATCGCCGGTGAGCGCGGCGAGAAAGCCGATCTTCACCGTTTTCTCCCCGGCGAAGACCTTCGAGGGTGTCGCACCGAAGGCGGTCAAGCCCGCGGCAATGCCACCCGTTGCCGCCATAAACTTACGCCGTGTGATGTTCGCTTTCATGGAGTAAGACCTCCCGTGATTGCTGGTGTTTGCCATGGTGCACAGCTATGCGGACCGCTCATGCGGCCGCAGAGAACCCCACAAGTCGTATTCGGGGTCGTAACCGACTGGACGTCGCCCGGACCCTGATCTTTGCAGCCGCTAAGGTACGTAGCATTTGTGCGAGTCGACTCTTTACTCTTCTCGAAACACTAACCTCAGCTAGTTCGCGGTCATGGACGCGTTCTCTCGTCCCCAGATCATGCGCTCGCGGAGGAAAGGCTGCGGCCGCCGCGGATTCTCCGATTCGAACTCCCGGGCGAGACGGTGCGCATCGAAGATCGCATCGCCGGTAAGGCGCGGTGCATAGCAATCGCCGGCCTGGTAGATGCCTGCGATCCCTTCCTCTTCCCACCTTTCGCGACGCTCCCAGAGCGACTTGTAAAGCTCGCTGTTCGCAAGCCGCGCCGTCACCAGAATTACGGTATCGGCGTCGATGGTCTGGGTCTCCTCGCCCATCTTGCGTACATGCTCGCCGGGCCTGGGCTCGACGGTGCGCTTGTAGCCGTCCCGAGAGAGGCTGAAGAGCTTCACCTTCACCACGTTGCCCGGATCGCACTCCTCGACCCAGGTGCCGCCGTATTGGGTGATGCCTTTTTCGTGCAGCATGCGATGCAGGTTGGGGGCCTCGAGGGTGTATTCCATCAACGGTGCGGCCTCGGAGAACTGCGTGACGATCGACACTTGCTTGCCCCGATCGGCCAGCATCTCGGCCATACTGACGCCGGTGAAGTACCCGTCGGCATCAAGAATGACGACGCGCTCACCGACATCCTTGCCCGCCATGATCTGCTCGGGCGTTGCGAAGTGAGGCGCCGCTGCATCGATGCCCGGAACCGGCGCCATCGTGATGTGGCTGAAGCCGTCGGCCGCCCACCGGGAGCCGGTGCAAAGCACCACCTTGTCGGCGCCGTAGTTCAGCACGTCATCGGATTCGAGGCGGGCGTTCGTGTGCACTTCGACGTTTTTGAGCTTGTCGAGCTGAGCCTGCCGGTAGCTGGTGATGCGGCCCCATTCCGCCATGCCCGGATAGCGCATGACATCGCGGATATGCCCGCCGATTTCTGATTCCGCTTCGCAGACGTGCACGTCGTAGCCTCGCTGGCCCAGAACGCGAGCGGCCTCGGTCCCGGCGGGTCCCGCGCCGACCACGAGAACCGATCCGGCGTCCTCGACGTGATCGAATTTCTCCGGGTGCCAGCCGCGGCGATATTCTTCGTTGGCGACGGGGTTCTGCGTGCAAACGAGCGCAGTGCCTCGTTCCCATCGAGAGATGCAGATGTTGCAGCCGATGCACTCGCGGATGTCTTCGAGCCGCCCTTCCTCGATCTTCTGGGGCAGGAAGGGATCGGCAATCGAGGGGCGCGCGCCGCCGATGATGTCCGCCTGCCCGGAGCTGATCACGTGGACCATGTCGTCCGGGCTGGTGAAACGCCCCACGTTGATCACCGGCACCTTGGCGACGCTCTTGACGTGTTTCGTGAACGGCGCCTGGTGGTTCGCCTTGTAGAAGCGCGACGGGCCGGCATCTTCGCCCCATTCGCTGAACGTTGAGACGTTCACGTCCCAGAGATCCACCAGGCCGCGCCGGGTGGCGAGCTCGATGAACCCGATGCCGTCATCCTCCGCCTGCACGCCGTCCGGCCCCATGATCTGGTCGATCGAAATTCGCACGGCGATCGCGCATTCATGGCCGACGGCCTCTTTCACCTTTTCGATGGTCTCCAACCAGAAGCGCGCGCGATTCTCGAAGGAACCGCCGTACTTGTCGGTTCGCTTGTTGTAGAAGCGCGACAAAAACTGCACCGGCAAGACGCCGTGCGAGCCGTAGACGTACACGATGTCGAAGCCGGCCTGCACGGCCCGTTTCGCGGACTCGACGTACATGTCCTGGAGCTCGATGATCTCGGCTTCGTCGGGCTCGTGCGAGTAGGTGCCGATCGACCAATCCGAGGTCGATTGCGTGGGAGACGACGGAGCGGCTCGCGTCTCCAGGTTCGCCGACGCCGAGCCCATATGCCAAAGCTCCACACCGGCGAGCGCATCCCATTTGTGCAGGCTGTCGCACATGTGCCGGAGATTGATGATGTCGCCGTCGTCCCAAAGGCAGGCCAGCACGCCCGGCGAGGTGTCGGCTTCATGGTCGATCGAGCAAGCCTCCGTACAGACACCGCCCCAGCCGCCCTCCGCCTTCATGCCCCGAAACGCGGCCTGCGTGCCCGGCCGCTCCGAGCCCGCGCCATTGCAGTGCGGAACCTGGTAGAAGCGGTTCTTCATCGTCTTCGGGCCGAACTGGATGGGCTCGAAGAGGATGTCGTACTTGGGGTCTCGCGCCATGATTACACTCCCTACAGACCGGCAGACCGGCGCACGGCATAACTTCTGTTCGGCAGCTTAAGTGGCTTCGAATTGGCAGGCAAGCGCGGGCCAACACGGCGCCGCGCGACGCATGGTTCGCGATCCGACGCCGGTCGCGCGGCGTGGGGACCGTTACATGTCAGAAATAGAACAGTTGCTCCTGGGTGACACCGTCGTCACCGAAACTGATCATGCCGGCCCCAACAATGCCTCCGACCTGCCACTTGCACCACGCGGTGCCGCCCTCGACCACGACATCGGTGATGTCCATCTTGTCGCCGATCTTTCTCAGCTCGGCGATGTAGCCCGGCAGGTCGCTCTTGCCGTAGACGGCGCCGTCTTTGTCTAGAAGCTTGTAGTCGTTCGTCACGTTCGCGGCGATTTCATCGGCGTTCAAGCCGCTGAAACCGCTGGCATATCCACCCAACTTGTCCGCTGCTGACATGTCTCTCTTCTCCAGCCCGTGTTGAGGTCATTCAAGATAACTGGGTTGGACGGTTGTCGCGCATCAACCATCGCCACACAAGCCAGGACGCTCCGGGCCCTTGGCCGGCGTAGGATCAGGCGCGCGCGCCATTCAGGAACGTGTCGATATCCGGGGTTCGATAGCCGTCGCGGGTCCACAGAACCGGAAAGTAGTTCTCGTCGATGGTGTTGTCGCCGAGCCGCTTGTAGCGGCTGTAGATCGAGCCGACAC